>DATCQV010000164.1:0-13253 GCA_036569325.1 Mucilaginibacter sp. | reverse complement strand
GCATTATCATACGTTTCCATATCGGGCATTTCGGGCAGGCGGATCTGGTAAAGCGGAATGCCGATGCTTTCGGCTTGCTGTTTTAATAGCTCCGTCCGTACACCATGCATCGAGATCCGGTCGGC
The DNA here is from genome assembly GCA_036569325.1 of Mucilaginibacter sp. Lineage (GTDB taxonomy): Bacteria > Bacteroidota > Bacteroidia > Sphingobacteriales > Sphingobacteriaceae > Mucilaginibacter. The sequence goes on along the minus strand of DATCQV010000164.1, from coordinate 13,128 downwards.
CGCATCATTGATGGTTGTTACGAGGTATTTGATGTGGATGGATGGATCTTTGAGGCAGTGGTACAGGGCAAGGCTGCTGTCTTTACCGCCGCTCCAGTTGAAAATAGACCGTTGATTCATGTGATGGAATGATTGCGTTGATTCCGGACCGGGATTTTAAACGATTTTACAGATTTAGGGATGACTATCAATGGGTGATTGATTCCTGGTGCTTACTCTTCATTCATCAAACGTTCTACTAATTGCGGTACGCCGATAGTTGCCCTTTCCTCTATCTTCACAAAAGAGGTATCAGACAAATACGGAATGTTAGGATCAACGATGTAACGCGGTACCCTGCGCGGCACGAAGTTGACCAGCCCCGCTGCCGGATATACCGCCAGCGACGAGCCGACAAGGATAAAAACATCCGCTTTACCGCAAATTTGTGCGGCGGTTTCTATCATCGGCACCGCTTCGCCAAACCATACCACATGTGCGCGTAGTTGTGAGCCCAATTCGCAGAGCTCGCCCATTTTAATTTCCCAGCCGTCTATCGGGTAGGTCAGTTCTGCATTCTTGCTCGATTGCGACCGCGTAATAATTCCATGCAGGTGCACCACGTTGGATGAACCGCCGCGCTCGTGCAGATCGTCAATGTTTTGGGTGATGATGGTGACGTCGAATTTTTCTTCCAGTTTTGCTAATGCGCGATGAGCGGCATTCGGACTTGCCTCCAGCACCGACTTGCGACGCTCGTTATAAAACTCCTGTACCAACGCCGGATTACGCGTCCAGGCCTCGGGCGTGGCCACGTCTTCTATGTTATATCCCTCCCACAGGCCGTCGCTGTCTCTGAAGGTTTTTAAGCCGCTCTCAGCGCTGATTCCCGCGCCGGTTAGTATAACTATCTTTTTCATGGTATTTGTTGTAACGAATTAACTCCTGTAGAGACACAATACATTGTGTCTCTGAACATAGGATCTTTGAACTTTGTCTTCGAATCCGAATTGTTTGGCATCTTTCAAGAGACACAATGTATTGTGTCTCGAAAACGTACAGACGCGATGCATCGCGTCTATAGCGAATCCCTTCCCTGCCTTATCCAACAAAAAAAGCGATCCATTTCCGAACCGCTTTTCTCAAATAAAATATCTTATGTTAAACAGCGAGTTCTTTGTTCGAGCGAAGTACGGTGTATTTTGTCTTCGCTAATTCAAAGCCGCCGAATAGTATTGCGCCGAAAACAACATCACCCAAGATCATATTTTTCTCAAACGGCAATGCGGCAATCAGCGATTGTCCGTAGCCGGCGAGCGTATGCGGGTATAGTGTTCCGTATAACCACGGCAGGTCCATAATTAACCAGTGCATAGCTACCGAGGCGATTGACGCCAGGAATACATTCAAAACGTTTACCTTTTTTATGAGGCTGCCAACAAATACCATAATGGCGAAGCACAGGTACAACCACAATGAGCCGCTGTAAAAGAGCACCCATTTGGACGTATACAGGTAATTGATAATGATATCGCTAAAGAACAACGATAACAGTACCACCACATAAGCTTTCCATTTTGGATTGAAATAAGCACCACCGAATAGCGCGATAGCCCCTACCGGCGTAAAATTGCTTAAGAAAGGAAATTTAAAGCTCACCAGGCGCATTGCAGTAGCTGCAAGCACGATAAGTATCAAAACGATGCTACGGATATTAATGCTTTTTGTCGACATAACTTAAATTATGCGGTAAAACTACAGATAAACTTACAAATAAAAAAAATGCTCCCCTTTGTTATCCTATGGCAACATTTTTAAATAAAAAGACAATCTTTCATAAAGTTAGTACATTTGTTGCGCTTTAGGTTCCTGCCGAAATCTTTTTTGGCCAGGATTAAAAGGGAATCCGGTGTAAATCCGGAACTGTCCCGCAGCTGTAAGCTCCATAACCGGAGTCCACTCCAAAGCCACTGACCGCCAACCGGCGGGTGGGAAGGCCGGACAAAGGGGAGCAAGTCAGAAGACCTGCCAATTGCACATATTATTCATGGCTTTCGGGGATTGAAGCCGGGAATGCGAGTACTCTTCCATGTGTATTTCCATTGTTCGTGCCCTGCATTTTCGATTGCTTTTATTTGATCATTTACAAGCAAAGTATTGCAACACCTGTACAAAAACGTCTTTTTATTACCGGCAGCAACGGGCATCCTGCTGTTACAAAGCTTTTGCGCCGGAAATTTATATGCACAGTCTGCAACGAATAAAGCCAAAACTGATACCGTTAAAAAAGTGGCGCTTAAAGAAGTAGCCATTCATGCAGACAGATTATCTTCCCGGAATGCCTCCGCCTCCCCTGTTCAGATATTAAAAGGTGCCGAACTTGAAAAACTGAACAGCCTTTCTGTAGCCGATGCGATCAGGTTTTTCTCGGGTGTACAGATCAAAGATTACGGCGGCGTTGGGGGACTGAAAACCATCAACGTACGCAGCCTTGGAACAAATCATACCGTGGTATTTTACGACGGTATCGAGTTTGGCAATTCGCAGAATGGACAGGTTGACCTGGGTAAGTTTTCTTTAGATAATATTGGAGAGATCGATCTTTACAGTGCGCAGAAAAGCACCATTTATCAACCGGCAAAGGGATTTTCGGCGGGCAGCTCAATCTATCTTACGGCCAAAATGCCCGCTTTTGATGAAGGGCGGTCGAATGGTAAAGTAAGTTTTAAAACCGGCTCATTCGGTTTGCTTAACCCTTCCCTTTTCTGGCAATATAAGTTAAGCGACAATATTTACAGCACCTTAAGCAGCGAGATCATTCATGCCAACGGGCGCTACAAATTCAGGTACACCAATGGCGTTTACGATACAACTGCGGTACGTCATAACGGCGACATTGATGCGCAGCGCATTGAAGCCGGCCTGAACGGCAAACTGAAAGACAGCAGCACTTTCGCGGTGAAAGGCTATCTGTATAATTCCAACCGCGGGCTGCCCGCTGCTATCGTCAATAATAAATTCGACTCCAAACAACGGGAATGGGACAGGAATGAATTTGTTCAGGCGTCCTATAGTAAAATATTCAGTCCGCGCTATAGTGTACACTTAAATGCCAAATATGCAGACGATTACACGCATTACTTCGACCCGGAGATCACCAATTTAAGGGGACTGCTGGATGATAAGTATTATGAGCACGAGTTTTATTTCTCGTTCGCTAACCGCTACCGGATCAACAATTGGTGGGATGTTGCCGTCTCGGCCGATTACCAGCGCAATACGCTCGATGCCCTGCAAAACGACACCGCGCAATATCGCTTTGTTCGCCCCACACGAAATACCATTCTGGCGGTATTGGCCACCGATGTCCACTTCAAACGCTTCAATGCGCAGGCCAGTCTGCTTGGTACTTTCGTTAACGACACGGTGGATACGCTCGTTGCTGCCGGGAGGAAAAAGGAATATACCCCTGCCCTGCTGCTTTCGTGGCAGCCTTTAGAGAACAGCCCTATCCGCATCAGGGGATTTTATAAGAGCATTTTCCGCCTGCCTACGTTTAATGATCTCTATTTTACCTTTATTGGCAATGCGCTTTTAAGGCCTGAATTCACCAAACAATATGATCTCGGCTTTACCTACAGCAAAACCCGTTCGCAGCAAACATTGGCGTACTACGCTGTTCAGATCGATGGTTATTACAACCAGGTAAGGGACAAGATCGTAGCCATCCCCGGTCAAAACCTCGACCGGTGGACAATGTACAACCTCGGCAAAGTGCATATCAAGGGCCTTGAAGTAAATGCACAGGCTACCTGGCTGCTGCCTGCCGGCATCGTTTTAAATACCGGTATCAGCTACACCTATCAGAACGCAAAAGACGTAACTGATGTAACGGATTTTAACTACAACCAACAGATTCCGTACACGCCGGTAAACAGCGGATCGCTTTTGGTAAATGCCGAACGGGGCAGATTTTCAATTAATTATAGCTTTATCTATACCGGCGAACGTTATAACGAAAAGGCCAATATCCCCGAAAATTACATGCAGCCCTGGTACACGCACGATGCAGGCGTTACCTATACAACCAATTGGGACAAGCACAAAATTAAGCTCACCGGAGAGATAAACAACCTCGCTAACCAACGCTATGATGTGATCCTGAACTTCCCGATGCCGGGACGTAATTATCGTTTCACTATAAGCTCGACATTTTAACAATATGAAAAATATAAAGATCATTACTTACTTTTTTGCAGGATGCCTGCTGCCGGCATTCAGCTCCTGCCGGAAGGATGAAAAACCGATCCCCGAAGTGGTATCAACTTTACTACCGCCCGACCCTACGGCTACTATAAAAGGTTTTTATTTGTTGAATGAGGGCAACATGAACTCAAACAAGGCCTCGCTCGATTACCTCGATTATACCACCGGACAGTATCACAAGAACATTTACAACCAGCTTAACCCCGAGATCACCAAAGGTTTGGGTGATGTAGGGAATGACGTGGGCATTTACGGTTCTAAAGTATATGTAGTAGTAAATGTATCGAATAAAGTTGAAGTGCTGGATAAAAAGTCAGGCAAACGCATCACGCAGATCAATATTGCCAATTGCCGCTATGTGACCTTTCATAATGGTAAGGCTTATGTAAGCGCCTATCTCGGCACCGTTGGCGATCCGAAAGCGCCAAATGGTGCGGTGGATGAGATCGACACTACCAGTTTTGTCATAACCCGCAAGGTAACCGTTGGTCGTCAACCGGAAGAAATGGCCATTGTTGGCGAAAAGCTGTATGTGGCTAATTCAGGGGGCTATAGTCCGCCGAACTATGAGCGTACGGTTTCGGTGATCGATCTAACTTCCTTTACCGAGATGAAGCGGATAGACGTCGCCATTAACCTCGATCGTTTAAAAGCTGATAAATACGGCGATATCTACGTAACCTCACGCGGCGATTATTACTCTATTCCTTCTAAACTCTTCGTCATCGATACTAAAACCGACGCTGTTAAAAAGGAATTCGATTTCGGTGTGAGCAATCTTTGGATCGACGATGATATCGCTTACATGTACAGTTACGAGTTCAGCTACATCACCGGAAAAAATACCGTGACCTACACCATGCTGAATGTAAAGGACGAAACCATCCTCAATACCAAATACATTACCGACGGTACCGAGAGCCAAATAAAGGTACCTTATGGTATAGCGGTAAACCCTGTAACCAAAGAAGTGCTGGTTACCGATGCCAAAGATTACGTAACGCCCGGCACGCTGTATTGCTTCTCCCCTTCCGGCAAAAAGGAATGGTCGGTAGTTACCGGCGATATCCCCGGCCACTTTGCATTCGCTTATTAAAAAGGAAAAATATAAACAAACATCAAAATGAAAAGTAATTTACATCACCTGAAATTTTTTATCGCTGTCCTCTTTTTGGGTACAGCCCTGCTTTATTCTTGTAGTAAGGAAAAACAGGTTACGCCAACCCAGAAAGACACCTCACGCCCGGTAACCGCATCGAGCAATCCTTATGTTACTACGTTGTTTGAATTCAACCCTGCTCCCGGCCAATTCATCAACACAGGGCTGGGCGATACAGTTGCTGCTAAAGGCACGCTAAAAACAGACCAGGGTTTAGTAAGTCTTGGCGCGTGGGGCGGCTACATTACCGTCGGATTCGATCATACCGTTGTGGACAAAGACGGCGGAGCTGATTTCATAGTTTACGGCAATGCTTTCTCTTTGTTTGCAGAACCCGGTGTTGTTTGGGTGATGCAGGACACCAATGGCAATGGCAAACCGGATGATACCTGGTACGAGATAAAAGGCAGCGCGTTTTATGATGAAGGCTATACACGTAACTATTCCGTTACCTACACCCGTCCGGCCTGCGATACCTGCAGTGTGCCATGGAAGGATAATAAGGGTAAAACCGGCGTTGTTCAAACCAACATCTTTAATACACAGCCTTATTATCCGAAAGGACAACAAAGCAGCTATACATTAACCGGCAGCCTGCTCCCATCCTCAAAGATCGATATGAGCAACCCGGAATATATCACCAGTTCGTCATTCGACTATGGTTATGGTGATAATACAGCCGGCGGCGATAAGATAGACATTGCTACGGCTATCGATGCGAATGGCAACAAAGCGAACCTGAAAGGCATCGACTTCATCAAAGTGCAAACCGGTATCCTCGCCAATATGGGCTGGCTGGGCGAACAATCCACAGAGTTTTGCGGTGCAGCTGACCTGAGCTTATTGAAATAGACATCAACCCTACATCAACTTTAAAAATACACTTATGAAAAAACAAACAACCAAATTATTTATCGGAGTAATAAGCATTGTAACGCTTGCATTCACATCGTGCAAAAAAGACGAGCAAGCGCCACTTAACGGACAGCTCGGCGGCAAATCATTATCAACTGCCTACAGCGCGACCGTGACCGGCAAATACACCAACGGTTTCTTTATTATTAATGAAGGTTGGTACGGTCATGGCGATGGCAGCGTGAGCTTTTATAACTATGCCACATCAACAAAGCAGGACAGCATTTTTACCACCGAAAATCCCGGCAAAAACCTCGACCCCAAAACGTCAACCGTTGAATACGGTGCCGTTTTTAACGACAAGTTGTTCATAGTATCAAAAGTCGGCGGTCCGGTAGTGGTTACCGATGCAAATACTTTGAAAGAACTTGGCCGTGTTCCCGCAGCCAGCGGCAATAACTGGCAGGCTTTTTTAGGTTTAAGTACAACCTCGGGTCTGTTAAGTTCAGCCAGCGGCCTTTATCCGTTTAATTTAACCAATTACACCGTAGGCACCAAATTAACCACGATAACCGGCAGCATAGGCGATATGACTTCCTCCGGAAATTATATTTTTGTGCTGTCGCAATCGCAGGGTGTGGTTGTTTTAAACGCCTCAAATTTTAGCGTTGCCAAAACAATTCCCGGTATGCTGGTAGCCTTTGCAAAAACACCCGACGGCTCAGTTTGGGCAGCCGGTGGAACCTCGCTCATAAAAATCAACCCTGCTACGCTTGCGGTAACTACTATTACCGTTCCGTTTACGGTTAATGGATCATGGGCGGCATGGCATCCGGGCTCTATTACCGCATCGACCAGTTCGAACATTGTCTATTTAGCGCAAAATAACACCTGGTATGGCGGCACCAATATTTATAAATATATAGACGGAAACGCTGCTTCGCTGAATGCACCTTTTATTACTGTGCCCGTAGGTAAGGAACTGTATGGTTCTGGCGTTGCCTATAATGCATCGAACGGTCAATTGGTAGTAAATACCGTAAAATCAGGCTTCGGCAATAACTACAGCACCAACGATCTTGATTTTTATAACGCAACCACCGGTGCTTTGATCAGTGATCTCCCTTTCAGCGGATTTTACTTCCCGGCCCTGGTGGTATTTCACTAAGATTGTTACTAAACAAATTACAACAAAAGAATATTTAACAGATAAATTAGCCAGATGAATAAAATACTTAACCCCAAGCAATTACGATACTTTATACCTGCGCTGCTACTGGCAGCCATAACGTCGTGTAAAAAAGACCATCCGGTAAACATAGAACCGATAGGAAAATATGAAAACGGCTTTTTTATTGTAAATGAAGGCAATTACGGCCATGACCACGGCGGCACCATAACCTATTTCGATTATAAAACTGCCACTTTAACCGACAGCGTCTATACCAGGGAAAACGCTGCCAACGCTTTCGATCCGAATACTTCATCACTTGAATTTGGTACAATTTTTAACCACAGGCTTTACCTGCTTACCAAATCGGGCGGTCCGCTGGTGGTTGCTGATGCGAACAGTTTAAAAGAGACCGGCCGTATTGCGGCAGCGGCAGTAAACGACTGGCGTGCATTACTGCCATTGGATAACAACAATGCCTTGGTAAGTACCGGCAACGGAATCTATCCGCTTAATTTACAAACCGTAACCTTGGGAACTAAACTAACAAGCCTAAGCGGCGAGGTTGGTGATATGATCAAAGCCGGAAATTACATTTTCGTGCTTTCTGCTACCGATGGCGTTGTCGCGTTAAATGCATCGGATTATACTGTTGCTAAAAAGTTCCCGGGCCTGGTAACTGCCTTCGCAAAAACCATCGATGGTGGTGTTTATGCAGCCGGCGCAAACACGTTGACCCGTATCAATCCAAATGATCTTTCAACACTTGATGTAACGCTTCCGTTTACCATTAACGGTTCGTGGGGCGCCTGGCATGCGGGTTCTATCGTGGCATCAAATACTGAAAACGCGGTATTTATCGTGGCTGATCAGCCTTACGAGGGTGGCAATCAAATTTATAAATACATCCCGTCGAACGCCAATTCGCTTACGACGCCTTTTATTACCACACCTGCTGGTACCGAAACTTACGGCAAAGGTATAGGTTTCGATGCGAAGACAAATCAACTGGTGGTTACTACCGTACACACAGGGTTCGACTTTAACGATAACGACCTGATATTATATAACACAAGCAACGGTGCTGTTATTAAAGATATTCCTTTCACCGGAAATTATTTCCCGGCTGAACCTGTATTTCATTAATCGATATTTTTCAATTCATCAAAAAGTCCTGGTCGCCAAAAAGCATCCGGGACTTTTTATTTAAATTGATTTGTATATTAGGGTGATGAAGACCTTTTTTACTATCCTGTTTTCGTTTATGATACTAACCGCAACGGCCCAACAGCACGATACCCTGTTCCTGAAGAACCTATTGGAATCGCACCCGGAGCTTTTTAGCGGAATATTAAATCATCCAACCCATAACGAAGTACAGATCCTATACACACAGATCGACCGCGATAAAAATAATGTACCTCATTTTACATCGTACAGCTATCGCCTTAATCCTAACCGGTACTTCTACCCTGCCAGCACGGTTAAGCTGCCCACTGCCATTTTCGCGCTTGAAAAATTGAATGAACTGAAAATACCCGGCTTAACCATGCGCTCGGTGATGAAAACAGACAGTTCGTTTGAGGGAGAGACAAAAATGCTGGTGGATACATCAGCAGCTAATGGCCTGCCAAGCATCGAAAATTATATTAAAAAGATCCTGCTGGTGAGCGACAACTTTGCCTACAACCGTTTGTATGAGTTTGTGGGACGGGCAGAGATCAATCAAAAACTGAAGAAATACAACTTAAATAATACCCGCATCGTAGGCCGCCTTGCTATTTATGATGGCGGTGAAAATGCCCGGCATACCAATGCTATCGATTTTTATAACGGCATGCAGCTTATTTATCATCAGCCCGAGCAATACGATGCAAACAGTTACCCCATGCATTTGGATAATATGCTGCAGGGCAAAGGCTATCTGGATAAAAACGATAAGCTGATCATGCAGCCATACGATTTTACAGAAAAGAATGTGTACACCATTGCTGACATGCAAATGGTTTTAAAACGGCTTCTTTTCCCCGAAACATTTCCTGCGGGACAGCGGTTCAACCTCACCCGCGATCAGTACAATTTCATTTACCGCTACATGAGCATGTTCCCCGGCGAAAGCGTGAAACCCACTTACCACCGTCCGGATTATTACCCGGCTTATTGCAAATTCCTTTTCTATGGCGGAGACAGCACGGCGGTGATCAATCCCGAGATCCGCATCTTCAACAAAGTAGGTGATTCCTATGGCTACGACATCGACAACGCCTATATCATCGACCCCAAACATAATGTCGAGTTCATTTTGACAGCTGTAGTACAATCAAACGAAGACGGCATTTATAATGATGACAAGTATGAATACGCCACCGTGTGTTTGCCGTTTATGAAGAACCTGGGCCAGGTTATCTATCAGTATGAATTGAAACGGGTAAAGAAATTTCAGCCTAATTTGTCGAAATTCAGGTTTATCTATTAAATACTCCGATCTTCCCGTCTCTCATCTTCGCAATGACGTGTTGAGAACAAACAAAAATCAACGCAATCACACCAATCACTGTAAAATCAGCGGTCTAATTATACTTTAGCGAAAACTACTTTCGCTAAACATTGTTTAACTATCAAAACCTATTAAAAAACATTCTAATTATATGGCAACAACGGCATTACAGCGGATCCCGGTGAACGGTTCCGCGAAAATCAATCTAAACTGGCCCGAGCGATATATCTCTATCGCTGCAGGTGTAAAGCTGAGCTTTTCAGGTTTGCGTAATATATTTAAAAGTCCATTTTCAAGTATTTTAAAATTGGGCGCCGGTGGGTATCTCGTTAACCGTGGTGTAACCGGTCATTGCGAGCTTTACTCGCAGGCTGGTAAGATGAGTATGTCGCCGGTGAATGTAAATATCCGGACGTCATTCAGCGTAGATAAGCCACGGATGGAAGTTTATAATTTCTGGCGAAAGCTGGACAACCTGCCGCTGTTCATGAAACATTTGGAAGATGTGCAGATCATCGATGAAAAACGCTCACACTGGGTATTGAAGCTGCCAACCGGGGTTGCCAACGTAAGCTGGGATGCCGAAATAGTGCACGACGATCCGGGTTATATGATCGGCTGGAGTTCGCTGCCCGATTCCATTATCGATAATGCGGGCAAAATCCGCTTTCGTGATACATTCGATGGTGGTACGCTGGTAGATGTAGTTATCAGTTACCAGCCACCTGCAGGCGGGCTCGGCGCGAGCCTGGCTCACGTACTTAACCCGGTATTTAAAAAACTGGTTGACGATGACGTGAATAACTTTAAGCAGTACATGGATATTGCGGAGAAGGAAGGCGTGATCATCGTATTATAAAAACACCATTTATCAAGTAAAAAAAGAGCGAATTCAATTGAATTCGCTCTTTTTTTTAGACGCAGTAAGCCGATGTTATGTTCAAGCTTGGAGGTTCATAAAATCTGCAATAGGTTAAACAAGCATCAGGGCCATTAGGGCATGTATCTGCTTCCAGTAAATGCTCGAATCCTTGATCGTCGATACAATGAACCTTATGCCCGATTGTACCACCTGTAACCTTTTTCAATTCATCCCGGTTGAGCTTTTTGAAATTTTCCATTTTTTTTAAAGTTTAGAGTTAAAAAATAAACGGATAACGCCCCGTTGTTCGCGACATGTTTAAAAGTACTGTTCTTTATTTTGCGCAAAATATCGTTGAGCCAGATGGCACATTTTAGTTTGGAGCGTTGCGATTGCTAAAAAAGAGAACTTACTTTTAGGGGTAAATCAGCAGATCACAAAAATGAATTAATTAACTTAGGTCAGGAAAAGGTTATAATATCCAATTTATAAAAATAAAATTGACTGGCAATAATGTATCAATCATGTTACCTTACGCGCTGGTAAAGTCAAACAGATTGGCAGGCAAAAATGCCCATTTGAGGGGGTTTTTACTTACCCCCACGACCTGTGTCCCACAGGCCGCTTGTATGCAGTGGCTTTGAGGCAAAGGCACCTGCATCGAGATAAAACAAAAAACCCGCTCGAGGCGGGTTTTTCAATATCATAGAATCGGGTTCTATTTATTTTACAGCGTCAACAACTGCTTTGAAAGCATCAGGGTTGTTCATCGCTAAGTCGGCAAGAACTTTACGGTTCAAACCGATTTCTTTAGCGGCTAATTTACCCATTAATTGTGAGTAAGAAATTCCGTGCTGACGGGCACCTGCGTTAATACGCTGGATCCATAAAGCCCTGAACTCTCTTTTTTTGGTTTTACGGTCGCGGTAAGCGTACTGTAAACCTTTTTCAACTGTGTTTTTAGCAATAGTATAAACCTTGCTGCGTGAACCCCAGTAACCTTTTGCAAGGTTCATGATTCTTTTCCTGCGTCTTCTCGACGCTACTGCGTTAACTGAACGTGGCATCTTTTTGTTTTTTTGGTAGTGAGTGCCGGCTTCGTGCCGATCTTAAAACTCTAATACCTGGTTAAAAATTTGTTAATTACTTACCTAAATTAAGCATACGTTTAACGTTACCCATGTCAGCATCAGAAACTAAACTGGTGTGAGTAAGGTTACGTTTACGTTTAGTCGACATCTTGGTTAAGATGTGGCTTTTGTAGGCGTTCTTCCTGGTGATTTTACCTGTTCCGGTGATCGAAAAGCGTTTTTTCGCACTGGAATTGGTTTTCATTTTTGGCATAACCGTGTGTATATATTATTTTAATTAATTGCTTTGTTGAAGAGCCAGGAGCCAGGAACCAAGATTTCTTTATTTCTGTCTTGACTCTTGGTTCTTGACTCTTGATTCTAAAAATCTATTTCTTCACCGCCTTCGGCGTTACTGTCAGGAACATTCTTTTTCCTTCGAGTTTTGGTAATTGCTCTACTTTACCTACTTCTTCCAAAGCTTGTGCAAAGCGCAGCAGTAATATTTCGCCCTGCTCTTTGTACACAATTGCACGGCCTTTAAAGTGTACGTAAGCCCTTACCTTTTCGCCGGCTTCCAGGAATTTGATAGCGTGTTTCAGCTTGAACTCAAAATCGTGGTCGTCGGTGTTCGGTCCGAACCTGATCTCCTTAATAACCGTTTGCTTGGCATTGCTCTTTATCTCTTTCAGCTTTTTCTTCTGCTCGTAAATAAACTTGTTATAGTCAGTTACTTTACAAACGGGAGGTACGGCGTTTGGAGATATCTCAACCAGGTCAAGTTCCTGTTCTTCGGCAATTGCAAGGGCTTCGCGCAACGAGTAAATACCCGTTTCTACGTTGTCGCCTACAAGGCGAACTTCGGTAGCCCTGATGAATTGGTTGATGTTGTGTTCGGCTTCCTTTTTCTTAAATGGGAGCCTGGGTCCTCTGTTGAAGGGTTTGTTTAATGCCAAGTTATACTGTTATTTCTTTAATTATCTGTTGTTTAAATTCTTCAATGCTCATACTTCCCAAATCACCTGCGCCGTGTTTACGAACTGAAACCAACCCTTCGGCGGCTTCTTTTTCGCCCACAACCAGCATATATGGGATCTTTTTAACTTCAGCGTCGCGGATCTTGCGTCCGATTTTTTCGTCCCTAAAGTCAATAAGCCCGCAAATATCGGAATCTTTTAATGAATCTGAAAGTTTTTTTGCATAATCTTCATATTTTTCCGAGATAGGCAAAATAATGAATTGTTCGGGCGATAACCACAGCGGGAAATT
>DATCQV010000163.1:0-5257 GCA_036569325.1 Mucilaginibacter sp. | reverse complement strand
CTCTTCAGTGGTGCCTAATTTAATCAGGGAATCCTCATGTGCATTCACGCACATTTCGCAGCCGTTAACCGCCGATATGGCAAGGCTCATCAGTTCAAAAAATTCCTTGCCGGTTACAGGTTTCATCATCAGCTGCATGCGGATACGGGCAGGGATCTGCGTATATTTTTCCTTTTGCGTAAAGTGACGGAAACGGTAAAATACATTATTCGATGCCAGCAACGAGGCGCAGCCTACAGCTTCGGCAATTTCGGCGGCTGTAGCACCCTGCTCTTCAGCGTATTTGGTGAAGAACGTTGTCAGCGGAGTATTTACATTATTAATGGCAGTACTTAAACCCAGCAACGCACATTCTTTGGTGCTCAGATGCTCGGATGTTAAAGTACCGGTAAAGTTCAGTTTAAGGTCGCGCAGGTAGCGCGATTCGCCTTTTTCCAGTAAGGTCAGGCTGTTATTACGGTATGCAGTACCTATACCCAGGCTTTCTAAAAGCTCGGTAATGATTTCGGTAGATTCGCTCATGTGTGTGGTTGTTAGAATCAAGAGCCAAGAACCAAGAGTCAAGACAGAAATATGTCGGACTTTTATCTTGGCTCCTGGCTCTTGATTCTTGGTTCTCTCCTTAAACGGTTAAAGTTTCTTCGCCTTTAGTCCAGTTGCAAGGGCAAAGTTCGTCGGTTTGTAAACCATCAAGGGTACGCAGTACTTCTTTAACGTTACGGCCTACGCTCAGGTCGTTAACCGATACCCAACGGATGATACCTTGTGGGTCGATGATGAAAGTAGCGCGGTAAGCAATTTTTTCGTTTGGTTCCAATATACCCAGCTCTTCAGCTAATGATTTTGAAGTATCGGCAAGCATAGGGAATTTCAGATCGCGCAGATCAGCGTGGTCTCTTCTCCATGCAGCGTGTACGAATTCAGTATCGGTAGAAGCGCCGATCAAACGGGTGTCGCGGTCACGGAATTCACCATAGCTTTTGTTGAACTCGGCAATTTCGGTAGGGCATACAAAAGTGAAATCTTTTGGCCACCAGAACATTACGGTCCAAACGTTGTCATCGTTCACCAAAAAGTCGGAAGTGATGGTTTCGAATTCTTTGCCTTTTTCGATGCTTACGCAAGCGGTTTTAGAAAATTGAGGGAATTGCTGTCCTATAGTTAGCATATTTATAATGTTTTTTAGATTACGCTACAAAGGTACCATTTTAAATATAGAGGCTCTTATATAAAGTTTTGATATAATATAGTCATTATCTATACCATCAAACAATTCCTGTATAAATTGCCGATATGGCAATAAGGACCATCTATATAGCCGCTGCAATTCAAATGTTTAAGAAAATGGCTGGTCAGAATTACAAATTTGAAAACGAAGACAATAATTTTAATCTGGTATAACCTGTCAAAAACTCTTGCCGTTTTTATTGAATATTAATTATCAATACCCTACTTTTACCCCTAACAACCGTTTACACTACAGTTAATAATCAATAAACCGCTTTATGCAAAGACGCCATTTTATCAAGCTTTCGGCTACTGCCGCAGCCACCTTAATGTTCAGCAGACTTACTTATGCCGGCGGCAACGCTGCGTTAATGACCGATCCGGACGAGATCATGGTAATGGGGCTGAACGTTTGGTTGACGTTAACACGTTCAGGTAACGGCACTTACAGCGGCAACGGGATTGAAGTGAGCCTGAAGCCGAACGGTAATGCTACGGGCATTTATATCAGTTCACCAAAAACGCCGTTGGTTTATGCCAAACTGAAATGGAAACATCAAACAGGCGGCGCAGCCCGGATGATGGGCGACCATTTTGAGCGCAGCTATGGCGATCTGTCCTGGCGTGGCGTAAACGAAGCTGAGAAAAACCCGTGGTACGTACTGATCAACGATAATAAATCAACCGCATGCTTCGGCGTTAAAACGGGGCCCAATGCTATATGCTGGTGGAATGTAGGGCCGGATACCCTTGAACTCACCGTCGATACCCGTTCAGGCGGCTCACCTGTGCAGATGGGCGACCGTGTACTGCACGCGGCAGATATTGTTACCATGCAAAGCACGCCTGCAGAAAGTCCGTATGCCACCGCGCACCGCTTCTGCAAATTGATGTGCGACAGTCCGCGCCTCCCAAAACAGCCTGTTTACGGCATAAACGACTGGTACTTTGCCTATGGCGAAAACTCGTTCGACCTGATCAAAAAAACTACGGCGATGATGGCCGAACTTGTTACCGATCACGTCAATAAACCCTTCTCTGTGATCGATGCGGGTTGGGCAGAATATTCACCGCTGCTGCCCGGCGACGGCGGCTGGAACGAAACTTACGATAAGCCGAACGATAAGTTTAAAGACATGCACAAAATGGGCCTGGAGATCAAAAAGCTGGGCATGCGCCCGGGTTTGTGGATCCGCCCGCTGTGCGCCAGGCACGATGAAAAAGCCAGCTTACTGGCGCCGTCTATTCCCGGTCGCAACGATCCTAAAAGCCCGATCCTCGACCCAACCATTCCCGAGAACATCGAACGCATTAAACATTACTTCGATGTTTATAAGCAATGGGGATTCGAGATGGTGAAGCACGATTATACCACCTATGATATTTTTGGCCGTTGGGGCTCAAAGATGCTGCAGGATCTGACCACCCCGGGCTGGTCGTTTCATGATAAAACCAAAACCAATGCCGAGATCATCAACCACCTGTACCGCTCGATCCGCGAGGCGGCTGGCGATGGTATTTATGTAATTGGCTGCAATACGATGAGCCACCTTTCGGCAGGAGTGTTTGAACTGAACCGCATTGGCGACGATACCAGCGGCAAAGAGTGGCCGCGCGTTAAAAAAATGGGCGTTAACACCATGGCCTTCCGCCTGCCACAGCATAAGGCCTTCTATGCCGCCGATGGTGATTGCGTGGGCATCACCAAAGACATTAGCTGGGCGCGTAATAAACAGTGGATGCAGTTGCTTGCTGAAAGCGGCGCACCATTATTTATTTCGGCGCAACCTGATGCAACCGGGCCTGAGCAGAAAAAATATATTAAAGAATGCTTTGCCAAAGCATCCAAACCGCAGCCAACCGGCGAACCATTGGACTGGATGACCAACCCGTTCCCTTCCAAATGGAAGCTGAATAACCGTGAGGTTGCCTTTAACTGGGATTTGTAATTTAGGCGGCCTACTCTTTTTTGGGATTGAGCTTAAAACGGTGACTGCCTATATTTCCATTAGTATCCGTTCCTTCAAGAATTAGGGTGAAAGGGCCGTGGCTATCTGAAGTGTAAAAACTGATGACGGCCTTACCCTGTTTATCAGTACTGATCACAGGGTTCCAGTAAATGGTAGGGCGGCTATCGTTGGCGGCACTGTCGGGCTTTTTGGCTGTATATTTTGGCTGATAGAAATGTGCCGGCAAACTGAACGGCATCGGCTTATACAAATAGGTGCCCGGCGTGTAAGGCATCGATGGGCCTTTACCCGAACGCGTAGTTAACTCAATAAACGTAGTCTGTCCAAAGGCCATGAAACTTGTGTCGTCCTGCTGATATTTTAACGTGTAACGCGATTTTATGCTCACTTCCAGGCCTTTAATATCTTCTGCTGAATGTGTGGTCAGATAAGAATTCAGATCTCTGAACGCTGAGCGATTATCGGTTGTATAAACCTTAAAAAGCGACACGCCATCAACAATAAATTTCACGGCGTTACCATTTATAAAATACCAGCTCATATTTGATTCCGGCTCCTTCGTCTCATTATTGTCGGCAACAAACTTAAACAAGGCTCTGTCTCTCATTACTTTTTGGGAGAAATTACTTCCCGTCAGTACAAACGTGCCTTCCCTGAATCCCTGAACGCGCTCCTGCAGCAATTGCAAAATATTCTTCTTGCCAGCGTTTTCCAACTCATTTTCGTCGATGGCGATGTCGGCGTTGCCCGGTCCGTTAGGATTTTGAGAATCCTTAATGTATTTCTTAGAAACGATCTTAACTTCCTTCAGCAATTTTCCGCTGCCTTTAAAGTCATCCCTGGCAACTTTTGCGGCAATATCCTGCTTTATATGATCAATGGTGTTGCCTTCGGGGTTCACATACCAGGGTATGGATGGTGCCGCCGGCAAAGGAAACAACGGTTCCCTAAATTCATCAACCAATAAGCTCACATTAAAACTGCGCCCATGCCTGTTACGCGCCTGCATTATAAAATACGGCGTATCTACAGGTATAATGTTACGGAACATGAAACGGCCATCTTTATCCGTAACGGAATCGAGCAGCAACAACGGCTTTTTCGAAAACAGTTGTACATGTGTGCCTGCAAGTGGTTTATTAAATGCATTGGTAACACGCCCTGTAATAACAAACGCTTTTTCGGCAGCAAATAGCGGCTCGCGCACAGAAGCAAAAACGTCCTTCCAGTCATACCCAACCCATCCTTGCGTAAGCAGCAAATTGTCGAGGTCTTGTTTGATAATGGTACTGTCACCCGTCGACTGGAAATAATAACCGGGTTGCTCAACCTCGCCCTTTAGATTGGAAGTGAGCAGCAGGTTGCTCACCATGGTATTAGCGAGACTATCTTTCTTCACCTGCGGGTCATCGGTCACTGCCACTGAAAAATTTCCCTCAACCGGCCGGCCGCTATGGTCTGTAACGGTCAACTGCAATCCAACACTGTCACGGCTATTATAAACTGCCTTATCGGCAATGATATTCATCTGTAAACAGTCGTGATGATCAATGAAGATCAAACGTTCGTTCAGTGGCTGCTGTGCTGCATTCAGTAAAGTAAAGTGCACTATGCCTGTGGGGAATTTTGCGACAGAAATTTTGCTTTTTACCGCATTGTTATCCAGGTTCACCATAGCGGCATAACATACAATACCATTGGCGCGCGCTATTAAATAGTAATTACCCGCGGCATTCACTCCGGCTACGGTAACCGCAATTGAATCGGTACCGCGAACGGTATTGATGTGCAGGATAGTGCCGGCGCTTTCAACCGGCGGCAGGTTATAGTTTTTGCTACCACCTCCCGGAAGAGGTACCTTCGCGCTATAGCTAGCCCCAGCCTCGGGCAATAATGTAAATACGCCCATGCCCTTATGTGCCGATTTAAAAACGGCAACCTGCTGACCTCTGCTGTCAAATAACTCGCCCGTTACATCTGCCGCATGCCCATTCTCACCAATGGCCTTGAAGCCTATTTCTGCAGGCAAACCGGCTACCATTCGTCCGCCCTCGGGCATA
>DATCQV010000162.1:0-6565 GCA_036569325.1 Mucilaginibacter sp. | reverse complement strand
AGGCTTAAAACTGAAAGGCACCTATCATTTTAACGAAGGCTATTATTATTTCCGCAATATTGATGGCCGGGTGCTGTTTGGCGGCGGGCGCAACCTTGATTATAAAGCCGAAGAAACCAGGGACTTTGGCCATACCGAACTTGTGAAAAACAGCCTGGTAACGTATTTAAAAGAAATGATATTGCCCGGTCAGCATTTTGAGGTGGATTACTGGTGGAGCGGCATTATGGGTTTTGGCGACGACATCAGCCCGATTGTAAAGCAGGTGGAACCCAACATTTTTTGCGCAGTACGGTGCAATGGCATGGGCGTAGCAATGGGAAGCCTGGTTGGCGAAGAGGTTGCCGGACTTTTGCTCGCGGAATATTAAGGCTGCTGCTCTTTTGGCTTAATGAATGTTGGCTGGTTCAATTGCTCCAACCCTTCCTTGTTATCAGAGTTTTTATAGTAATCGTACGATTTGCGGATATGTTGTATCAGTTCATAATCATTCCATGATTTAAGATCCTCGAACGATGGTGTATAATACTCCATAAAATGTTTGGCAATATTGCTGTCTACGCTTAACGCCCGCATTACCATAGGCCGGTTATAGCGCCTGCGCACTTCGGCATACTCAATTTCCCCTTTCGAAAACTGTGCAAAACGGCGGGCCCGGCCCGGCGTACTGCCAAAAAGCTCGTAAATACCCGTTAAAGGATTGGTAAGAAACGACAGGATCGGAGGCTTACCATCGTAATAAGTGCCCTGCTTGCGGTAGCCGGCCATAACATCCGCCAGTTCCTGCTTTTTGGTTTGCCCCTTAATGGTTACCTGGTCCAGCTGGATCACTGGCTGCATGTAAGCGGGGATATCGGTTTCTGAAGTAATTACCACACGCTGATCGGTAAAATTTAACTTGCTGAACAGGATGGTATCGCCAACGGCAGCCTTAACGGTAAACCAACCCAGCTGATCGCTCATTACAATGTCGCGGGTACGCAAATTAGTTATCATTACCTGGGCAAGCCGCTCAACACTGATATTACGCGATATTACGCCCTTTACCTCAAAGGTTTTTTGCCCGTGTGCCTTTATTGAAAAGCCAAGGCAAAACACCATAATTATCAAATATTTAAACCGCATTCGTTAACAAAGTTAACTATACTAACGCACACTAAATGTAAAAAAGTGTTAAAGGGAAGAAGTCCGAAAGTCGGGAAAGTCAGTAAAGTCCGGTAGAATAAGCAAGTTTTTGGAGTAAAAGCCGCTTAAAATGTTATTAAAGTCGATCTTAGCTATTCTTTTTTACTTTCGGACTTTACTGACTTTCCCGACTTTCGGACTCCAACTAAAAAACCCTATCTTTGCACATGATTAAATCCATGACGGGCTATGGAATTGCCAGTATTGATGCCGACGGGGCAAAATACACGGTTGAAATAAAATCGCTGAACAGCAAATTCCTTGAGTTGTCTCTTCGCCTGCCCAAAATTTTTGCCGAAAAAGAGTTCCAGTTGCGTAACGACTGCAGCAAGCAAATTGAGCGCGGCAAGGTAAACCTCACCATCAACGTAGAGAAGGCAAACACCACGGTAAATGCTGCAGGGATTGATAAAAACCTGTTGAAACATTACCTGCAACAGCTGCAAAGCGTTAGCGCGGAGCTAAATGAACCGGCAGGTAATCTTCTGGAACTGGCACTTGGCCTGCCCGAAGTGGTTAAGTATGAAGAGGAAACAGCATCGGAAGACGAATGGAAACTGGCCGAAAAAGCTTATCAGCAAGCGTTGGCCGCGTTCCAGCAGTTCAGAACCGATGAGGGAAATGTGCTGGAGCAGGACATGAAATACCGTATAGGCGTTATTGTAAAAAACCTCGGGCTGGTTGAAATTGAAGAGCCAAAACGAGTGCCCGTTATCAAAGAGCGCCTTAACCAGTTTTTAAGCGAAGCGGTTGGTCGCGAAGCGATAGACCAGAACCGTTTTGAACAGGAGCTGATCTATTATATTGATAAGCTGGATATCACCGAAGAAAAGATCCGCCTTAAAACGCACTGCAACTATTTTATTGAAACGCTGAAAAACGACGATGCGAACGGCAAAAAGCTGAACTTCATCTCGCAGGAGATCGGCCGCGAAATAAACACCCTCGGCTCCAAAGCCAACGATGCCAACATACAAAAGCTGGTAGTTGGCATGAAGGAAGAGCTGGAAAAAATTAAGGAACAACTCTTAAATGTATTATAGTAATTAATCATTGGTCATTAGTCATTAGTTTGGATGGCGGTGCACCAATGACCAATGACTAATGACCAACAATAATGACCAAAGAAGGCAAACTCATTATATTTTCGGCACCATCGGGAGCGGGCAAAACAACCATTGTGCATCACCTGCTCAAAACTATCCCCAACCTGGAGTTTTCCATTTCGGCCACCACGCGCGACCGCCGCGGCGAGGAAGTGCATGGAAAGGATTATTACTTTATCAGTAAGGAAGAGTTTTTGCACCGCATTGCCAAAAAACAGTTTGTTGAGTTTGAAGAGGTTTATAGCGGCACGTTTTATGGAACGCTCCGTACCGAAATAGAACGGATCTGGAATGAAGGTAAAACCGTAATATTCGACATTGATGTAGAGGGCGGCCTTCACCTGAAACGCAAATACCAGGAAAGCGCCCTGGCCATCTTTGTTCAGCCGCCATCGCTGGAGGTTTTGAAAGAACGCCTGGCCGGTCGCGGTACCGACAGTATCGAAAAACTACAGGAGCGCTTTATCAAAGCCGAAAAAGAGCTGAATTACGCCCCGCAGTTTGATATTATCCTCAAAAATTACGATCTTCAAACGGCGTGTGCAGACGCGGAAGATTTGGTGAGAGCCTTTGTTTCGGGAGAGTAGTTTGCGGTTTCCGGTTGGCAGTTTTCAGTATTAAAAATGGGATCATACAAAGATCTTCTGGTGTATAAAAAGAGTTTTGCTCTATCGATGGAAATATTTTTAATCACGAAAAATTTTCCGAAAGAAGAGACATATTCACTAACAGATCAGATACGGAGGCCATCGCGGTCAACTAATATCTGCACGATTGAGGCTTACCGGAAACGAATCTATCCAAATCATTTCGTAAGCAAATTGACAGATGCGGATATGGAAAATAGCGAAACGCAAGGCTGGTTAGAATTCGCCCTTGCGTGCGAATACATATCTAAGGAGGTTTATGAGAAGTTACTTGGTTTATCGGTTGAGATAGGCCGGCTTATCCAATACATGATTGATAATCCCGGCAAATTTGGCTCTACATAACAAACGATAATTATTGTGCCAACTGCCAACTAAAAACTGCCAACTGAAATGAAGATAGGTTTACTATTCGGTTCATTTAATCCCATACACGTTGGGCATCTGATCATTGCCAACTACATGGCTAACTACACCGCGCTCGATAAGGTTTGGCTGGTGGTATCGCCGCAAAATCCGCTGAAAAAATACAGCGACCTGGCCAATACCTATGACCGCCTCGAAATGGCCAAGCTGGCTACCGATAATTCTAACAACATCCAGGTAAGCGATGTAGAATTAAAATTGCCGCAGCCGTCTTACACCATCGACACCCTCGCCCATCTGAAAGAAAAATACCCGCAGCACGAGTTCGCGCTCATCATGGGGTCGGATAACCTGGTGTCGCTGCCTAAGTGGAAAAATTATAAACTCATCCTTCGTGATTATGAGATATTTGTGTACCCGCGTCCCGGTTACGAAAATACCGAGCTGGCTACACACCCTTCCGTAACCATTACCATGACCCCGCAGATGGAGCTTTCGGCAACGTTTATCCGCCAATCCATTAAGCAGAAAAAGAACGTCCAGTATTTTGTACCCGATGTAGTGCTGAATTTTATTGAGAGTAAGAATTTGTACGGGCGGTAAAAGAGGCTCATTTAATACTTTCTTTCATAAATAGCCGTATATTTATAAATATAAAAGTACGTTATGCTAACAAAAGATAAAGTGATAGAATTAGTTGAACACATGCCTGACACTTTTTCTGTCGATGATTTAATAGAAGAAATTGTTTTGCTGCAGAAAATTGAAATAGCGAGAAAGCAAGTCCAGGCCGGCGAGTTTCTAACGGAAGAAGAGTTAGACAAGGAAATTGAGGGGTGGGAGTAATCATATACTCTAAAATAGCTTTGCAAGACTTGAAGGCTATTCATAATTATATTAACAGAGATTCTCTTTTTTATGCGAAGCGGGAAGTCAAACTGATTAGATCGGCTGCAAATAAGTTAAAGACGGCTCCTTTAATAGGGAGAACATTTGAAAGATATGACAACGAAAATGTCCGTGAATTAATTTTTAAGAATTATCGGATAGTCTATGAAATAGAGTTAAAAAGAATTGTGATCCTCTCGGTTCATCATCATTCCCGCCTCATCTCAAACAATCCAGCTTTTAGGGACGAAGAATAACCCTATCTTTGCATTGTGAGCGAAAAAACAATCCTTAAACTGCAGTTACCTACCGACCCGCTTTGGGTAAAGAATGTTGTTGAAAGCAATATCGAAGAGCTTTTAACCGATCACGCTTTTTGCGAGCAGAAAGCCGCAAGTAACGCCATCACGCTCATTGTTCAAAATCCCAACCTGTCAGACCTGGTGCAGGAAATGGCCCTGCTGGTGCAGGAAGAAATGGACCACTTTAAACGCGTGCACGATATTATCCTCGAACGCGGCTTTGTTTTAGGCCGCGAACGGAAGGATGATTACGTGAACGAGCTCCGTAAGTTCATGATCACCGGCGGCAGCCGAACCGAACAACTGATCGACCGCTTATTATTGTCGGCTATGATCGAAGCCCGCAGTTGCGAGCGCTTTAAGGTACTTTCCGAAAATATTAATGATGAGCAGCTCTCGGTGTTTTACCACGAGCTAATGATCAGCGAGGCAACTCATTACGCCATGTTCATCAAACTGGCTAAAAAATACGCCGGGAATATTGATGTTGACAGGCGCTGGGCTCAGTTCTTAGCCTACGAAGCCGAAGTGGTTAAAAATTACGGCAAGGCAGAGACGATACACGGGTAGTGGATGTGGGATGTGCAAATTTTTAATGTGCGGATGAAGGATAAGTTCGAGATGATGACGCTCTAAATCTTTTCATTCGCATATCCGCACATCAGAAATCCGCACATCAATTAAACCCCACCACATTCTTCAGGTAATTATCCATCAGCACCATATCTATCTTGTCGTTGATAAAACCAATATACATATCCGGCCGAACGATGAGCGATTTACCTTGCTTTTCATTCACCTCGAAAGCATCGAAAATGGCCTGGTTTTTTGCTGACTTGGGCAGGTAAAAGAAATTAAGGTTAGATTGATAGTTCAACGTGATCCATTTAGCAAGGAAAAAGAGATCCTGTTCAATCACTCTACCTAAAACAATGAGCGTAAAGCCCGGTTTGCTGCACCACTCGTGCAGGTCGGTCTCTTCCTGGCGCTTTTCGTCAAACACTTTCAGGTAAGGCAGCCTGTCGCCGGCTTTAATTTGGGTAGATTGACTGACGTGCAGGTTCAGGTTGCTTTCGCGGTAATTAATGGCAATTTGCGACACCTGTTTAAAAAAACCGATCCGCAGTTTTTCGCTGCCCCAGGCCATTTTCAACAGTGATGGCATTACCCATAATTTAAATAACACCTTTAACCAATTACCCGACATAATGATATTGAACACCCTGTCGGTTGTGCCCAACAATGTTTTAGCAACGGGCATGCGCTCGGCTGCGTAGCTGTCTAAGATCTTTTCATTCAGCCTGCCGTTGGCCACACCGGCCAGTTTCCAGGCCAGGTTATAAGCGTCCTGCAAACCGGTGTTCATCCCCTGCCCGCCAACCGGCGAGTGAATATGCGCCGCGTCGCCCACTAAAAAGCAGCGCTGCATCCTGAAGTTATCGGCCATGCGATGGTGCAGCCGGTAAGTGGTGAACCAATAAGTTTTTACAATATTTACCCTAAGGCCGCTGGTTTTTTCCAGTCCCGGTAAAATATCAGCTACGGTCAGGTCATCCCGGCCTTCCAGTTCTGGCGGGAGGTTGCCTAAGGCACGGTAGCGGTTATCTTCGGCCATCGGGAAAAAGGCGGAAAACCCCTTCTTCGCCATAAACAAATTAACCCGGTCGTCGGTGAGTTCGGGATTATCAACCTCGATATCGGCCAGGTAAAAGTTATGCGCGTAAGTTTCGCCGTTAAAATGCCCGCCCGATTGTTTTCTTACTACGCTGTGTGCGCCATCGGCGCCAACCACATAATCGCAGGTAAGGGTGGTCAGTCTATCACCGTTCTGCAATTGCACTTCAACCATATCTGCCGTTTGTTTGATCGAGGTTAGGGTGGTTTCCCAATAAACCGGGCAACAGTTGGTAGTGAGATAATCCAGCAGCAGGCGCTCGTTCTTGCTTTGCTGATATAACAGGATATAAGGAAAAGGCGTAAGCCCCTCGCCCACATTGGCCATGCCCAAAGCAGCCTTTTGCCGGCCATTCTCATTAAATATCACCCCACCTGCTTGTTTACCGTGCTCAAT
>DATCQV010000161.1:0-21631 GCA_036569325.1 Mucilaginibacter sp. | reverse complement strand
CTTCGGCCTGATAGCCATCTTTGGCGGCGCCGGCCTGTTCGTTTCTTTCCTTATGGAGAAAAAAGATGCAGATAAGAACAAGGTTGACTGAGTTTAGTGGATTGATTAAGTAAATGATATTTATCGATATAAATACTTGATTTGCAATGCACAGGGCGACGGGGTAATTCCTGCCGCTTTTGTGCGTTGCATGTTATATGCATGCAATGCATGGCGTACAAGTCCCCGCGATCATGCTTCACTTCCAGAACCTCAGCGCAGCTTGTACCTACAGTTGAACGTGCAGGCGGATGTCATCCTGAGCTTGTCGAAGGGCGACGTGCGCAACGGCCAATGTCCGCGGGCTAAGCATAGCGTACAAGCCCCGCGCTCATGCTTCACTTCCAGAACCTCAGTGCAAGTTTGTACCCTACCCATGACACCCATTTTTTGTCATTTCACCTTCAGAGGCCCCGGGTTTTATAACTCAGCATGATACCCGCTTTATTTTCTCCTTACAAATACCTCTCCCGTAATATTTTGTGATGGTAGATCTCGTGCCCGGCTATCATATAGGCATAGGCCCTCGGTGAGAACGGACTGCCGCTGGCAATTCCTTTTTGGGCCGACCTTTCTTCATTCATATAGCGAAACAAATAAATGCTCGCCTCACGCACCGCTTTAAATTCATTGGCAATGTCTTCTATCGTGCGGCTGTTAAATGTGTTGTCTACCATGTAAACATCCTGATCGAAGCCGGGCAGGGTAACGGACTCGTGCGAGAACACCAATGCGCGGTAAGCAAAGACCCGCTCGGTGTCGGCCATGTGGCCAAGCATTTCCTTTACGGTCCATTTGCCTTCGGCATAGGCATGGGCAGCTTTTTCGGGGCTTAAGCCTGTGAAGAGTTTGTAGCTTTCTTCTTTCTGGCGTTCAAGGATGTCCAGTATCGGCTCGTTGCCAACCAGGTTTACATAGCGCGCGGCGTATTCTGAATACTCATCGGGATTTGGTCTGCTTATCATATTTGGTGTTCTTTAATATTATTCTGAAGGTTGTTCCTTTGCCCAGCTCCGAATCTTTCACAAAGATCTGCCCGTTGTGGTAGTTTTCCACTATCCGTTTGGTAAGCGACAGACCCAGTCCCCAGCCCCGCTTACGTGTGGTGTAACCGGGCTGAAAAACAGTATCGAACTTTGACCGGGGGATGCCTTTGCCGGTATCTGTCACATCGATAAAAACCTGCTTCTTTATTTTGTTGCCCGATACGTCGACACTGATGGTGCCTTTGCCTTCTATGGCGTTAACCGCATTTTTTAACAGATTCTCGAGCACCCAATCGAATAAAGGCACATTAACACCGGCCTGCATGTGAGGATTACCGGTAAGTTCGAAGGTGATGTTCTTACTCACCCGAACTTTGAAATAATCCATAAAATCTTTTACCACATCGTACACCTTCTGGTCTTCCAGTTTAGCGGCAGAACCTATCTTGGAAAAGCGGTCGGCTACTATCTCGAGGCGCTTGATATCGTTCTCCATTTCGGCTATCAGCGGGTCGTCTTCGGCGTTAAACTTATCTTTCATTAGCTCCGTCCATGCCATTAGCGAGGAAATAGGCGTACCGAGCTGATGAGCGGTTTCTTTGGCCAAACCCACCCACACCTGGTTCTGCTCCGACCGGCGCGACGAGCTGAACGCCGTATAAGCCACCAGCAGGAATATGGCAATTACCGACAATTGCACGTACGGGAAGTATTTTAATTGGGTAAGCAAGTCGGAATCTTTATAAAAAACCAGCCATTGAACACCATACACTTTCAGCCTGATGGGCGGATGCTGATCCTGCATATAGGCCAGTTCCTGCTTAAAATATTCAGGATCGTACGTCAGTTTTTTATTACTGTCGGCCTGCATTTTAATAGGCGTTTTGGTAAGGTCGAGACCGCGCCAAAGTTGTATATCACCCTTCATATCGGTAACGATAGCGGGGACAGTGAGGCTGTCGCGCACGGCAAATACGTAGTTCAGGAAGTCGTTATCGTCTGACGATGACAGCTGCTTTACGCTCAGCGCCCAGATCTCGGCACGGGTACGCTCCGATTTGGCAATGTTGCGCGCCAGGTAATTGGTGTACAGTAAGCTTCCGCTGGCAATTACCACCGCAAACGTGAGTAACGAATATTTCCAGCGTTTTTTTTGTTGGTATGGATTCATATTAACCGCTCCGAAAGCCTGAACGACCTAACGTTTTGAAAACGGCTTTCTGATATGGCGGACAAATTACGTAAAAATTGGGGGATGTGGGGAAGGGTATGTGCGGATGTGCGAATTTTGGATGTGCGGATGGGTTTGATTTGAAGATTTGAAAATGTGATAATTTGAAGATAAGAAAATCAAGCTTGGCAATGTTGAGTCAGTTTTCAAATCATTCGCACATCTGCACATCAAAAATCCGCACATTCCCTCAGCATTCCGAATAAAATTGCTCGAGGTAAGCTTCCATAAATTGGTGGCGCTGTTCGGCCAGCTTCTTACCGGTTTGGGTGTTCATTTTGTCCTTCAGGAGCAGGAGCTTTTCATAAAAGTGATTGATGGACGGCGCGGTAGAATTTTTATATTCCTCTTTGGTCATGTTAAGATTAGGCCTGATCCCGGGATTATAGATCTCCCGGCCTTTGAAGCCGCCGTAATTAAATGCACGGGCAATGCCGATGGCGCCGATGGCATCGAGGCGGTCGGCATCCTGGACGATTTCGAGCTCGATGGATTTGAAAACAGGTTTATCGAAGCCTGATTTGAAGGAGATATTCCGGATGATCTGCTGTACATGCCCGATCGTGGCTGCATCCACGTTGATGCTTTGCAAAAATTCGCCGGCTATCTTGGGGCCTATTTCTTCGTCGCCATTGTTGAATTTTGCATCGGCAATATCATGCAGCAGGGCGGCCAGCTCAACGGTAAGCTGATCGGCCTGTTCGCCCTTGGCTATGCGTTTGGCGTTGTTCCATACGCGGTGGATATGCCACCAGTCGTGCCCGCCTTCGGCATTCTGAAGAGTTTGGCGAACGAATGCTTCGGTTTTATTAATTATCTCTTGATTGTCCATTTTTTTTAATCGGGAATAAGCTCAACCTCGGCTACGGGGCTGAACAGGTAAACGCGTTTCGAGCTGATCTCGGTACATTTATATCGCTTACGCAGTTTTTCTTCCTTTCGGAAAATGCGGCCATCCTTTAGTTTAAACAGTGCTTTCATAGGCAGCTTCTCCACTGTTATCACCGATTCCTGTCGTGCATCATATTTACGCAGCGAGCGGTATAAATTCAGATCGGAACAACTCGATGCCGCCGGGTTATTCAGATAATTGGTGATGGCATGTTTGATATCGGCCGGGAAGATCTCCTTTTCAAAAAAAGGCTGCATCATTCGTTTAAAGTTTGCCTTCCACTCGGCGCCGTGCGGCTTTGCTTTGTGTTTGTGCTCGTTCCAGGTGTGCAGGTGGGCAAACTCATGCACGGCGGTTACCAGGAACGCATAGGGATTCAGATCGTAATTTACCGAGATGCGATGCCCTTTGTCGCCATGCGGCGGCCGGTAATCGCCGAACTTGCTGTTACGGTTGCGGGAGATCTTAAACTCGCATTTAAAATAGTCGATCCAGCGGCCAATAAGCGGGGCCGCATCGGCAGGAAGATACTTTTCAAGAATTTTTACTTTATCCAATTTTTACCTCGGGGGACAAAGATAGGGGTTTGGGAAGTCAAAATTAAAAAGTAAAAATTCAAAAGAGAGTCAAAAATCAAGAGCCAGGAACCAAGACCGACGCGTGAGTTGGAACGCTTAAAGTAAAAATTCAAAAGGAGAGTGAAGTTGAAAGCGTTTCCTACGCCAGGTCATTGAAGACGAAGCAATCTATATAGGACATTCAAAAGTATTAATGTTAATCGCAAAGGAAAATGCCGGCAGTATTCCTACCACAGGCACTTTATTTTTGATTGGCAAGTTTGGAGATTGCTTCGTTCCTCGCAATGACTCGCAGGTGCGTGGCTGAGGACGCATGGGTACTGAAGCTGAAAGCTTCCGCAATGCTTTACCACGAGTTACGCTGCGCTAAACTCGCGGCAGCAACTTATTTTTTACTTTTCAATTTTGACTTTTTACTTTAATAGCCTACTTTAATATATGGTATGCTATAAAACTTGCCGTGTAGGCCAGTACCGTCATGTAAGCGAACTGGATGGCTGGCCAGCGCCAGTTTTTAGTTTCGCGGTAAACCACGGCAACAGTTGAGGCGCATTGCATGGCGAAGGCATAGAACATCATCAGCGAGAATGCTACCGCCAGCGAAAATACAGGCCGACCGGTTTGCGGATTTTTGGCAGAAGCCATTTTATTTTGTACCGATTCTATCTTATCAGCATTTCCGTCGACACTATAAATGGTGGCCATGGTACCCACAAATACTTCGCGGGCGGCGAAAGAAGTAATGAGCGCTATGCCGATCTTCCAGTCGAAACCTAAGGGTTTGATGACCGGTTCGATAAAATGACCGAGTGTGCCGGCATAAGAGTTTTCGAGCTTTTCAGAGTTGATGGCTCTCGTCAGGTCGTCGGGGCTGAGCTGTTTGGCATATTGCGGCTGCTGGTATTTTTTGTCGATTTGCGCAAAACGGTCGCCGGGGCCATAAGAGGCCAGTACCCAAAGGATGACCGATACAGCGATTATCACTTTTCCGGCCTGCAGAACGAAAGCTTTTGAGCGGTCGTACATGCTGAAGGCCACGTTGTTCCATCTTGGCATCCTATAAACTGGTAATTCCATAATGAAATAACCGCGCTCGCGCCCCTTCAGGATTAGCTTAAACGCAAATGCCACAATGATAGCCGAGATCAAGCTGAACACGTACATGCCCGTTAATGCCAGTCCCTGTAAATTAAACACCCACCATACGTTCTTGTTGGGCACCACCAGGCCGATGAGCAATACATAAATGGGCAGGCGCGCCGAACA
This sequence comes from Mucilaginibacter sp., assembly GCA_036569325.1. Taxonomy (GTDB): domain Bacteria; phylum Bacteroidota; class Bacteroidia; order Sphingobacteriales; family Sphingobacteriaceae; genus Mucilaginibacter. The sequence continues at coordinate 16,639 of DATCQV010000161.1, read as the reverse complement.
GGTGACCAGCGGAGTAACCATAATGGTGATCATCCGGTCTTTCCAGTTCTCGATGGTACGGGTGCTCATAATAGACGGCACCGCACAGGCAAACCCGCCGATGAGCGGCACGACAGATTTACCGTTGAGGCCCACCTTGCGCATCAGTTTATCCATCATAAACGTAACGCGCGACATGTAGCCGGTATCTTCCAGTATCGATATAAACGCAAACAGAATGGCGATTTGAGGTATGAACACCATTACACCGCTTAGGCCGCCCAATACACCGTCGACGATCAAGCCAACCAGCGGACCATCAGGCAATACCGTGTGCAGGTAATTCTGCAACCATGCAAAACCGTCGCCTATCTTTTCCATCGGGTAAGCCGACCAGGAGAAAATAGACTGGAACATGAACAGCAAAATGGCCAGGAATATAATGAGTCCGAACACGCGGTGTGTTAATATTTTGTCGATCTTATTGCTGAGCGTTTCGTCCTTCGCCGTTTCGGGGATCTTGACGGTATCATACAGCAGATCATTAATAAAATTATAGCGGGCTATAGTTTCCGTAGCCTGCGATTTCTGTGAATGGAACGAGAACTCGTGTTCCAGTTCTTCTATCCTGTCGCTTTCCTGCGGCGTTAAAAACTTCACCGTTTCGTGCTGGTGCGCCAATTGCAGGGCGAAATAAGGATTATCGATCTTCAGCTCATTGCTGATCTGCGCAATCAATTGCGGGGCAATGGCGGCTACATCTATCGTTTCCTCCTGCAAAGCCACCTTATTGGCAAACGCAATGGCTTGTTTCAGCTTATCGATGCCTTCTATTTTGCGCGCCGAAATAGGTACCACAGGCACACCCAGCTTTTTGGCAAAAAGATCGATATCGATAGTGATATCTGATTTTTTAGCCAGATCGATCATGTTGAGGGCAACGATAACGGGGATCTTCAGGTCGGCCACCTGGGTGTACAAAAGCAGGTTGCGCTTCAGGTTGGTAGCATCGAGGATGATAACGACAAGATCGGGCGTATGACTGTTGGCTTTATCGGCCAGTACGGAAAATACGATGGATTCGTCTTTGCTTTTCGGGTAGAGGCTATATGTGCCGGGAAGATCGATGATCTCGGCAGTGCGGCCATCAGGCAGGGTGCTGAAACCGGTCTTTTTATCAACGGTTACACCCGGAAAGTTTCCTATTTTTTGATTTAGACCGGTTAATGTATTAAAGAGCGTTGATTTACCGGTGTTTGGATTTCCAACAAGCGCAACTTTTATATCGGCTTTCAATGTTAAGGGGCTACTGCAATATAATGGTAGATGCTTCGAATTTGCGGAGGCTTAACTGGTAGCCCGAAACGTTAACAGCAATGGGATCACCAAGCGGCGCTACCCTCGAAATGGTGATCGGTTCGCCGGGAAGGCAACCCATTTCCATCAGTTTTACAGACATTTCAAGATCAGTAAATTCTTTAACTATTCCAATTTCTCCGGGGACAAGTTCTGAAAGCGTCATATTTGTTATTAAACTGTGGCCAAATGTATAGCTTATTTAAATTAAATCCAAATAAGGACAAATCAATTTTGCACGAAAATGACCGGTTAAAAGAGTTATACCTACGGATGAGGAAAAAGGTTGCGCGACTGCCCGCCCCTCCGGAAAAATTCACAGAGAACGCGGAGGTATGTTTGCAAGGTTCCGCACTTAACGCAGCGGACTGCTTTGTTAATGTTTTCTACCAATGTTTGGCCCCGATGGGGCTGCCTATCTTTTAATAAAGAAGTTTTTAGTCTTATTTGTTCATTTCTTCAAGGGCTGCACGGGTATGCAAAGCCGCCCCATAGGGCCGTAATATTGGCAGAAAATACATCTTCCTCCCGGGCGTACCGTAGGTACGCCACATAGCCTGCCAACTCTTGCATGTGGGTTACGAAGCTAACGGGGCAAAATTTGCGTTTCCGTTTATACCAATATTTGGCCCCAATGAGGCCAGGAAAAGATGCAGGGCGCACGAGCTATCTCATTAATGTTCAAGATAACGGGGTGAGTGGACTATCAAAGAACAAAAAAAGCCCCGGCTTTCGCCGGGACCTCGCATTTGGTTTTATAGTTTACGATTTTGTGTGCGGAGACAGATCGAACGGAACCACTACTTTGAAGCTGATGTTCCGGCCCATGTTGAAGATACCGGGCTGTACACCGGACGGTACCGTTGGGTTGTCGAAGTATTTCAGCCTGCTCATGTTCGACTGGTAGCTTACGTTGCCGAGGTTGGTGCCCTCGATAAACAGTTTAACCCAGGGCTGGCCCGATTTATTAACCAGGTCGGTGCCGATGCCTGCGCTTAACAGGTTGTAGCCTGCGGTATAGGTTTCAGTGCCATAAGCTGCAAAGAAACGGTCCTGCGCGCTGTAATGATCGAGCCCTACAAAGGCATATACGTTCCTGAAATTACCGAAGCCTTTTTTAAAGTTTCCCCGCAGTTCAGAGTGTGTATGCAGCGGCGGGATAAAGGGCAGGTATTTCAGACTATCGGCTACCGGACCGCCGGTGCCTAAATTGCGTCCGTAGGTCAGCGCCATCGAATTTTCAAAATGCAGCCAGCTAACCGGGTGGATGTCTACCGCAAACTCTCCCCCGTTTATCCTTGCCTTGCTTTGCACATAGGTGAAGGTATTATAGCCTTCGGTTATTACAGGCGAGCCGTCAGCATTCAGTTCCTGCTGCTGGAAGATATAGTTTGATATATTGTTATTGAACAACTCTACACTCAACGACACGTTGGGCAGGGTTAGGAAAGCGCCGAAATCTTCCTGCGTACTGAATTCAGGCTTAAAGTTGTTGTTGCCTACGTGATAGATCTGCGAACCCGGGTCAGGACCATTTGCCGAAAGTTCGGCTATGCTTGGTGCCCTGAAACCGCGGGCAATGTTTGCCTTCAGCAGAAAATGGTCGGAGAAGTTATAGGCTGCGCCGAAGCTGCCGTTAAAGCCGCTGAAAGTTTTGTTGAGCGCGGCAAATTGCGGCACTACGCCAGGCGTGGTTGTGGGGTTTGCACCGGTGTACAACTGCTGATACTTGCCTGCCAGGGTATCGATGTAAGCCGCCTGCCCGTGAAATGAACGGGTATCGAACCTGGCACCGCCCGAAAGGTCGAGCTTTCCGAAGGTCTTCTTCACAATCACAAACGGACCGATATCAAACTGGTGATAAGCCGGGATCGGGAATTCGGTAGCATCGCCAATGGTATTGTTCTGATATTGTCCGTTGAGACCGGCGGTGGTTTCATAGCCGCCTAAGTTGAAGTTGTATTTAAAATCGTAGGTGTAAGTAGTGAGATGCAGGTTCAAACCCGGTACATCGCCATCTTCAGGATGGGTAAACTCACGGCGGTGGCTGAACTGGTAACCAAGGTTAACGATCAGGTTGCCGTTACCCAAATTGAAATTGCTGTTGTTATAAATACGGTATAACTGCACGTGCTGGTGCAAAACCGGGATACTGTACGAGTTCAACTCCGACTTAGGTACGATCTGCATTTCACCATCCTCGGTAACCTGTTTGGTGAACTGGCGGGTTACTGAATCGCGGGCGCCGTCGGGAATGGCCTGCTGGTCGTCGAACAATGAAAAATGGAAGTATGAGGTACCCCAGTTCTTGTTGAGGCCTACCATAAAGCGGGCGTCCTTCTCTTTAAAGTTGGTGGCGTACACGCGGCCGTCATGCGGGTTCTGGTAATCTTTAGCTTCTTTGGCCGAAAGGATAGTTCCCCATACCAGGCCGTTCTGGTTGCCGTACAAACGGAACGATCCGTTCAACAAGTTGTTGTTGGTACCATAAGTTCCCTGTACCGAACCTAAGATCTTACCTTCCGGAACAGGCGACGGAGTGATCAGGTTCACTACACCGCCGATAGCATCAGATCCGTACGACAAGCTGGCCGGACCCTTTATCACTTCCACGCGGTCGGTTGAGTTCTGGTCTATTTCCACACCGTGCTCGTCGCCCCATTGCTGGCCTTCCTGGCGGATGCCGTCCTGCAGGGTAACCACACGGTTATAGCCCAGGCCGTGGATGAATGGTTTGGATACGTTCGGTCCGGTAGTAACTGCGCTTACGCCGGGAATATTGGCGATCATATCGATAGCGTTACCGGCGCCGGCACGCTGATCGAGGTAGGTTTTGCCTACGGCCACCATCGGTACAGGATCACGCTTGATCTCGGTGGCCTTGCTCACACCGGTAATTACCACCTCACCAGTCTCGATGGCCGATGTTTGCAACTGGATATCGAGCGAGGTGATCTTGGTAAAATCTACCCGCTGGTTGTAAGTGGCATAACCTACATAAGTCACCTGTACCAGGTATATGCCTTTCGGCAGGTTGGTTAAACTATAGTGCCCATTAACATCGGTTATAGAGCCGCGGCGCAGGTCGGGGATGCTTACGGTTGCGCCGATAATGGGTTTGCCGTCGGCTTTGTCAGTTACTGTTCCAGTAATGGCGCCTGCGTCATCGTCGCCGTGTTTGTTTGTGGCGGCGCCTGCAATACCCGTGTAAAGGATGAGCAGCGAAAGCACACTCAATAATCTTATCTTAAATTTCATTCTTTTAATACTTGTGATTTTAAACTGGCCGGGATTGATCGTTTAAATGAAAGCTGTAATTCCATAAAGAGATCATCCACTGCGGCGATCATTAATAACGGTAAAGGAGATTGGCTGCGTAATTTAAACGAACAGCCCGGCAGCCGGAGGCGCACGGCCGCCGGCAAGAATAAGCGAGATACTGGTAAAGGTATATACCGGAAATTTGTAAAAATAATCAGACGCTGCAACCGGGGCAAAAACCGCCTGCGTTGGTATGGTCATGCCGCTGTGGTGCATGGCATCGCACAGCTGACATTTTTCGGTAAGTACTTGTTTGGCTTGTTGCTGGTGGGTAAGGCTGATCTGGCTGGATAATTTCACCATCTTGTGCTGATGGACATATACCATGTACTGACCCGCTACAAAACAGATCAACAGGATCCACGCATTTACAATATGGAATTTATTTTTTTTCAAAGCCAGTTACTGCTTTTTGCAACAATGCTGCAAATGTAAAAAATATAATGATTTAAAAGCATTGCTAACGTAACAATACTGTTAAGGCTTCATTTGTTTTAACGCACTTTGAAACGATGCAGTACAACGGGCAAAAGTTTAGGGGTAAAAGGTTATTTCTATATAGGATATTTATCAGCTTAAGCATTGACCCTACAGGTCAATCTTGACAACGGTGGATAGTACGATGCACCGGCAAGCGCTCGGGAGCACTATAACAGCAAAATCAAAAAGCCCCGGAAAATTAATCAGGGGCTTCTATATCAAAAGTTTTAATACTTACAATTCTATGCTCTCGCCAATTGCCGGAAGCTTAATGTTGATGCCTGCCTTAATGAATTTTTCTTCGGCATCATTCTTATCGATCTTGATGACCGGAAAGGTATCGTAATGCATACCCACCACGTTTTTGCAGTTAATGAACTGGGTGGCCCTGATGGCATCGTTTACGTCCATAGTGTAGTTATCGCCGATCGGCAGGAACGCCCAGTCGAGGCTTTCATCGGCCAGCAGTTTCATATCGTAGGTAAGGGCTGTATCGCCGGCATAATAGATCACTTTATTATCGGCCCAGATCACAAAACCGGCAGGGTTACCACCCGGTGCGCCATCGGGCATAGTGCTCGAGTGCACAGCGTTCACCATTTTCACGCGACCGAAATCGAAGTTAAAGCCGCCGCCGATGTTCATGCCATGCGCGCCTTCCACGCCATGTTTGCCCAGCCAGCCGGCAATTTCGGCAATGCAGATCACTTTGGCGCCGCTGTCTTTCTGGATCTCCAGTAAGTCGGCAACATGATCGCCGTGACCGTGCGAGATAAGGATGTAATCGGGTTTCAGGCTATGGATATCGATATCCTTAGCCGCAGGGTTTGGGGTAATAAAAGGATCGAACAGCAGTTTTTTGCCGCCCGCTTCCAGCATAAAGGACGATTGTCCGTAATAGGTAGTTTTCATAGGATGGTATTTTAAATTTATTATAGATGGGTTTTAGAACAAGCCGCCGAACATATCTTTCGTAGCAGCCGCCATTTCACTCTGGCTTACGTTATCGGCCTGCTGTAAGGCTTTGTTAATAGCGGTTACCAACAGTTCTTCCAGTTCCTCTTTATCGGCTTCCTTTAAAAATTCTTCGTCGATGGTTACCGATTGGATCACTTTATTGCCATTGGCAACAACGGTGATCTTGCCGTCTTCCACAACGCCGCGAACGCTTATTGAATCGAGCCGCTGTTTGATCGCACCAGCCATTTGCTGGGCCTGCATTAGTTTATCGAGCATGGTGTTTTAGTTAAGTGGTTGGATTGAGTTGATTAAGTGAGCGGTTGTTTAAACCGTGGGCTCAATCCAGTAAATCGACGCAAAATTAGAAACTTAATTTGATTAGTTAAGTAAGTTGATTGTGCTGGGTACAGAAATCGCTTTTAAAGTCGCCGGACTTTACGGAACTCCATAGAGCCTTTATTCCTTCTTAATTTATCAGCAACTTATACCCTCTTCCGTGCACGTTGATGATCTCTACAGTCGGGTCGTCTTTTAAATATTTCCTGATCTTGCTTAAAAAAACATCCATGCTGCGGCCGTTGAAATAGTTGTCATCGTGCCAGATGTTGAGCAGGGCTTCTTCGCGTGTGAGCACTTCGTTCTTGCGGATACAAAGCAGGCGCAGCAATTCAGCTTCTTTGGTGGATAGCTTTTGCTGTGAATCTTCCGAGGTTATTAATTGTGCGGTATAATCAAAGGTGTAGCGGCCAAGCCTGAACGAGGTTTGTTTTTCTTCCTCAGCCTTTTCTGAATTATTGGCGCGTTTTAATAAGGCGTTGATGCGTAATAATAATTCCTCAATACGGAACGGTTTGGTGATATAATCATCGCCGCCGAGGTTGAAGGCCTGGGTTTTATCCTCTATCATGCCTTTGGCGGTAGCGAAAATGATGGGTATGTTGGCGTTGATCTTCCGGATATCTTTCCCCAGCGTAAAGCCGTCCTTTTTGGGCATCATTACGTCCAGGATCAGCAGGTCGAAAGCTTGTTTAGTGAAGGTGCGCAGACCCTCCTCACCGTCTTTACATAAAACAACGTCAAACTTTCCCTTCAGCTGCAAATAGTCCTGCAACAATAGGCCCAAATTCGGATCATCCTCAACAAGTAATATTCTCTTCATGTGTGGTGTTAGTCCGGAAGTCCGGAAAAGTCCGGAAGTCCGAAAGATTATTTTAGCCGGAAAGTCCGATGTCCGGAAAGTCCGAAAGTTGCTTTATTTAGTCCGATGTCCGGAAAGTCGGATGATTTATTTAGTTTATTACTAATATGCCTTTGCAGCTTCTTTCGGACTTTTCCGACTTTACTGACTCCCGGACTCCTCTACGCCGTCTGAAACTTCAGCTCAAATTCAGAGCCTTTTTCTTTTTCCGATTTTACGCTGATGATGCCGTTAAGCCTTTTCACCACGGTATTCACATAACTTAAGCCCAAACCGAAGCCCTTTACGTCGTGCAGGTTGCCGGTTGGTATGCGGTAAAACTGTTCAAATATTTTTGTCTGCTGATCGCGGCTCATGCCTACGCCTTTGTCGGCCACGCGGATCACCACCTGGTCGTTTTTGTTAAGGGTGCTGATGGTGATATCCGGATTGTTAACACTGTATTTAATGGCATTGTCAACAAGGTTATAGATCACGTTCGAGAAATGCAGCTCATCGGCATTAATGATGGCATTTTCGGCATCCAGCTGCAGGGTGGTTACTGCGTTGTATTTCTGCAGTTTCAGGGTCATACTATCAACCACCACGGCAATCATTTCATTAACGTCGATAGGTTTTTTATCCAGTTTAAAGTCGTTCTTTTCTATACGGGCAATATTTAATACGCGTTCTATATGGCTGCCCAAGCGCTCGTTTTCCTCGTAAATAATATTGGCCAAACGTGCAACCCGGCTTTTATCCTGTGCTATCTCATTATCCTTCAAAGCTTCACTGGCGATCATGATAGTTGATACCGGAGTTTTAAACTCGTGGGTCATGTTATTGATGAAATCGGTTTTCATTTCCGAGATCTTCTTTTGCTTGAGGATAGAGAAAATGGTATAGCTGAAGCACAGGATGAGCACCAGCAGCAGCCCGCCGGTGGTGGCCAGCGATGCTGTCATTTTGTTTAAGATCATAACATTCCGCTGCGGGAAAGCCAGCCTGATCATGCCCGGATCATTAATTACATCCTTGCTGAAGATGGGCGTTTGATAAGTGTCGTACGTGCTGAACGCCGGCTTTTCGCCCGAAATATCATTGGCCTTCGAAAATATCAGCGAGTCTTTATTGGCCAGCGATACCTCGTAGCTGAAAGGCAGATTGATGCCTTTATTGTGCAGCTCGATGCGCAGCAGGGTATCTATCCAATACGGGTCGAGGCGCAGTTTGAGTGGCTCACCATATTTACCGTATTCTTCAGCCAGGTTCTCTATAACGGTCGATTTGGTTTGCGGCGTATTTTGGAGCGAATCGCTTTCCAGCAGTTTCCGCATCTCGTTTATCTGCCTTACCTTTTCCCTGCGCTCCTGCTCGCGCGCCCAGTCCTGGTTAATTACAGGCAGTGAAATAACCTGTTTGCCAAATTGTGGGTCGGCGTAGATATAGCGAATGGTGTCGTATTTGTGCAGCCTTTTTGGCTTCCTGGCGTTGGTTGCCAACGGGTTACGTACCAGTGCGGGCGTAAAGCGGCGATGCACCACGCCAAACTCATCTGTATATTCCTCAAACTGTACCTGCAGGTCGTACTTGCCGCCCTGGGTAAGTTTAGAAAATTCTTCATCTACCTTCTGGTTCAGAATAAGACGCCGCAGACTGTCGCGCAGGATGGCCGATTTTCGCTGGCGTGCTGTAAGTTTCTTAGGATTAATTTTAGTGACTTCGGTTTCCTGATTGTTGTTATCAATTACCGGATTTGCTTTCAGTATGGTCACGCGATGGCTGCGCATACGCGCTTTTCCGTTCAGGAAATTATCTGCATCGTGCCGGGTAATTTTGGTTACCACATTGTTCAGCGCCTCATTAACCGAGCGGTCGAACAATTCTGACTGCAACTGGTACGATTGCCTTAAAAAATATAACTGCATGGTTATTACGCCCAAAAGCGCAAAACCCATTAAGCCAATTATTAACGCAATACTCCTTTTCTTCATCGTAACAACAAAAATATTTTAAATTGAGCGCAAGTGTTTTCCTTTTAACAAAATTTAACAAATTATAACTAACATTTAACGCCTTGAACAATAGTTGTTTGTTAAATTTGAATAAGCAATACCAGGCACTGTAACTTTAATGCGATGCGGCAATATGAAACCATCAATTAAAGTTAATTAACTTAAACAAACATACCCCACAATGAAAAAGCTTCTTAAAAACCCCGGCTTCGAGTTTATTTTCTCGGTAGTACTTATCCTTATCCTGGCGTTGCCGCCTATGCTGCTGGCGCAGAATACCAAAGTGCAGAAGGACGTAGACATCCGCATACAAAATGGCGATACCACCATTAACGGTAAAAACATCAAAGACCTTTCGGCTGCCGACAGGGAAAGCGCCCTGAATGACATTAATAACCTGCGCGGCGAAGGAAGGTTTTCTGATCGCAAAGGCGGCAGTATTGGAAAGACTTACCAGTTTTACAGGTTCAAAAGCCCTGACAGTGCGGGCGGCATGAGAAATTTCAGATCGTGGAAGCGTGATGGCAATGATGACGGACAGATAGATGCACGGGTAATGACCAAAGACAGCATGGGCAACGTGATTGAAATGCACCCCGGCAAAATGAAAAAACGCGTGCAGTTTAATTATGAGATGAACGACGAGGACCGTGGCGACATGCGGATGCGCACCCGGGCTTTTAACCGGATGCCCGGTGGTATGCGCAGGGGCGACCGCCGCAACAGCCAGAATTTTGAATACGACAATATCAATAATGATGGCGTTGCCACTCATGTAAGCTTTCATGTTTCCGAAGCATCAGACGATGACCTGAAACGCATGCCTTACGTTGAGGGACCCAAATTTGAGATCAAGGACCTGAACCTGGTACCGCAATTCTCGAGCGGAAAGGTGCTGCTGATGTTCAACCTGCTGTCAAAAGCGCCTGCCGAGGTTAAACTAACCGACAGCGACGGTAAGCTGCTTTGGGTCGAAAAAGCCCTGAACGGCAGCTTCAGCAAAAGCTTTGCGCTGGGACTAAACGGCGTGTATTACCTGCAAATACAACAAGGCAAGAGCATATCGCTGAAAAAGATAATGAAGGAGGAGTAGATTTAGTGAGCAGCAGTGGCAGTAGATAGTAGCAGTCATTGCATGTAAAAAGGATTTATATTGAAAGAGCCGCTTCGAATTTCGGGGCGGTTTTTTTGTTGGATTGATGTTTTAATTTTTGAGAGAGCGACGTAAAAAACCAACCCAGGCGACTGGCCCCGATGGGGGCCCAATATTGGTAGAAAAAGAATGGTGCCTGGTATATCCGCTCCGTAGGTGCGTAACACCACGTGCAGGGCTCAACGGGCTGTTTACGCTATGTAAATCTCGCTGATATCTGTAAGGTAAACGCAAAAATTATGGGCAAAGTATCCCTGAAAAAATATACTTGAAAACACGTTAAAAACCACAAAACGGGATATATTTTTGGTAGATAAACCTCATTTCAAAGCCAATTTATGATCCCTGAAGACAAAAGAAACCTGGTTGAAAACGCTCTGCAAACAACGTTTGGCACCACCGAAATTAATGACATTCACCAGCTTACCGCCGGACTTTCAACCGCGCTGGTGTACCGGATCGCGGTTCAGGGTAAACCCTACCTGCTCCGCATCATTACCCGCACCGATGCCATGGCCGACCCGACTTTGGAATATAACTGCATGCAGGCCGCCGCCGATGCCGGGATTGCCCCGCGCGTTTGGTACACCAGTATTGCCGACCGGATTGCTATTACCGATTTTATCGATGCAAGGCCGTTCCCGCTTGAGGAGGCTAAAATAAAACTGCCGGAGTTATTTAAAAGATTGCATGCCTTACCGCCATTCCCTTTCCGCATCAATTACCTGGATACAATGGAGGGATTTATTCAAAAGTTCCAGGCGGCGAAACTGATGCCAGTGCACCTGATGAGCGAAATGCTGGGCGCCTACACAAGAATCAAAGCCGTTTACCCGCGTAGTGACAGCGATATGGTAGCCTGCCACAACGACCTCAAACCCGAAAATACGTTATATGACGGCGAACGTGTTTGGCTGGTAGACTGGGAGGCAGCCTTTTTAAACGACCGCTACCTCGACCTGGCCATCGCCGCCAATTTTGCGGTTAGAAGCGAAGCCGACGAAACAGATTACCTGAAAACCTATTTCGGCGAAGATGCTACGGCATACCGGCGCGCCCGCTTTTTCCTGATGCGGCAGATCCTGCATTTATTTTACTTTGTTGTTTTTGTGCTGATGAGCAAAGGCGCTGAGGGGCTAATCGACTTTGAAAAACCAGTGCCGTTATTCCGCGATTTTAACGATGACATCTGGGCCGGCAAGATCAGCCTGCACGATATGGATGCCCGCTTGCAATACGCACTGGTGCACCGGCAGCAGTTTTTGGAAAATATTAAGCTGAAGCGTTTTGAAGAAGCGCTGCGTGTAGTAAGTAGCAGTTGTGGAAAAGAGTAGCAGTAAGCCGGAGAGAGTAGCAGTGGCAGTGGGAAGTGGCAGTTGTAGAAACGTGTATTAGTGGCAGCGAACAGTAGCAGTTATTGACACAATAAAAAAGAGCGCCTTTAGTTTAAAAAGGCGCTCTTTTATTTATGCTGTTACTGGCAACTGCAACTAATTGCAGCTAAACTAATCAATAACTGCTACTACCAACTGCTACTAATTTCTTAGAACGGCAAATCGTCCTCGTCCGGTGCTGCGCTGATGTCAGCAGGTGGTGCGTATTGAGGCGCAGGAGCTGCACCGGCACCGGCCAGCGAGTTGATTTTCCAAAGCTGCATTGAGTTGAAATAGGTTTTCTTGCCGGTTTTGTCGGTCCACGGGCGGCCACGCAGGTTGAAGAAAACTTCAACATCGTCGCCCACCTTTACATTGTCCAGCAAATTGCAGCGTTCCTGTATTGCTTCGAATTTCAGGTATTCCGGATATTGCGGATTTTCAATATATTCAAGTATAAGTTCTCTCTTTTTTAGTGATTCGGTAACCTGCATTGTAGCGCCGATTTCGTACACTTTACCCTTAATTTCCATGTCGTAAAAAAATTAAAAGTGTAAAGTTAATAGTTACAGGTTAAAATGGGGCGTATTTAATTCATAAATTCGCACAAAATTATGGAAGTTTTCCACACCGAAAGTAAAATCGTAATAACCTGCAACAAAAGGTTATCGCCCTACCTGAAGCAGGAAGTTGAGGAATTGGGCTTTAAGCCAACGCGCGTTTTTCAGACCGGCGTTGAATTAACGGGCACTGTAAATGATTGTATCCCGCTGAATCTGAACCTGCGTTGCGCCAGCCAGGTTTTATATTTATTAAAGAGCTTTAAGGCTGAAGACCCGAACGAGCTTTATAACGAACTGGTAAAGATAGAATGGGAAAAGCTGATCGATTTTTCGGGCTATTTCTCTGTATCGTCAAATGTAAATAACGAACATATCCGCACGCCGTTGTTTGCCAACGTAAAGGTGAAGGATGCTATTGTTGACAGGATAAAATCTGTAAAAGGCATCCGTCCAAACTCTGGCGCGGAGGTAAATAAAACCCTTGTGCACCTGTACTGGCAGGATAATGCAGCCGATATATTTTTAGATACATCAGGCGAAACGCTGGCCAAGCACAGTTACCGCAAGATCCCCGGAAAAGCACCGATGCTCGAAGCGTTAGCCGCATCAACCATTATGGCAACCAACTGGGACGGTAAAAGCACTTTTATTAACCCCATGTGCGGGTCGGGTACACTGGCTATCGAAGCTGCGCTGCTGGCAACCGATAAGCGCCCCGGACTTTTCAGGATGAATTACGGCTTTATGCACATTATGGGCTACGATGAAACCGTATTTTTTGCGGAGCGCAGGAAATTGAAAGATAAGGCGAAGAAGGAAACCGGCTTTAAGATCATCGCTACCGACTTATCTGCCGATGCCGTGGACATCGCTCAAAAAAATGCAAAAACTGCCGGCGTAGAACATTTAATAGATTTTAGTGTTTGTGACTTTGCCGATACGCCGGTACCTGCCGAACCGGGTGTGGTGATGTTCAACCCCGAATATGGCGAACGCCTGGGAGTGCATACCAAACTGGAGGCTACTTACAAGCGCATGGGTGATTTTATGAAGAAGGAATGTTTGGGTTACCGCGGCTATATTTTTACCGGCAACCCCGACCTGGCCAAAAAAATAGGTCTGCGCGCTGCCCGTAAAATTGAGTTTTACAATGGTAAATTGGATTGCCGCCTGTTGGAATATGAATTGTATGAGGGCAGTAAGCGGGAGGCGAGGCCGGAGTCTGAAAGTCAGTAAAATCCGAAAGGTCCGGAAGAAGCTGCAAAGTTACTTGTGGGATTAACTGAAAGCACTTTCGGACTTTCCGGACATCGGACTTCCGGACTAAAAATACATCTATGAAAAAAACGATCATTACTATAATAGCGCTGGTATTCTCTGTCAGCTGTTTTGCGCAAAAGCAGGAGCTGCAATTTCCTTTCCAGGGCGGAAAGGAAAAAATGACGAGATTTTTTAAAGACAGCATCAAAATTTCCGACATTATTACCAAAAAGAAACTCACCGGCGTAGTGATGGTTAAATTTACCGCCGACGAAAAAGGGGCGGTCCAGAAGATCGTAGTTTATTATGCCGACGATGCAAGCCTGGTACCCGCAGTAGTGGATGCCGTAAAAAAATCGAATGATAAATGGGTAATACCCTCAGGCGAAAAAACGCATGATTTTGTGATGCCTTTTTATATCAGGTTCAACCTGCCCGAAATTGACGACCCTGCGTTGCAAAAAGCGGCGTATCAGAATTATAAAAACAAAAGGGCCATCTTCCCGAATAACCAGATCCCGCTGGATGTGGCTACTTTGCTGCCATCGGTGACGATCAGTTATGATGTGATGATGTAAGGCAATTTGCTGGCGGGGTATTGGCGTTCATGTAGCCCGGCGAAGACGCGATGCATCGCGTCTCTACGTCTGCCGGATTGCTATCATCTTCTTTAAGAAAAATCTTCATTTACATATTGTAGACACGTAATACATTGCGTCTCCCATAAGCCATTCCCACCCTGTATATTTGTATATCCCATAAAATACAAATGGAAAACGCGCCCGTTCAAATTCTACACAAGATCATCCATATTGATATGGATGCATTCTACGCGTCGGTTGAGCAGCGGGATAACCCGGAATTGCGCGGCAAGGCGCTGATCGTAGGCGGTTCGCCGGAGGGACGGGGCGGGGTGGTGGCCACGGCCAGTTATGAGGCGAGGAAGTTTGGGGTGCGGTCGGCTATGTCGTCGAAAAAGGCGGTGCAGCTTTGTCCGCACGCTATTTTTGTTAGGCCGCGGTTTGCGGCTTATAAAGAAGTGTCGCAAAAGATCAGGGAGATCTTTAGCCGGTATACTGATCTGATCGAACCCCTGTCGTTAGACGAAGCCTATCTTGATGTTACCGAGGATAAGCTGAATATCGGCTCAGCTATAGAGATCGCCACACAAATTAAGCAAGCTATTAAGGATGAATTGCAGTTGACGGCCTCGGCAGGTGTGTCGGTTAATAAGTTTGTGGCGAAGATAGCATCTGATATGAATAAGCCCGATGGGTTAAAGTTCATCGGTCCCTCATCTATAGAAGCATTTATGGAAAAGCTGCCGGTGGAAAAATTCTTTGGTGTGGGGAAGGTTACCGCCATGAAAATGAAGAACATGGGCCTGCATACCGGCGAGGACCTGAAACGCCTGACCGAAGACGAGCTTACCCGGCATTTCGGCAAGGTAGGCCGCTTTTATTACAGCATAGTGCGCGGCGTAGATAACCGCGAGGTACAGCCGCACCGTGAAACCAAGTCATTAGCCGCTGAAGATACCTTTCCGTACGACCTCACCACACAGGATGAAATGGAGGCCGAGCTGGATAAAATTGCCGTTACGGTTTGCAATCGCCTGCAAAATTACCAGTTGAAGGGCCGCACCGTCACCCTCAAGATCAAATACCACGATTTTAAACAGATCACCCGGAACCAGTCATTCACCACCGGCATAAACGATCTGGAAACCGTGAGCGCAACCGCCAAAAAACTGCTGACTGCTACCGGTATTGAGGATGTACGCATCCGCCTGCTGGGTATCTCCCTCTCCAATTTCGGCGAACCGGTGATCAGGGTGAAGGGCGAAAAACAAACCGATCAGCTGAGTTTATTCCCGTTTTAAGCTGTACACATTTGTGCAAAATCGAAGCCGCTGAAAATGGTATATTCGTTACGGGTTTGATAACGAGGTGAATAAATCTGAAATTCTTTTTCCCTCACGTGCAACGTTGCAAAAACTCTTGCGTCATTTAACATGCAAGCTGATCAAAAATTGGAAGCCGTATATGTAGACAAGCATTATGACCTGGTGGTTGAGTGCAAACAAGGCAGCAAAAAGGCCTGTTATGAGCTGTACAAACTGTATTCTAAAGCCATGTTAAATGTGGCTTTCAGGATAGTGGGGAATATTGCCGAGGCCGAAGATGTGCTACAGGAGGCTTTTGTTGATGCTTTCGGCAAGGTTAAGGATTTCAGGCAGGATACCACATTTGGTTTGTGGCTCAAACAAATCGTGGTGAACCGGTCGATAAACCTGCTGCGCAAACGCCGGCTGGAACTGGTCGACATGGAAGGCGACCAACTGGAAAACATTGCAGAGGAGGAGTTTGAGGACGAGGAAGAAACGCAATACCAGGCCGCCCGGGTTAAAGAGGCCATGAAAGAATTGCCGGAAGGCTATAGGTTAGTAATATCGTTATACCTGCTGGAAGGGTATGACCACGAAGAAATAGGACAAATTTTAAATATTTCAGAAAACACCTCGCGTACGCAGTTTTTGCGTGCCAAAAGGAAATTACTGGAAATTTTGCAAAAAAGGGGGATTAAAGCATGAGCAAGCGATTGGAAGATTTTATGAGAGACAACAGGGAGGAATTTGATGAACTGGAACCGTCTGCCGACCTGTGGAGCCGTATAGAAAAACATTTGCCGCCCGAAGGCGCCACGCTGAAGAAAATGGAAAAGAAAACCTTTTCCCTGGGCTTTGTGCTGCGGGTAGCCGCTACGGTGATATTGGTGATGGGGATAGGTTTTGCTTTGTATCTGAAGAATGAAAAAAAGGACAGCAAGATAGATTTTGCAGCCATTAACCCGGCTTACGCCCAACAGCAGGCACATTATACCTCGCTGATCCAAACCAAGCGCACCGAGCTAAAGTCGTTATCAGATACCGATCCTGAACTTTACAAAGAATTCAGCGGCGAGATAGCCAAAATGGATTCGACCTATAAGCAGCTTAATAC
>DATCQV010000160.1:0-5516 GCA_036569325.1 Mucilaginibacter sp. | reverse complement strand
AACCCGTGTTTATTTCTTCTTTTCCTTTGTGAGGGCTGAAACGTTCTTTTCATGGCTATATTTTTATTCTAATAGTCGATTTTTAAACAAGAGCGCAAATGTAGTGTTTTTTTAATGTTTCTCAAATATTAATTTGTTTTTTGGTTGGTGTTTTTGCTGACTGAGTTAGATTAAGTTGATTGGGTTGATTAAGTTGAGCCGGTTTGATATATTGCGATAGCGGTTAAAACCCGCGGGTATATTGCAAACCAATTCATTATGAAAACATTAGCCGTCCTAATTCTTTTGCTGCTGCCTTTTTGCGTACTATCACAGGATTCGCTTTCCTCTCATTATAAAATATACAGTTCGTCAAAGCAAAAAATTGTTTCGATTGATGAAATTATTAATGATATGAGCAAAGCCGATGTTCTGTTTTTTGGCGAGGAGCATAATGATTCTACCGGGCACTACCTGGAGCACGTGATCTTTAAAAAACTGGCTGATAAATATCCGGGTAAAGTGGCATTATCGATGGAAATGTTTGAGACCGATTGCCAGTTGCCGCTTAACGAATATCTGGCTGGCTTTATCCGCGAAAAGAACTTCGTTACCGAGGCCCGGGCCTGGAAAAACTATAAAGATTACCGCCCGATGATAGAGATTGCAAAGGCCGGCCATATCCCGGTAACTGCCGCCAATGCACCGGCCCGGTACGTGAACATGACCAACCGGTTAAGCCTGAGTAGCCTTGAACAACTGGACGCCAAAGCGAAGGCCTATCTCCCGCCCCTTCCTATAGATACGGCGACAGGGAAGTATTATGAAAATTTTGTTGAGGTAATGGGCGGCCACGGGGCCATCGGTACTTCAAAAGTTTACCAGGCTCAAAACCTGTGGGATGCCACTATGGGATACAGTATTGCGCAGACTTTTAAGAACCATCCGGGTTATAAAATATTCCAGGTGAACGGCGGTTTTCACAGCGAAGAAAAACTGGGCACGGCTGCGCAACTCAAAAAATATGCGCCCAATGTGCGTATCCTGAATATTGCGGCCTATGCAGATGATAGCTTCGACAATCCAGACTGGAGTAAGTTTACATCAAAAGGCGACTATATTATCTTAACTGACCCTAAGCTACCCAAGACCTTTTAAGGGCAAAGCTATCTGGTTAATGTAATATCCAATCCTTTACGTAAAGTGTTATGAATTTCGGCAATTTTATCGGTATGTTCTATTAATTCGCGAATCACATCTTCCGGGGCATCCGAAACAACGTTTGCCGTGTAAGTAAAATTTGAACCCGGTTCGCCGTCTTTCCCAAATTCACCGTTAAAATCAACCTCAACTCCCGATACATTGATATTTTGCTTAGCAGCTTCGCGGTAGATATCGTTGCAAAAACATGTAGCTAATGAAAGCAACAGCAATTCTCCGCCATTAATGGAAGATCCGTAGCCGGTTGGTTTTAACGGTATGTGCACTTCCTTTACGGTATCACTGGTTTGAACCGAAATTTTATGATGGTTTAACTTACTATCGATACTTGCGGAAATTTTCATAATGATGTTTTAATGTCTTTTCATGGTTTGAATAACAAAGCTAATAATAGCATACATCGGTTATAATAATTATCTAAAAATCAGCTTGTAACTTTTTAATTATAAGAAAAAAAAATACATATTTTAATAGTTAGCTTTGTTTGATAAACCTACTACAAATGAAGCTTTTTTATCTTTTTTTGATTGCGGCGTCTGTGCTGTTTGCTTTCTCGTGTAAAAAAGATTCGGGGTCGGGACCAACCACCACTTCCCGTCCGCCGGCAACCCACTCGTTAAATAATGCTATAACCAGTATTTCGGCAAGCGGCGAATTTGTGGCTACGGCTATCGATACTACTTTGACAGTTCCTGCTATTACCATTACCATGCCCGATGGCGCAGACCTGCATACTGTAATCCTCAATTTTTCACTGACGGCGAATGTGTCTGCCACAATAAACAATAGTCCGGTA
Source organism: Mucilaginibacter sp. (assembly GCA_036569325.1). Lineage (GTDB taxonomy): Bacteria > Bacteroidota > Bacteroidia > Sphingobacteriales > Sphingobacteriaceae > Mucilaginibacter. The sequence continues at coordinate 3,520 of DATCQV010000160.1, read as the reverse complement.
AAAAGCGGTGACGTAATCGATCTGACCCAACAACTCAATTTTACGGTTACCTCTGCTGACAATTCAGGCCGCACTACATTCAAAATTCTCCCGCAAACAGAACTGCAGTATTTCGGTGTAGGCGGAAACATACTCAATCAGAAAAGCTTAAATAAAACATATAATTATTATGTTGACCAGTTTGACGGCAGTACATTTCAGGCCATCAATTGCGGACCAACGGTATCAACCATGGCTATTAAATGGGCCGATTCCACATTTACACGCACGCCCCTTGATGCCCGCAATGAAATATTACCCGGCGGCGGCTGGTGGTACACAGGTAATATACAGAACTATTTAAGCGAGCATAGTATTAACAACAGTGTTGATACACTTGCCGATTTGCCGGGCCTCGTTAAACAAAGCATCAACAATGGCGATGCGGTGATACTATGTCTTGATATGTATTCGGTGCCTTATAACCCGTTGATCTATGAGCATACCCAGAAGTTTTATACCACGCTCGCAGCCGGCTGGGGGCATTTTATACTGATAAAAGGCTACCGGGAAACTAACACCAATTTTTATCTTGAAGCTTACGATCCTTATTCGGGCGGGTTGCGCTACACGGCATTAGGCGGCAATCAACTGTTTGGCCGCGATCGCTATTACCGCGCCGATGATATTAAAAGAGCAACTGATGTGTGGTGGCCTTATGCCATTGTAGTAGCGCCGAAAGGGCAAAAGGTTATTAGTTCGTCGCGGTTGAAGGTAAATACCATACACAAGGCTATTCCTGAAGCGAGGGGGCAATAAGACATAAAAAAGAGACCCAAAGTATTGTGTCTCTACGCGGGATTTTTTTGCAGAGACGCAACACATTGCGTCTCTTTATGTTTATGCAGTGTGTTATTTCTGACCCTTTGCCAATAAATCGCGGATCTCGGTCAGCAAAACTTCTTCTTTTGATGGTGGTGGTTCAACAGCAGGAGCAGGCACCTCTTCTTCCGGCCGCTTCAGGCTGTTGATCACCTTAACGATCATGAAAATACAAAATGCGATGATCAGGAACTCGATACAGGTATTGATGAAATTGCCGTAGTTAACAGAAACATCAGCTACCTTTTTAACCGGATCGCCGTGCTTGATAATTATTTTAAGATTTTTAAAGTCGATACCGCCTGTTAAATAGCCTATCGGGGGCATTATCACATCGTTTACGAGCGAGGTAACTATTTTCCCAAATGCGGCGCCGATGATAACACCCACTGCGAGGTCAACCACGTTGCCCCGCATTGCAAACTCTTTAAATTCCTTAATAATTGCCATAATTACTTGTTTAGTTAACTAAAGGTAATAATTATACGTAAACAGCAAATTAAAACAGGGAAAGTTTTTGCTAATGCAAAAAACAATTAGGCGTATTTACGCTTTTACAACTTTGATCTGTGATCCATCTGATTTTTAAGTTAAGCGGATTTGATGTATTTTTGACCCTGATCTAATTTATGTTAAAACAAAATCTTCAACAGAAACTCTTACAAAAGCTCTCGCCACAGCAAATACAGTTTATTAAACTGCTGCAGGTGCCCACCGTATCATTAGATACGCGCATTAAGGAGGAACTGGAGGAGAATCCTGCACTTGAAGATCTCAGTCTCACTAACTTGAACGAGCCTGAAGAGGCTTACCCCGACCGTGACCCCGAGGAAGATACCTATAACAGCGACGAGGAAAAGGGCGAGGTTGACGAATTTAATATCGACGATTACCTGCAGGAAGACAACCTGAACGAATACGGTTCGCGCTATGACCAGAATGGCGATGATGAGGACGACCGCAAAGAAATACCTATTGCCGTACAAAGTTCGTTCTTCGAAAGTTTACAGCAGCAGTTGGATCTGTTGCCTTTGACTGAAAAAGATTTTATGATCGGCAAGCAGATCATCGGCAGTCTGGACGACGATGGTTACCTGCGCAGGCCTATCACTTCCCTTACCGACGACCTGGCATTTTCGCAAAATGTTTTTGCCGAAGATGACGAAGTAGAGGAAATGCTGAAGGTGATACAGGGCTTTGATCCCCCGGGCGTGGGCGCGCGCAGCTTGCAGGAATGTTTGCTGATACAACTGCGTAAAAAGGAAGTCGACCCGATTATTAAGAAAGCCATATTGGTGGTTGAGCATTACCTCGACGAGTTTACCCGTAAACATTACGACAAGCTGGAAAAAGCGCTGAACATGAGCTCGAGCGAATTGCGCGCGGTTGTGAATGAGATTCTGAAGCTCAATCCAAAACCCGGTGATTCGAACGAGATCAATACCAAGCAGATGCAGGTGATCCCTGATTTTCATATTACCAATAACGATGGGGTATTGATCCTCACCCTCAACTCAAAAAATGCCCCTGAACTGCGTGTAAGCCGTTCGTATCAGGAAATGTTCGAGCATTATGATAAGGCTTCGCAAAAGGATAAAAAGCTGAAAGAGGCGGTGCAATTTGTTAAACAAAAGCTTGATTCGGCAAAATGGTTTATCGATGCTATTAAGCAGCGCCAGCAAACGCTGCTGAAAACCATGAACGCCATTATGCAATACCAATATGAGTTTTTCCTCACCGGCGATGATAAAAACCTGAAGCCGATGATCCTGAAAGATATTGCCGACAGGATCAACATGGATATCTCAACCGTATCACGTGTGGCCAACTCCAAATATGTGCAGACTGAATTTGGCACCTTCCTGCTGAAATCGTTCTTCTCTGAAGCCATTCAGACTGAAAGCGGCGAAGAAGTATCAAACAAAGAAGTAAAAAAGATACTGGAAGAGCACATCGGCAAAGAAGACAAACGCCATCCCCTTGCCGACGAAAAACTCACCGAAATACTAAAAGAGGCCGGCTATAACATAGCCCGTCGCACCGTAGCCAAATACCGCGAACAGATGAATATTCCTGTAGCGAGGTTGAGGAAAGAGCTTTGATCAATTCAAAAGTCAAAATTAAAAATTAAAAAAAGGCCTGTATAATTGCTTATATGGGCTTTTTAATTTTATCGAACTATTAAGTTTTTTGAATTTTGAATTTAAAAAGTGTGTTGCGGGCAGGTAACCTTATACCTGTTGTTAAGTAGTAATCCTATCACAATTTCGTGCGTGCCGTTGCTTACGGTATTGAGGGCCGATGTGGTAATATCGTACGAATAGCCCACATTGATGAACGAGCTGATGTTCACCCCGGCTAATACGCCGAATGAATCCTTGTGACGGTACGAGCCGCCGAACCAGAACTTATCACTGAAGGAGAATTTACCGTTAATATCGTAAGTTATCGGGGTTGGGTTGATGACCTTTAATAAGATCGACGGCAGGAAGGTGATCTCGTCGGTCATGAAGATTTTTACACCCGCGGTAGCAAAATACTGTGGTACCGTTTTGCTTTGATTATAGCTGTTATTTGTGCTGAAATAAAGATTCTGCGGTATCAATTGTTGCACCGAAGCGCCGAAGTAATAGTTTGAAGAGTACAACCAAACGCCCAC
>DATCQV010000159.1:0-3599 GCA_036569325.1 Mucilaginibacter sp. | reverse complement strand
GTGTTATAGCATAAAATAAACAGAAACGCGCCTGCTAAGCCTCCCATCAAATAAAGGCCGAGCGTGCGTTTTTTGCCGAGATATTCTTCAAATATCTGGCCGAACCAGTAAAGCCAAAGCATGTTGAACAGGATGTGCAGCGGCCCGGCATGCATGAACATGTAGGTTATAGGCGTCCAGAAATGCGTGAGCAGCGTTTTCAGGTTAGGCGAAAGCAACAGGTATTCGTCAGTGTAAAAGGCGATTATATGTGAGTCCGAAAAGAAAACGACTAAAGTATTCGTCAGGTTAATAAGCAAAAAAACAATAATATTAATCCCGATCAACAGGTTTAATTTACTGCCCGAGTGCAGCATTTTATATTGCAGATTTTGCCACAAAGTGCTCATAAAACAAGTAAAAGATTGTGTTTGTAAAGTTAACCCGCAATTCGCAAAATTGTTGCGTTAAGTATGCTATTTTACAAACATGTAACAGTGCTGCGCCTGCAGGGAAAGCTTAATACATCCCCGGTCCCCGCAGCCGCCATATCCTCACCAGCAGGAAGCCGAATAATGCCCCACCGATGTGTGCAAAGTGCGCCACATTATCGCCTGCAAACTGCTGATAGCCCAGGAAAAGCTCCAGTCCTACATAAAAAATGATGAGGTATTTAGCCTTTACAGGGAAAGGAATAAAAAGCATCATCAGTTCCATGTTTGGATAAAGCATACCGAATGCTACCAATATCCCGAAAATAGCGCCGGATGCACCAACTACCGGGTAACCATAAATGGCCTGTAATTTTTGCATGGCCAAAGGGTCAACTGCTTGTATGGTGGCGCTATGGGTGGTAAAACCGCCTATTAAAGCGTGCACCTCATAAGCCTGCACGGCCATTTGCAAAAGGCCTGCGCCAATGCCGCATATCAGGTATAGATTTAAAAATCGTTTCGGACCAATGGAATATTCCAATATCGGACCGAATGAAAAAAGCGCGAACATGTTAAAGATAATATGCTGCCATCCGCCGTGGAAAAACATATAGCTTACAATTTCCCAGACTCTGAAATTTGGCGAATCGAAGTACGACAGGCCTGTCCAGTAGGTTATTACGGCATAGTTATGATCGCTCATTACTATGTAAGGCAGAAAACAGATTAGATTGATGATCAGCAGGTTTTTTACAACCGGTGTTATATTGGCGAAGGGTGACTGCCTGTATGCGCTCATAGTTATTAATTAGTCCGCTCGTTTTTTTGGCGGTTATTTCTCAAATCGTTCTAAAAGTTCGTTCAGCGTAAAAGTACTGATTATCAGCTTACCGTTCAGCGCCAAATTTGGCATCTGGCAGGCAAAAAGCTGATCGATCAAAATATTCATTTCCTCTAATGACATCTTAACCCCCGCTTTCGTTGCAGCATTGCGTGCTAACGACCGCGCCAGGCTGTCGCGTTTATCCAGCTTCATCACCGACTGATTATTTTTAAAGCCTTCCAGCAACTGTTCCAGTATTGCGTGTTCCGATGTGTTGTTCAGATCGGCCGGTACGCCTTCAACAACTACCGTATTTTTGCCAAACTCCCTGATGTCGAAGCCCAACGCACGAATATCGGGCAAAAGCTCCTTCAGCAATTCAAAATCACTGCTGTTAAACGTAACCGATTGCGGAAACAAGCTCTGCTGGCTTACGCCAGAGTGATTTTGCAGCTGCTGTAAAAAACGCTCATACAGGATCCTTTCGTGTGCTGCCTGCTGATTAATGAGCATAAAGCCCGATTTGATCTGCGAAAGGATAAACCGGTTCTGGATCTGGAAAAGCTGCCGCTCGCTCGGTTTGTTCAGTTCCTGGTCATCGGCGGTGATGGTTACTTCCTCATAAACCTGCTGCTGCACGATTGTTTCCTTCTTGGTGATCTCGTACAGCGTATCCCAGTTCTGCGGGACGGGATTGCTGCGATAGGTATCACGATACCCTCCGCTACTGCTACTTCCACTGCCACTGCTACTTTCTTCAAAACCGGTATTAAACGGATTATAGTTAGGATTTACCTTTATGGTTGGCGCTACTATTTCTTCCAGGGGCTTTGGCGTAACCAGGTGCCCGATGCTGTTTTCCTGGTCAAAGTCGAGGCTCGGCGTAATATTGTACCTGCCCAGTGAGCGTTTCACGGCCGAGCGTACAATGGCGTAAATAGTTTGTTCATCCTGGTATTTTATTTCTGTTTTTGTAGGGTGAACGTTGATATCGATCTTAGCCGGGTCGATGTCGATAAAGAGCACATACAGCGGGAACGTGTCTTCCGGCAGCAGCTCCTTAAAGGCCATCAGTACGGCATGGTTCAGGTATGCATCTTTAATGAACCGGTTGTTAACAAAAAAGAACTGCTCGCCGCGGGTCTTCTTGGCAAACTCCGGCTTACCCACAAAGCCATGCAGTTTAATGACGATGGTATCTTCTTCAACCGGCACCAAACGCTCGTTATAATTATTGCCGAACAGGTGTACAATGCGCTGTTTAAGCGTAGTGGCTGGTAAATGGTAAACCTCCTGCCCGTTATGGTGCAGTGTAAAAAATATCGACGGATGCGCCAGCGCCACACGTTGCAGTTCATCTATAATATACCGCATTTCCACCGGGTTACTTTTTAAAAAGTTGCGCCGCGCGGGTGTATTATAAAACAGGTTTTTAATGGAGATTGAAGTTCCTGTATTGGCTGAACAAGCTTCCTGGCTGATCACCTCCGAACCCTCGATGGTGATACAGGTGCCAAGCTCGTCCTCATGACGGCGGGTTTTCAATTCCACCTGTGCAATGGCGGCAATAGAAGCCATGGCCTCGCCCCTGAAGCCCATAGTGCGGATGGCGAACAGGTCTTCCGCCTTGCGGATCTTCGACGTGGCATGCCGCTCGAAGCACATCCGCGCATCGGTAACGCTCATGCCGCAGCCATTGTCGATGATCTGGATCAGGGATTTTCCTGCATCTTTAATGATCAGTTGGATCTTATCTGCCCCCGCATCAATCGAATTCTCTATCAATTCTTTTACTGCCGATGCCGGCCGCTGCACCACCTCGCCGGCGGCTATCTGGTTGGCTACGGAATCTGGTAAAAGTTGTATAATATCTGACATTTTTGTGCTATCCCCTTCTCCGCCTTCCGGCAGATCAATTTCGCTGCTAAATTAACTATTTGGCAGCGAAAGTTTAAGGGTGGCTAACGTATAGTTAATAACAGTCTGTTAAGGCTAAGTCACAATATTAAGGTAAACAGCATTTTACTTAGCTTGTCATTTTCGAGAATTCTTTCTTTGTCATTTCGAGAATTCTTTCTTTGTTATTTCGAGCGTGAGCGAGAAATCTTAGAGAAGCGACATGGCCGCTGGTGCATTCGCGCCAATGCATAGTCCGAATGTACAACATCTAAGATTTCTCGCTCACGCTCGATTTCTATGATCTAAGCAACTAATTTACAATATTTTTTTCGTATGGTCTGTTTTGATTTACGCAGGCAAAGATTCGCAGTATCAGTTTGTTTCTGACGGCATTTATCACACTCATTTTGTTTTTCTTTTCCTGCAATACTTTACGTTCATAAAAGAGCTTCAGGTCCGTATTA
>DATCQV010000158.1:0-17453 GCA_036569325.1 Mucilaginibacter sp. | reverse complement strand
GGTATTTACTATGCTATTTTCCCAAGCCGTTTAAACAAAGGATTACCCGATGAAGCAGTTAAAAAGGATATTGTATAATTTACACATATCAAAATATTATTTTAAATTTTTATATTTTACTTATTAATAATTCTGTAAATTTATTATTTCATCTATCTTAAAGATATTTGTCCGTCAAACTAAATTTCTAATTTTGGGTTTTCAATACAAACCCTGACGATGGCCAGTTTTAATGATTTTAATAACCCCCAGGTAGCCGCTTTACCTGCACATTTAAAGCAGTTTATTGTAGATCAGCACTACGAACATTATACCCCTGTAGATCATGCGGTGTGGCGTTATGTGATGCGCCAGAACTATAGCTACCTGAAAGATGTTGCTTACTATCCTTACATTCCCGGGCTTGAAAAAGCCGGATTGACCATTGAAAAAATTCCCAGCCTGCAGGAAATGAACAACGCACTGGCCAAAATAGGCTGGGGCGCTGTAACGGTTGATGGTTTTATTCCGCCGGCAGCGTTTATGGAGTACCAGGCTTACCGGGTGCTGGTTATCGCCGCCGATATCCGCCAGTTAAAACATATTGAATATACGCCGGCGCCTGATATTATTCACGAATCGGCCGGGCATGCGCCCATTATTGCCGACAAGGATTACCATGAATACCTGAGTTATTTTGGATCGATAGGGGCTAAGGCTATGTTTTCGGCCCAGGACTTTGAGCTGTATGAGGCCATCAGGGCGCTATCGATATTAAAGGAAATGCCGGATGCCGATGAAGCAGCAATAAAAGCAGCCGATGAACTTGTTACTTACCGGCAGGAAAACATGGGCGAGCCATCGGAAATGGCCTTATTGAGCCGCTTGCACTGGTGGACGGTTGAATATGGTTTGATAGGCACACTTGATGATCCGAAAATTTACGGCGCGGGTTTGCTGTCGTCGATAGGGGAAAGCGTGAGCTGTATGAATAATAACGTAAGGAAGATCCCTTATAGCATCGATGCCGTAAACTATTCGTATGATATCACCAAGCCGCAGCCGCAACTTTTTGTAACGCCTACTTTTCAGAATTTGATAGATGTGCTGGAAACTTTCGCCAATACCATGTCGTTCCGCAGGGGAGGTAGTTACGGATTAACCAAAGCCATCGAAAGTAAAAACACTTGCACCGCAGTTTACAGTTCGGGCTTGCAGGTAACCGGTACATTTATTGAATTTAAGGAAGATCATGGCGTTCCGGTTTTTGTGAGGACGGAAGGCTCGTCGGCTTTGTCAATTGACAACAAACAATTGAGAGGTCATGGGAAAGAGCATCATAAAGACGGTTTCAGTTCGCCGGTTGGCAAGCTAAAAGGGCATGCCATGCCGCTGGAACATTTAAGCATTGATGAGTTAAATTACTTTGGGATTGAGCGAGGTAAAAACGCGGTGCTGAATTTTGAAAGCGGCATTACCGTTGCCGGCGATATTTCAGATATTGTTATTTCGGGCGGTAAAACGCAGTTGATCTCGTTTGATAATTGCACCGTTAAGGATGCCGACGGAAACATACTGTTCCAGCCGGAATGGGGTGTGTACGATATGGCGGTAGGCGAACGGATTATCTCCGTTTTTTGCGGCGCCGCAGATAAGGACGCGTTTTTAGAGATAGCCTATAAATCAAACACGCAAACCCATCATGTAACTTATGACGGCAACACAATTGAACTGCATAAACTTTACCAGCAGGTGCGTAACCGCAGGCAAACCGGCGGCGATTACGGCTTTTTAGGAAATGTATGGATGCTGCTGCAAAAACATCACCATGATGACTGGCTTTGCGCGCTGGAAATATTGGAGATACTTGAACATGAAGACATTGAACCTGCTCTTGCTGCCGAAATAAGAACTTTCTTAGAGCAAAAAGCTGCGGATGAGCCTGAATATAAAAAACTGATCAATGATGGGTTTTATTTGATTAAACATCCGGTGGAGCAGAAGTTGGTGGTTTAGGCGTATATTTGTTTAGTAAGTTATGACAATTATAAAAGTTACCGTTGAAGATGAGAGCGCAGACCTTTTAAAAAGGTTGCTGCAGGAGGTATCGTTTGTTAAAAATATTGAAGAGGAGCCTTTAAATGCCGATCAGCCGAAAGACGAAAATTCGTCGTTTGAGCGTATAAAGAAAATTTTGAATGATGCAAAGGGTAAAAATCTGTTTGCCGACATTAAAGACCCGGTAGCATGGCAACAGGAAATTCGAAAGGAATGGGATCGTGATATTTGATACTAATGTTTTGATTTATCTTTCAAAATATCAGATTCCTGTAGAAAAACTGTCTATCGATGTTGCCGGAATATCTATAATTTCCAAAATCGAAATCTTGGGGTATCAATTCAAAAATATTGAAGAGCATGATCTGTTAACCGAGATTTGTAATATTATAGAAGTGGTACCGTTATCGGATGAAATAGCTGATGCCACAATCAAACTTCGGCAAAAACATCGCATCAAAACTCCTGACGCAATTATTTACGCTACAGCGTTGGTAAAAAATGTTCCTTTGTTAACCAACAATATCAAAGATTTTATATCATTGGACGAAAATGTTAAGTTAATTAACCCTTTTGACCTATGAATATCATTGTAACAGGAGCCAGCAGCGGAGTTGGTTTTGAAGCCGTACTGGAATTAATATTGACAGGCGCACATAAAGTAATTGCACTATCGCGCTCGCAGGAAAAACTGGAACGTTTGCTGGAAATAGCTTACGGCCTTAACCCCGATGCGCAGATCTTCGCTCTTTCGTTCGATATTGTGCATGATGATTATGCCGGTCTTCAGCAATTCATTGCTGCCAATTTTGATAACCGGGTTGATGTATTGATCAATATTGCCGGTACACTCATCAACAAGCCATTCACCCAATTACTCGAGCTTGACTTTGTAGATATGCTGCAAAGCAATTTTATTGGCCATGTACGTATCATTCAAAGCCTGCTTTCGCTGATGCCCAAAGGCGCACATATAGTAAACATTGGCAGCATGGGAGGCTTTCAGGGCAGCGTAAAGTTTCCAGGATTGGCCGCCTACTCTGCAAGCAAGGCCGCGCTGCATACGCTGACCGAATGCCTGGCCTATGAATTAACCGAACAGGACATAAAAGTGAACTGCCTTGCGCTCGGCTCGGCGCAAACGGAGATGCTTGAGCAAGCTTTCCCGGGTTATCAATCGCCGGTTATGGCTTTTGAAATGGGAAAATACGTTGCCGATTTTGCCGTATCTGCCCATAAATTCTTCAACGGAAAGGTATTACCGGTTGCCGTTACTACCCCTTAAGGGTTGTTTGAGATAATTTGGAATTATCAGGGAAATATATTTAATTTTATATAATCCGATACTTACGAACATCCAGCAGGATATGGGTTCAAGCCTTACCTTTCTTTTTGAACAATCAAGCGATTTTTTTTGCGTAATAAGTCCTGACGGATCGATTATTAAAACAAATCCTGCTTTCAGGGCCGTGCTGGGTTATACCGAAGAGGAACTGACAGGGCAAAAGGCCAATGACTTTTCACATCCGGCCGATATAGGGCGCAGGGAAGAATTGTTTAAAGACCTGCCTGTTATCAATAATATTACCGGGCACGAAAGCCGCATCAGGGCGAAGAACGGCCGTTATTATAACATCCGCTGGTCGGTTACGCTGAATCCGGAAGATAATTTGATATATGCAGTTGGTGTAAATTTAACCGCGGACCCCGATCATGTTGCAAACGATGGCATATCAGCCAGTATTGAGCATATTATTCAAAGTTTTAACGAAGGTTTTTTTATAACCGATAGTAACTGGAACATCATATCGTTTAACCCCGCATTTCTGGCCATTAGCGGCTTAAAAAACGAGCAATTAAAACATACCAATTTAAGGCAGCTTGAAAGCCTGGGAATCACAGATAATGTGCTGGCCGAATTTGAGGCTGCATTTAAGGGAGACCTGTCGACCCAGATCCAGTATTTTAACCCGTTTTTTAAACGCTGGCTGCGTGTTAACATCTATCCCTATAATGATGAAGTAGCGGTTTTTATAAGAGATATAACTGCCATAAAAACGCAGCAGTTGATACTCGCCCTCGAAAAAAGAGTGCTGGAACTAAATGCCTCTCCGCTGAATACGCTCGAAATGGTTGTTAACGAGCTGCTGAAGGGTATTGAAGAAATATATCCGGATATGATCTGCTCTGTGCTTGAGATCGACGAGGCGCAGGAACGGCTTTATCACCTGGCGGCGCCACGCCTGCCTATTACTTATTGTAATGCAATTGATGGCACGCATATCGGGCCGCGGGCGGGGTCGTGCGGTACGGCGGCCTATCATCGTGCACAGGTTATAGTGAGTGATATTGAAACCGATCCGTCGTGGGATGATTACCGGCATCTTATTGTGCCTTATGGGTTCAGCGCATGCTGGTCTACGCCGATAATCAGCTCAAATAGCAGCCATGTGCTGGCAACGTTTGCTGTGTATTACACAGAAAAGCGTGAGCCGAAATTGCAGGAGTTGCAGTTAATTGAACGTACCAGCAACATTTTGCGGGTGCTGCTGGAAAACCGCCGCAATCAAAAGCATGTGCGCGATCAGAACCGGCGATTGCAGGAAATTGCGTCGATCAGTTCGCATGAAATACGGCGGCCGGTGGCTACCATTTTGGGCCTGGTTAATTTGTTCGACCGAAACCTGCCTGATAATCCGCTGAACAAAGAAATTATCAGTCACCTCGATAGCACCGCAAAAGAACTGGATGCGGTAATTCATACCATTGTTGAAAAAACCATTTATCTGAAAGGAAAGATGGATGATGAGTTTGATTAGGCCATTACTTTTTAATGTATAGCAGTACAATGGCCAACGTTGCCGCTACCTGACCTATCCAGAAGAGAAACATCCATTTGATGGTATCGGCCTTAGATTCGCTGATCTCTTTACGAACGCCGGCTATGTCACCTTTAAGTTCTGCTTTAATGATGAAAAGCTCATCCCTGACAGACGAGATCGACCTGTTCAATTCATCTTTTACTGAGAAGAGGTCGTCCTTCGTTGCTACTGTTTTAATGGATGCATCCACTGATTGTTTTCTGTTTTACCGTCTATGTATTTAAACATAGCCTCGGCAGTGCCGGTGCCTAATTTGTCTGATAGCACCTGATATAACCGGGCTGTTTCTCTTGCTTCAATGCGCATAACAAATATAATATTTAAAGTTGATTGATTTATAAATCCGGAAACGACTACCCGAAGCCGTTTCCGGAGATACATTATGAAAAGGTTTATTTGATTTTTTAACTGCCGTTTATACGAGTTGTGTAACTTATCCTTTGAGCTTTATAAAATCGTTGATCACTATCTCGGTCATGTAACGTTTGTTGCCGTCTTTATCGGTCCAGTTCTTGTTGTTTAGCTTGCCTTCAATGGCAATTTCGTCGCCTTTTTTCAGGTAGTCGCCAATAAATTTTGCCTGGCTTCCCCAGGCAATAAGGTTGTGCCATTGGGTTTCCTGAACGCGTTCTCCTTTTTCATTCTTGTAAACTTCTTTTGTGGCTAACGATAATTTAGCCAATTGCCTGTTTTCTGTACCAAAGGTTTTCACCTCCGGATCGGCGCCCAGATTTCCTACCAGACGCACACTGTTTCTTAATGCATTCATTCTTCGCTTGATTTTAATTCGTTATGTCTTTTTGTTTCGACACCGCAAAGTTGTGGGGAGAGGAAAAGCGCAGCCGGTTAATAATCGCTTATAAGCGACAATATCCGTTTGTAAGCGTTTGTAAACGGATAAATTTTAATTACCTTTAGGCAATGAACACCGAAAAATTTTGCCTTGATTGCGGCGAGCCCATTCACGGTCGTGCCGACAAGAAATTTTGCAACGATCTGTGCCGCAATAATTACAATAACCAGTTGAACAGCAGCAGCTCTAACCTGGTGCGTAACATCAACAACATATTGCGCCGCAACCGCCGGATTATGGAGGAATTGAATCCGGGAGGCAAAACAAGGGTAGCCGGGAAGAAACTTTCGGCGAAGGGTTTTAACTTCGATTACCATACGCGCAGCTATACTGCTCAGAATGGCAAGGTTTATCATTTTTGCTATGAATACGGCTACCTTCAGTTAGATAATGATGATTTTTTGCTGGTGAAAAGAGAAGAAATATAATTGATTTCGGATTTAATAAAACAATTGAATAACTGTGAATTATGATAACTGAAATTGAAAATCAAATCTGAAATTCTTCCTAACGTCATATTAATTCCAAATCCGAAATCGAATATCCGAACTCCGAAATAACACTATCTTTGCAGCGAAATGATAATCCAACAGTTTTACGATAAGGGCCTTGCGCACGGCTCGTACGCGCTGATCAGAACAGGGAAGATGATAGTTATTGACCCGGCCCGCGATCCGCAGCCTTATTATGATTTTGCCGCACAGCATGACGCTGATATTGTTGGCGTGATAGAGACCCATCCGCATGCCGATTTTGTAAGCTCACACCTCGAAATTCACCAGAAAACCGGCGCTGTTATTTATTGCAGCAAGCTTACCGGCGCCCTGTATCCGCACGAGAGCTTTGATGACGACGATATCATTGAATTGAATGATATTAAGCTGAAAGCTATTAATACGCCCGGCCATTCGCCCGATTCGATCTGTATTTTAGTGATCGACGAGGATGGAAAAGATGCCGCCCTATTTACCGGAGATACCCTGTTTGTGGGCGATGTTGGCCGCCCCGACCTACGCGAAAATGTTGGAAATATCACCGCAAAGAAAGAGGAACTGGCCAAACAGATGTATTATTCAACCCGTCATAAATTGATGAAGCTGCCGCACAGCGTTACGGTTTATCCGGCGCACGGTCCGGGTTCATTATGCGGAAAGAATATGAGTCCCGACCTGCAAAGTACCATAGGCCGCGAGCTGCGTGAAAACTATGCATTGCAATTGATGGACGAATTGAGTTTTGTAAAAACGCTGACAACCGATCAGCCCTTTATGCCTAAATATTTTGGACAGGATGTGGAGCTGAATAAAAAAGGCGCACCTGCATTTGAGCAAAGTATTGCTGCTGTGCCCCGTATTAGCTCCGGTTCGGTCTTAGACGACACTCTTCTTCTTGTTGATACCCGTCAAAAAGCCGATTTTAGAAATGGCCACCGGAAAGGGGCCATTAATTTACAGGATGGCGGCAAGTTTGAAACCTGGCTGGGATCTGTTGTTGGTCCGGGGGAAATGTTTTACCTCGTAGCGGAGGATGATGCAGCTTTAGATATTGTGATAAGGAAAGCGGCTAAAATAGGTTACGAGCAATATATCAAAGCCGCGTTGACCACTCCGGTGGACTCAAATAATAAATTGAATGATCTTGACCTGCCCCATTTCGTTGAGCATACCGAGGAATATACTGTTGTTGACGTACGTAATGCCAATGAAACTGCGGAGCGCATGATATTCAAAAGCGCGGTGACTATTCCGCTGCCCGAATTACGCGAACGTTTAAACGAAATACCAACCGATAAGCCAATTGTTGTGCATTGCGCGGCGGGATACCGTTCTGCGGCGGCGGTTAGTATAATAGCTGCCCGGGCTCACAACGTCCCGGTTTATGACCTGGGTGAAGCGGTGGTGGAAATAGCGGCTGTTGTTTAAAAGGAGAGAGAATCAAGAGCGAGGAATCAAGACAGCTGCCTGTTTTGCGGCTGCTATGATCTATGAACCATGAACTTTCCGCAATTAACTATAGTTCCTACTGCTGATGGTTCGAATACCATTTTCAACGAAAGGGTGGGAGAGAATTATCATTCAAAACATGGCGCTTTGCAGGAAAGCCGGCACGTGTTCCTCAATTCGGGGCTGGTTCATTTTCTCACCACTCAAGGCAGCGCTGTTAGTGAAGTTTCTATTTTAGAAGTTGGTTTTGGGACTGGACTGAATTTTCTGCTGAGCGCGGACTATTGCATTGCTAATCATATCAGCCTTAATTATAACGGCATCGAAGCTTATCCGCTTTCGCTGGAAATGATTGCTCGAACTGACTACAAAAATTATGTTTCCAAAGCAGTATGGGACGAATTTATTAGTTCTTATCCTGATGCATTAGCCGGGCAGGCTGATTTAAACACCAGCGGGCGATTGCAAATTGCCAACTGCGAGCTGCTCAGTTTCCAATCGGAACATCAATATGATATTATTTACTTCGATGCCTTTGCTGCTGCTTATCAGCCCGAAATGTGGGATGAAACAGCTATTGGCCATGCCATCAAATTTCTGAAATCAGGCGGTGTGTTTGTTACTTACGCCATTACCGGTAATTTAAAACGGATGTTAAAGGCAATGGGCTGCAAAATTGAAAAGGCTCCAGGCGCACCAGGCAAGCGGGAAATGCTAAGAGCTACGAAATTGTAATAATTGCTCCCCGGTAAACATTTTCTATGCACAGTTATCCGGAGACGCAATATTTTGCGTCTCTACAATTTAAACCCAACGTTAAACTTCATGGTAAAACCGTTGTTGGCGGGTAATTCGCGCAGCGGAAATTCATTAGGCGCTACGGTGCTATGGGTTGCATAAATTATCGGTCCGCCGCAAAGAGTGAATGAAAAACGGGATGCCAATGGTGTGAAATTTAATGATGGACCGATGAGTAATTTAGCACCGCCCTCGGCTTCGCCGGTTTCCCAAAATCCTTCCAGGTCTTGTCCAACCGCTTCAAAGCCGCCGAAAAGCTGACCGCTTATTTGCCTATGCACGCCAATGCTGCTGATCACGTCGATACCATCGCGGTCTTTATCAAAAGCCTTTTCGAAACGTACGTTGCCGCCAATTTTCCAGTTCAGGTTATCAAATTCGGCAGTAATACGGCTCAGGGCTACCTTATCGTTATTAAACTCGCGCCTGAAACCCAAACTCCCGCCTATGCGAATGCCCGACGGATTATTTCCGCCGATGAAATCGCGCAGCACCTCGGCTTGCTGCAGGCTGTTAATGGAGCCTTTATTGGCAAAGCCCACACCCATTGAGGCCACGAGGGTGAACTTATCGCCCAGGTAACCTTTAACGGCAATATTCTGATCCACGCCATCATAGCCCAGCGGTGTAATGGTATGCTGCCCGTATCCGCCCGAATAATTGACGCTCCACCCACGGGCCGCCGGGTTTAACGTATTAACGGTAAATAAAAATGGCTGCGGCTGCGCCAAAGTGCCGCCGGGCAGCGATGGGTTGATAGTTTGCGCGCCGGCTGTTATAACTGAAAACAGGAAAAGCGCAGGCAGGTAGAATTTTTTAAGCATAGAAGATGATTTTGAGTTTGCTAAATAAAAGTATTTAAGTTAAGCAGGTGTTAACTAAAGATAACCTTAAATTATCCGCGCAACAGGTAGGCATTTGGTACATTTGGCGGCGCATAATCAATACCGTAAGCATGTTTGATTAACAGGGATACCACATTGGCAATGGTTTTTTCCTTACGGTGAAATTGCGGCAGCGAGCCCATCATGGCATAACTTATTGGGTTTACCGCAGGCACAAACGTTTCCCATTCGTAGCCTTTGCCCCATATCAGTCCTTTTACGGTGATGGTTAAATCGGCGCCGTTTTCCAGCAGGAAATACAGCATATCGGCCGAGTTGTTCCCGTTTTGATTGACAGTATGAAAAATTGGGGTATGGCCGCCAAAACCGTGCTCATCTATTCCAGCTTTTGCGTTTATGGTTGCCCCGTATCTGAGTAACAGTCTTGCGCAATCAATGCTGTTAAATTCGGCGCAAAAGTGCATCAGGGTGCCGCCGGTTAGTGGGGTGTAGGTATTGTTGTAGAGTGAATAGATTTTGTGAACGATAGAAGGATCGGATTTTAAAACGCGTTCCAATTTTTCAACATCATGCGCTAAAACGGCGAGCAGGGCCTCATCTTCAAATTCAAGTCCCGCATCTAAAAACGCGCGGATGCAATCCTTAAACCGTGGCCCGCGGCTGTACATTTCAACCATCATGGTAAAGGCCGGTTTACCATCTGAAAGTATATCATTGGGGCTGCCGCCGTCGTCGAAGTACTTTTTTATCCCCTCAACGGAATGTACCTCGATGTCATACAAAAGTTTGGTTTGATTAATCATCTCTCTAAGCTATCTACATTAGTACCAAAATTTTGGGATCTGATAAACTTCCAATGTTGCCCCTTGTTTATAGCAACCGTAAAATATGTGGAAGGAGCATCGGACCAAGGCGATTTTTTACCGTAGGCGTTATAGGCGGCAGTATCCGCGGTTTCAACCCATCTTCTAAAATCTGTCCTGTATCCTTCTATCCAATCCTTTGCCGAGTTTTTGACCGTCAGCGAATCCCGATAGCTATATTGATACAACATGCTTGCGGTTCTATTCCAAACCACACACAGATATTGAGCGGTTTCTATATTGAAATAATTAACCATGAACAAGGTATCACAATTGAGGATAGAAGTTTTAGTCTGTTTTTGAAATTCACTAAAAGCCTGCTTTTTCATTTCGATTGAGTGTTTTAAACCTTTCGGATTTACTTTCTTTAGCTGGCCGGTCAAAAATTTTCGATAGTCTTTATAAAAGTCTTGGGCACTTACCGGGCATTTTGCGAATGTTATCAGCAAAAAACATATTAAAACGAATTTGGAAAAATATCTGCTCACATCTAAAATTAGAAAATTAATTGTTAAGCTAAGTAGCTGCGGTGCTACTAAATCCTTTTTTCAAGTTCTTGTTTTTTATTTCAAATTCGCGTAATTCGAAATAATTCGTGTAATTCGTGCTATTCAAATATTGTTATGCCACTAACGCCCCCATCTACAGCATCAACCCCCGAAACTGCTTTTACCCGCCTGCTCACCATTATGAACGACCTGCGGCTCAATTGTCCCTGGGATAAAAAGCAAACGCTGGAAAGCCTGCGCCATTTAACCATTGAGGAAACTTATGAACTCTCAGACTCGATACTGGCAGGCGATATGCCAGAGATAAAGAAAGAGCTGGGCGATATTATGCTGCACCTGGTTTTTTATGCCCGCATAGCATCGGAAACCAACGATTTTAATATTACAGATGTGCTGAACGGCATTTGCGACAAACTGGTAAACCGGCATCCGCATATTTATGGCGATGTGGATGTGAACGATGAAAATGACGTAAAGCGTAACTGGGAGCAAATAAAACTGAAGGAGGGCAACCGCTCGGTATTGGGCGGGGTTCCCGTTTCGTTGCCGGCATTGGTAAAGGCATCGCGTATCCAGGAAAAGGCGCGCGGCGTAGGTTTTGACTGGGAGGAAAAGAAACAGGTTTGGGCAAAGGTTGAAGAGGAAATGCAGGAGTTTAAAAATGAGTTTAATGCCGAAGATGACAGTGCGATAGATCACGCCCGTGCCGAAGGCGAATTTGGCGATCTGTTATTTTCGCTCATCAACTATGCACGCTTCATCAATATCAACCCGGAAGATGCTTTGGAGAAAACCAACCGTAAATTTATCAAGCGTTTCCAATACCTCGAAAGCAAAGCGGCGGAGAATGGGAAGCAACTGCACGATATGAGTCTTGCCGAAATGGATGTATTTTGGGAGGAAGCAAAAAAGATATAAAATATGCCGATAATTGTAACGTTGATAGTGATATCAGCGTAAATCAATTAAATATAAACCGTTATGAAATTTAAATTTACTTATTTTTTATTAGCAGGCGCGGCCTTGTTAAGCAGCTGTTTGGGCGGCGGGGATAAGGTTGCTCCGACACCTAAACCGGATGGCACTTACTCAGGTGAGTTCAGGTTATTGCACCGCGACCAGCACACCGGTATAATTGATACGCAAAAAACAAACCTCACGGTTTATATTTCGCCGGTGTCTACGTCTACTTATACTGTTACCGGCGATACCACAACACTGCATGCGGGTAGTAAGGGGTCGTTTAGTTTTGTTGGCGAAGGCGGCATCCTTTTTACCGACAAAACTTATTCTCCTACAGCCCCCGTTACCAAAACGCATTTAAACGGCTTGTATGCTTTCACTTACGACGGGGCCTCTTTTAAAATGGTGGCTTACGGCGCGCTTGATACCCTGGCCCTTCAGTACGACCTGAAAAAAACAGGCAACTGATTGCCATTTTTAAAGCATAAAACCAAAAAGCGCATGCAGCCCGGCTGTTTGCGCTTTTTGGTTTTAAGGCTGACGAGTAAACTAACTAACAATTTTTTAACTTGTTGTAGCAATTTTGCAATAGTCTGCGTAAGGACTGTAAAAGAGCTATTAATCTGAGCTGAACTAAACATATTTAATGCATCAACCGCGGGGCGTTGCTGAGGAGGAAATAATCAGCAAGTGCAAAACAGGCAGCTTAAAATACCAGGAACTGCTGTATAAGCAGTTCTATGGCTATGCCATGGGTATTGCGCTGCGTTACAGCCTAAATCGTGACGATGCGTTAGAGGTTGTGAATGACGCTTTTATAAAGGTTTTCAATAGCATTAAGAACTACAATGCCGACCGCCCCTTTAAAGCCTGGCTGCGTACCATTGTAGTAAATACGGCTATTGACCGCAGGCGAAAAGACCTGAAATTTCAGCTGCATGTTGAAATTGAGCATGCAAATCCGCTTGGCACGGCAGCAACCCCGGTTGAGGGTTTAAACGTGCAGGACATCTTAAAGCTGATGCAGCAACTGCCGCCCATTCATTTAACCGTTTTCAACTTATACGAGATAGACGGATACAAACACGATGAAATAGCCAAACTGCTTACTATACCCGAGAGTTCATCGCGGGTGTACCTGAGCAGGGCTAAAGAGAAATTAAGAAATATATTACGAGCAGAAGAACATAACCATGGACGATCAGTTGGATAAAGACCTTCAGAACCGCATACGGGAAGTGTTCGATAATTATGAGGACACTTCGGCCGATGAGGGCTGGCTGCTGCTGCGGGAGAAATTCCCGGCAGAGCGGAAAAAGCGGCGCGCTATAGCCTGGTTATGGTGGGGCGCAGCTGCGGTTTTACTGGCATTTTTAGGGCTTGGGCTATGGTTAAGACAGGAACAGGATAAACCCGTTAAACAATTTACACATGTAAAACCGTTGCACCTGCACCAGCAAATGCCAGTACAAAAGGCACAAAAAGACAGCGCTGAAAATGTTGCGGCAACACCAGTAGTACGGCCTGCAGTAAAGCCAGCACAGCCGGGCGCAATGAGGACAGAAGCACAGAACAGAAATTATCAGGCCCGGATCGTAAAACAGAAAGATACAATTGCGGGGCCGGTTAACCGGGTTCAGCCAAAAGCTGCAGCAACAGTTGCCGTGCCCGGAAATTTATCGCAGCAGGTTATTGCGCAGCAATCGCCGGTTAGTAAGCAGTCTGCGGCCGGAAACGCGGTACCTGTTGCTCAAACCCCGTTAACAGCGCCAACTGCTGCGACGAATCCGGTTACTGCACCTGCTACCACGATAACCACAACTGCTCCCGTTATAGCGCAGCAGCAGCAGGATAAGCCTAAAAGAACTATCACTGATATGTTTAACGAGGATAAGGGTGGGCAGCCGGTAAAAAAAGAAGAAATTACGGCAGGGAAAAAGGTTCACTTTGGGGTATATGCCGGTACCTATTTTAATTACTCGAAAGGCAGTGATAATGAGGTGAATTTAGGGGGGGGCGTATCGTCGGACATCAGGATCAGTAGAAACCTTAAACTGGTTACCGGTATAGCTATTGCGCAAAACTCCATGAGTTACCACGGCATCCCTACACCTGCTGCATCTGCGCGAAGCAACCTGGTTACGCCGGCTGCCTATGGAGCGCAGGAGGCGAAGTTCGAAGCCATATCGGGGCCTACGGTGAAATCGTATAATGCCAGTTTGATAGGGCTCGATATTCCTGTGAACCTCAAATATGAATTCAATCCGCAGAAAACCGATGCCTATGTTTCCGTAGGTTTAAGTTCGGGTACTTTTATCGATGAATCATATACCTACAAGTATAACTATCCATCGTTCCTGTCGTCATCGCTTCAGCAAACCCGCGATCAGAGCACCGGCGATAATTTCAGCGGCTTTTATTTTGCCAAAACACTGAATGTGGCCTTTGGCATAGGGTATCCTTTTGGCAAAAACCGGCTGGTGATAGAGCCTTTCGTGAAATATCCGCTCGATGGGATGGGTACGCAGAACCTTAAATTCGGCGCGGGCGGCGTGAACCTGAAATTTAACTTCCTAACGCCACATAAGTAATGAAAAAACTTTTATTAATTATTACATGCTTTTTTGCATTGCAGAGCCTGCATGCGCAAAGCTTTGAGTTTTCTGCCCATGTAAACTCCGGTCTCTTTCACTATTCGGGCGCATCAACAGCCGCTCAATCATATATTGTTGTTGCAGATCCTTCCGGAAATTATACCAATAATCCTTATGGAAATAAAAATGCCCTAAGTTACGGTGTAGCCTTGCAGGAGCAATTTACCAGCAAAGGCGGTTTTATAATTGGCTTGCAGGGAGGCTATGATATTTTACGA
Source organism: Mucilaginibacter sp. (assembly GCA_036569325.1). Classification (GTDB taxonomy): domain Bacteria; phylum Bacteroidota; class Bacteroidia; order Sphingobacteriales; family Sphingobacteriaceae; genus Mucilaginibacter. The sequence goes on along the minus strand of DATCQV010000158.1, from coordinate 2,888 downwards.
AGCGCTTTAGATATAACCGGCGTGCTTGAACCGACGTATCAATATTTACTGTATAACACGGCGTTTACGGTACCTCAGCCTTCACCGGCCAAAGGAACACAGCATCTTACTACCCAATATGTAAATATTAATCCTTACATAGGTTACCGCGTTAACCTTAAGAAAGTAAAGCTTGACCTGATGCCCGGTATCGACCTGGCGTTTAGCACCAGTTCGCGCGATAAGGCCACGGCAACCACCACTACACAAATGCAGCCGCAAACCTATAAAGCCGACCGTAGCCTTGACGCCCTTAATGATGTACGCCTGCGTTTCGGTGCGGCAGCCATGTACAGGAATTTCGGCATCGGCGCTTCTTTTGCGCACGGTTTGACCAATGATGAAGGTAAACTGATAGGCAGCCCATCGTACGAGGCGCACGAAGAGTTGATAAGGTTTGGTTTGAGCTACCGGATATTGTAATGGGCAAATGACTACTATGCTACGTTCCGCTGAACTTGCTTCAGAACCTCATGGCACAGGCAAAGGATACATAACAAACTTCATCATCAGTAAATGTAAAAGGGTTAAACCGTCAGCAGAAGAGCTTCGGGTAAAAGCGAACAAAACTGCGGGCTGTGCACCGGGCAGATGCTTAAGTGAATGAACTAAAGACTAACGCGGAGGAAGATGCCCGACGTTAATGCATTAGCGCTAATGCATAACTCGGGTGCAGGGTGTATAAGATGTTTCGCTATGCTACCCATGACAAGTTAAATTGAACGTGCAGGTGGGTGTCATCCTGAGCTTGTCGAAGGGTGACGTGCGCAAAGGCCAATGCCCGCGCGCTAAGTATGACGTACAAGCCCCGGCTCATGCTTCACTTCGGGAGCCTCAGTGCATGCTTGTACCTACCCACGACACCCCATTTTTTGTCGTTTCACCTTGAGAGGCCCCGGATTTTATAACTCAAGATGACAAAAATGGGATAATATGGAGATCGCTTCTTTCCTTGACAGCAATGAAGCGGGGATCTACTTGAACTGGATGGCCTTTACCGGCTGGATCCTTGTTACCAGGAGCGAGGGAAGTATCATTACGAGCACGCAGATGATGAAAGTGCCAACGTTCAGCATCAAAATTTCGGCCCAATTAAATTGAATGGGGACGAAGCTCATGTAGTAAGACGCCTGATCGAGCGTAAAGAAATGGGTTTGCGATTGGAAGATGCCAATGCCGAAACCAAACAAATTGCCGAACAGCATACCGAGGCCGATGAGGTAAAAAGCGTTGTAGAGGAATACCTTCCGGATGGTCCAGTTATTGGCGCCCATGGCTTTTAAGATACCGATCATGGTGGTGCGCTCCACGATCATAATGAGCAGGGCCGATATCATATTAATAACTGCCACCAGGATCATCAGCGTTAAAACCACGCCGGTATTGCCGTTCAGCAGATCGAGCCAGCCGAAAATGGTGGCATAATTTTCTACTACGGTGTAGGTTTTCAGATGCGTGGGCAGCACGCTGTCAACATCGTTGGCGGTATCGTTAATTTGTGCGAAATCATTTATTTGCACTTCGTAACCGCCTATTTCGTCGGGTTTCCAGTTATTGAGGCGGTTGATCAGGGAAAGATCGCCTACCACGTATGTTTTATCTACCTCTTCTATCCCGGTGCTGAATATCCCCGTGATTACAAAAGGGCGCTGGCGCAGGTTATCCTGTACAAAGAACATGGTTACTTTATCGCCAACCTTAAGCCGCAGCCTGTTTGCTGTGGATTGTGAAATAAGTAATTGTTTTTTGGAGGCGATTGTATCGGAAAAATCAAGCACCTTACCGGCCACAAGATTATTTTTAAAAAACGACCAGTTATAGTCTTTATCCACGCCCTTCAGCACTACGCCTTCAATTTCGCCCCGTGTTTTTAAGATGCCCGGCTTAATGGCAAAAGGAGCTATGGACCCAACGTTCTTTAAGGTGTGCGCCTTTTTTACAAAGTTTGGATCGGCGGCAAAGGGGGAGTTTTCGTAGGAGTTGTTAAGGTCGAATTTGACCACCTGAATATCGCCCGAGAAACCACGGATCTTTTCGCGGATCTCCTGTTTAAAGCCCCGAACTATGGCCAGCGCCAGTATCATAACGCCAAGGCCAAGCATAATACCTACAATGGCTATCCGCACGATCAGCTTAGAGAACGTGCGCTTTGACCTGAAAGTAATACGGTTGGCTATAAAATAGGCGAAACTCAATGGCTGTGGATTTTTTGTACCTTCGCAAATATGCGGTTTTGTGGTTAAATAATACAGGTTCGAAACAATAAAAGCCGCTTGATTGTCAATATCAGGTTCAGAACGGTTTGAGTTATATACGGCTGTCAGGCTGAGTTATAAAATCCGGGGCCGCTGAAGGTGAAATGACAAAAAATGGGTGTCATGCTGAGGTACAAGCATGCACTGAGGCTCTCGAAGTGAAGCATGAGCGCCGGGCTTGTACGCCATGCTCAGCGCGCGGACATTGGCCATTGCGCACGCCGCCCTTCGACAAGCTCAGGGTGACATCCATCGCACGTTCAATTTAACTTGTCGTGGGTAGGTACAAGCATGCACTGAGGTTCCCGAAGTGAAGCATAAGCGCCGGGCTTGTACGCCATGCCTGGCGCGGACATTGGCCATTGCGCACGTCGCCCTTCGACAGGCTCAGGGTGACACCCATCGCACGTTCAATTTAACTTGTCATGGGTAGGTACGAGCATGCACTGAGGTTCTCGTAGTGAAGCATGAGCGCCGGGCTTGTACGCCATGCTCAGCGCGCGGACATTGGCCTTTGCGCACGCCGCCCTTCGACAAGCTCAGGGTGACACCCATTGCACGTTCAATTTAACTTGTCATGGGTAGGTACAAGCA
>DATCQV010000157.1:0-9253 GCA_036569325.1 Mucilaginibacter sp. | reverse complement strand
CATAATCGCCGAAAACGGCAAAGCCGCCGTAGGCAATGTTGAAATTATCAAATACATGGCCCTGGCTTAAGTTCAGCTGACCGCTAATCAGAAAATCATTATAATTGGTATTGGAGTTGCCGCCTAATCCCGCCGAGACATAGGTGCGCGATTTAACACTGTCGAACGAGGCCGGTTTGGGCTGATAGGCAATATCCTGGTGGTAAAGCGCCGGCGTGTACACGTGCGAACACGACGTCATGATTACCGCAAATAACAGTAAGAGTAATAAGTATTTATTTTTCATAATGCAGGTTTACAGGTGTAAGATACGTATTCTGTTACAAATACACCTAACAGCCTATAAACGCAGGCAATTACGTTTAACGTATCAGGTCCTGTACTTTCTCGGCCTCAAAATCCTTTGCAAACGTTAACACATTCTGCAGGTAGCCAAACTCTTCCGGTTCATGTGTAGTAGTGATCACCACAGCCTGCATGCCCGCATTGGCTGCAGCTTCAACGCCTTTCGGTACATCTTCAAATACAATGCAATTTGTAGGGACAACCTCAAGTAAGGCTGCGGCTTTCAGGTAAGTTTCGGGGTGAGGCTTGCTCAGCACTACGTCATCGGCACTAACGATAGCTTTAAAGTAATGACGGATGTTCAGGTTATCCAGCACAAAATCAATATTGAACGGAATAGCCGCCGAGCCTATGGCCATCGGGATGCCCTGCTGATAGGCACTTTCTAAAAATTCGGCTAATCCCGGTAACAACTTCAGATGTGGAAAGAACTCAACCTGGTATTTCTTCTCTTTTTCAAGGCTCAGGCGCTCCATTTCTTCCATGGTAAAACGGTCAGCGCCAAACATCCGCACCAGCACTTCGGGATTTTTGCCGTACATCTGCGGCTTTACCTCATCCCAGGTAAAGTTGCCGCCCAATTCATCGTTTAAAAGGTTTTGCCAGGCTTTGGTATGATAGGTCATATCGTCTATCATGGTGCCGTTAAGGTCGAATATAAAGGCCTTCATTTTGTGTAAATAGCATGAAACGCGGTCCGTATGACGTGCGTCAGCTTCGCGGCAAAAATAAGTTTAATTGAAATTTCTGCAACAGGAAACCATTGCTTGTTTTTAAACGTATTTAATTTAGACATGGCTAAAAGGTTAAGGACACGTGTTGGGCCGATTGTGTGCGATTAACCAATTTTAGCAAAGCCCGTTTGGCGAGAGCTGAAGGGCTTTTTTATTTTCTGTATAGCTTACCGCGAAATGTACAAACCCTAAAGGCATTTAGGGTATGTACCGGAAATACCGCGGAACACCCTAAACCCGGTTTAGGGCGTACCCTTTTTTGTTGTGGAACGGGTAAAAAGGCATTTAGGGCGTTCCCTTTTTTACCGTGGAACAGGTAAAACCCCGTTTAGCCCGTTCCGGATTTTGGTCTGAAAAGCACCGTCATTGCCAGCAAACGGACTTTTAAGTCAAATATTTATGAAGAACCTGGTTTGGAGTACCGAAAATGAGCGCTCCCGTCATTTACCTGGCTTAATTTTGTTTCTGCATTATTGATGGCAGCGAGTACCTTGCCCTTTAATGTTGCAGTTCGGGAATTGGTTTCAGGGCAATTTTGTGACAGGAAGGCCTATGTCCAAATATACGGAAAATTATCCGGTTTTAACTACAAAAATTGGCCGGCAGCAATTCCCAATCGCAGCCAAATCCATGGCCATTGGTGTAAAAATATTAAATCTATGTTGTGAAATGTTTATCGGCTGACTATCAGTGGCCCCGGCACGCTTTGCCAACAGATGTTTAAATTCAAACCGCGTTATTTTCACATTATACAAACAATTCCGCGGCATTGTTATTGTATATTTGAATCATCTAAATTGAAAAACATCATGAAAGATCAAACAAGAGTTATAGCAGCCTTATTGATAGGCGCAGCAGCGGGAGCGGCATTAGGACTATTGCTTGCTCCGGAAAAAGGCGAAAAAACCCGCGAGGACATATCAGACTATATCGGTGAGTTGATCGACGCTGCCAAAGAAAAAGCGTCGGCCGCTTCAAGCGGTATCAAAGAGTACAGTACCAGTGTTTACGATAAGGCGCGCGCGCAGGTAGCGAGCGTGGTCGATTCTGTTTCGGGCTATAAAGACGCCGCAGTTGAAACTGCAAAAACAAAAGCCGCCGATCTGAAAGACCAGGCCCAAACCAAAATAGACGAAGCTAAGACAAAGGCGAAAAACGGCGCTAACGACCTGAACCATTCCGTTCAGAATTCATAAGCAAACACACTCAGCAATAAATAAAAAGCCCGGTCGGTTTAGGCGAGGGCTTTTTTGTTGATATACAGCGCATTACCTCGCAATGACGAGCAGAAGAGAATGAAAATGTAAACCAAACAAAAAGCCCGGTTATGAACCGGGCCTTTCTGTTATTATCAGCCAATTTTTATCTTGATTCTTGACTCTTATTTCGAGGTCCATTTGTTATTGCTTACATCGGCATCCATAAAAATGCCGCCGTCAAGCACAACCGAAGTAATAGCTTTGTTCGCTTTTATGTTAACGGTGATCTCTTTCTGGTTGCGCTCCCAAACGGCCGGGGTTTGGTGGAATGTTGCGTTAGAACCATCGGCGTAGGTTACCTTTACATCGAAAGGAACAGCAAAGCCGCCAATATTCTGGATGGCCAGGTTATAGCCGCCGGCAGCTTTGGTAACTTTTTGCAGGTTAAGGTCGATATAGTAGTTGGTGAAGAACCAGTTGTTAAAGAACCAGTTTAGATTACGGCCCGAACCGCTGTTCATCGAATTAAAGTAATCCCACGGAATAGGGTGCTTGCCGTTCCAGTTATCCATATAGGTATGCAGCGCTTTTTTGAACAATTCATCGCCCAGCATATCCTTCAAGGCCAGGTAGCTTAATGATGGCTTTCCGTAAGCATTATTGCCGAAACCTTCGCGCAGCTCGCTGGTAGGAGTAATGATGGGCTGATCTTCGCCCATAGAAGGATCATTGATCCAGCCCTCGATGCGGAAACCTTTGTAAAGTTTCTCCGCCTTCTCTTTGCCAACCTCGCTGCTGCCTATCAGCAGTTCAAAGGTGGTGGCCCAGCCTTCGTCCATAAACGAATAGCGGCTTTCGTTAATACCCATATAGAAGGGGAAAAATGTGTGCGCTATCTCATGATCCTGTACAAATTGCGCGAAATGTATATCATCCTGATGACTGTCGTTCACCATCATTGGGTATTCCATATCGGCAAAACCCTGAAAGGCGGTCATTTTAGGGAACGGATAAGGTACGCCCGGCCAGTTAGCCGACAGCCAGCTCAGCGAATTACGGCCAAATTGTACCGAGTGGTGAAAATCGGCGGCGGCATCTAAATACGCAGCCTGCATGCTGGCACGGCGGCCTGTTTTGCTGTCAACCACAACGCTGGCAGCATCCCAGTTGTAATGGTCGCTGATACCTACAGCCATATCGCTGATGTTTGTTGCGGTCCACGTCCAGGTGTTTACATCGTTTTGAGCAGTGATGTTCTTTTTTGCGAGGTCTTCCTTAGTGGCAATATTGATGGTAGAATCGCTGGTGAACGATTGCTCCAGTTTTTTTAATGCTTCGGGCTGTAATACCTTGTCGGCATTGCGCAGCGTTCCGGTAGCCCATACAATGTAGTTTTTAGGCGCGGTAACATTTAGCGTGTAGTCGTTAAAATCGTTGTAAAACTCCTGCGCGTCTAAGAAAGGCAGCAGGTCCCATCCGTTATAGTCGTCATAAACGGCTACGCGCGGATAAAAATAAGCGAGATAGTAACTGGTAGAATCGATCATCCCTTCGCGGCCGCTCTCTTTCGAGATCTCGAAATGCCAGGCGATATCCAGCTTAACCGAATCGTGCGGCATTAGTGGTTTTGGCAGGCCTATCATCTGGTTGGTTCCCGCAGCACGTTTATTATCCCAGTTCTTTTTAGTACCGTCGACAGTAAAATTATCGATCTGTAGGCCGGGAGTAAGGTAGTCGGCATTCGCACCGCTAAAACGGGCAACGCCGGGGCGGTGAATATTCAATATTAATTTCATGTTCAGCCTTTTCAGGGTGTCGGGGCTGTTGTTGGTGTAAACTATCTGCTCAACGCCTTTAATGTTCCTGTCGGGCGGCAGGGCGGTGATGCTGATGGTGTAGCGGCCGTGATTTTGCCAGTAATTTTTGCCGGGCTTGCCGTCCATCGATCGGGTGCCTTTGTCGTATGCGTGCTTAACATCGCGCGGCATGTAAAGATTTTGTGACTGTGCCTGGAAAAATACCGCGCAGCAGATCACGCTTGTGATAATAGATTTAAACATTTTGAGGTCAATTTATAAGCAAATAAACAGATTTATGCCAATACTAATTGGCGTGTGGAATATTAAAGTGATTTCGACACATTTTAAGACGCGCTGTATTCGTAATAATTACATTGCCGTTAAAAAAATTAACAAATAACTATTTGCAGTGCAACAAAATTTCATTTACTTTGCACTTAGTTATTTTAATAGGGGTATTAAATAACTAATTTCTAACCATCTGCCATTAGGCGGGTGGTTTTTTTGTTTATAGGAAATTTGTGATTACATTGATTATAGATTGATTACACCGATTATTTAGGCGGTTGAGAATGATTTTTGAGGAGGAATACGCTGACGATTTTATTGTTTAATAAGTACTATCGATAAATCGGCGCAATCATATTCAATCGGTGAATCCCTCAACAAAAATAATCGGTGAAATCTTCCTCTAATCATTTTATCATACATTATGAAATATAAATTAGGCGATTTTGTGCGTTTTGTGGACGAGAAAATGGAGGGCTTTGTAACCCGTATTATCGACGACCAGATGATAGGTGTTACGGGCGAGGATGATTTCGAGATCCCGGTACTGGCCAGCAAGGTTACCACTGTATATGGTTACGAAGCGCCGGGCAAGCAAAAAGACACCGTTGATGAGCAGCAGCCTGCCTCAACCAGCGAATTTATAACCAAAGGCGTTCATGTTGCCGTTGTACCCGATGCGAAGGCCAATTCGGTAGTCCATTTTTACCTGGTCAACGAAACGTCGTTTCAGTTGCTGGCTGCCGTAACCAGTGAAAAGCAACAGGTTTACAAAGGCGAATTTGGCGCCATAGCTGCGCCGCAAACGGCTACTAAAATGTATTCGGCCCAACTGGCCGATCTGCAATTGTGGCCGCAGTTCATATTTCACATCAGCTATTTTACCAAACATAACAGCGAGCCGCCTGCACCGCTGGTGGTTAACGAAAAATTTAAGGCGAAGGATTTTGCCGGTTCGAAGAAAGCTATTCCGTTTTTAAATCAGCAGGGCTGGCTGGTCCGCCTTGATGAACCTGAACTGGTGATCGATGCGCAGAAATTGAAGGAGAGTTTTTTCCAGTCGCCAGAGGAAAAGATGGTGATCGATAAACCGGGCAATGAGGTTGACCTGCATATTGAAAAGCTTCGCAACGATCACCAGTTTATCAACAGCGACGAGATTTTGAAGATCCAGCTGGCGCATTTCAACAAAACGCTCGACGCTGCCATTGTTCATCAGCAGCCCGAGATCACCTACATTCACGGGGCGGGCAATGGTATTCTTCGCCATGAACTGCATAAGCTTTTAAGCAAGCATCCCAAAGTGCAAACCTTTATGGACGCGCGCAAGGAGAAGTTTGGCTATGGGGCTACGAAGGTGATTTTGAAGTAGGAGATAATCCGGGCTCACTTACCAAGTTTTCAAAATTTCATAGCTCTGCCTGTGCCCCGTTATCCCCGTTGTCATTTCGAGCGATAGCGAGAAAATTTAGGTGAGCGACATCAACGCCAATGCATTCACGCTAATGCATAATCCGGAATGCATTGGCATGAATGATTAAGTGCCTAAGTTTTCTCCTCGTTCCTCGTCGAAATGACATTGAGGGTGTTAAGATGGTAAATAGCCACATAATGAAGTAAAACATTCTTAATTTAGCCTTCCCTTAACACTGGCCCAATGAAAAGAATATTCCACCTCCTGCTATTATTGGCGGCAGCGCAATTCACTTTCGCGCAGCAAATCAAATACATTTCTAAAAACAACGATTGGGATGCCGATTCGTTGGGCAACCACCGCGTGGTGCTAACGCTGCAAAACGCTAATACCGCCGTTGCCAAGGCGGTGATCAACTGGCGCCGTAATGATATGCACCCGGAACTGAGGCAACTATTCATGGTTGACTCAACTACTAATAAACGCGTGATGAATGTTCAGGTGAGCGCCAATACCCGTGAGACAGGCATCCTATATTTTGAACCGGTAAAAGGCGACAAAAAATACTTCGTGTATTATATGCCGTACTACATCGACCGGAAATCGAACTATCCTAATGTTAAATATTTAAAAGCTACAGAAACCTTCGCTGCCGATTGGGCACAGTCTATTGCCAATAGCCAGAATATCGAGGGGGCGAAAGTGGAGAGCATTGAATCAGTAAATGCGATGAACAGCTTCTACCCGATGGAGGTGATCGCTACCGAAACCGAGGTAAAGAACATCATCAGCCAGAATGCCGGAAAAACCTATCTTATCTTCCCGGAGGACAGGGACAATGTGATCAAAATGAAACACGACCTGCCGCAGCGCTGGATCTTGAACGGCGCCCAGCCCATATTTAATGGTACCGCCAAACGCGGCGAAAATTATGCTTATCAGTTAGGTATTTATCCTCCGGCCAAAGATCTGGAAGGCGTAAAACTTACCTTTGCCGATCTCAAAACTAAAGGTGGCGCGGTAATTCCGGCCAAATTGATGTCATGCATTAACAATGGCGGCACCGATTACCGCGGCAAGGCCTTTAGCAAAACGGTTGATGTTGCCAAAGGCGATGTGCAAGCTATGTGGTGTTTGGTGAACATCCCCGCTACTGCAACAGCAGGCACTTACGAAGGCACGGTGTCCATCAGCGCAAAAAATGCAGAGACCACCAAAATAGGGATAAAATTAACCGTTGAACAAGCAGTGGCCCCTAAAGGCGGCATCGATGAGCCGTGGAAGCAAACCCGTCTCACCTGGCTCAATTCTACCCTCGCGCAGCAAAATGATGTCATCAAACCGTACACGCCGCTGGTGGTGAAAGGGCAAAGCATTTCTTTGCTCGGCAGGAAGATGACACTGGCTAAAACCGGTTTTCCGCAAAGCATCCTTACTTATTTTACGCAGGAAATGACCTCTTTTTCAGCTACCGGTAAAGAGGTGCTGAACTCGCCCATCAAACTCATCGCTGCCAGTGAAAAGGGCGACGAAGTATGGCAACCGAAAGGCGTTAAATTTACCGAAACGCAGCCGGGCACAGTGAAATGGGAGGCAGTAAATACTTCGGCGCATTTGCAGATGGATGTGTCCGGATCGATAGAGTTTGATGGATTTGTTTCCTATACCGTTAAGGTTACCGCCTTGCAGAATGTGAATCTGAACGATATACGTATGGAGATTCCTTTCAACAAGGCGTCGGCCAAATACATGATGGGCCTGAACCTGAAAGGCGAAAAGCGCCCGGCCAGCTACGAGTGGAAATGGGACGTAGTCCACAAAAACCAGGACGGCGCATGGATAGGTGATGTGAACGCCGGTTTACAATATTCGCTGCGCGATGAAAATTATGTGCGTCCGCTGAATACCAATTTCTACCTGCAAAAGCCGCTGTTGCTGCCAACCTCATGGGGTAATGACAGTAAGGGCGGCATTAACATCTCGGAAAAAAATAGCCAGGTGCTGGTGAATAACTACAGCGGCGCCCGCAGTATGAAAAAGGGCGATGTGCTGTATTACAATTTTACGTTGCTGATAACACCGTTCCACCCCATCAATACCGATTTTCAGTGGGCCACCCGCTTTTACCACAAGTATGATAATATCGATACCATTAAGGCCACCGGCGCAACTGTGATCAATATCCATCACGGTACGCCTATTAACCCCTATATCAATTATCCCTTCATTGCGCATAACGCTATGAAGGCTTATATAGACGAAGCGCATAGAAAGGGCCTTAAAGTGAAGATCTATAATACGGTGCGCGAGCTGTCGAACAGCGCTTATGAAACCTTCCCCATGCGCAGCCTCGGTCACGAGATCTATGCCACCGGAAAGGGCGGCGGCTATTCATGGCTGCAGGAACACGTTGCCGGCGATTACATTGCCGCCTGGTATGTGCCCGAATATAAAGACGCCGCCATCATCAATAGCGGCATGAGCCGCTGGCATAACTATTATGTGGAGGGCATGAACTGGCTGGTTCATAATGTAGGTATCGACGGTATTTACCTCGATGACGTGGCCTTTGATCGTATCACCATGAAACGTATTAAACGCGTGCTGACCAAAGATGGTCATCCCGGTATTATCGACCTGCACTCGGCCAACCAATACAACAAAAGCGATGGTTTCAATAATAGCGGCAACCTGTACCTCGAGCATTTTCCATACCTGAACCGGCTGTGGTTTGGTGAGTATTTTGATTATGAGAAGAACTCGCCCGATTTCTTCCTGACCGAAGTATCCGGTATCCCGTTCGGCCTCATGGGCGAAATGCTGCAGGGCGGCGGCAATCCCTGGCGCGGTATGATCTATGGCATGACCAACCGCATGCCCTGGAGCGACAACGCCGACCCACGCCCTATCTGGAAGGTTTGGGATAATTTTGGCATGCAGGGCACTAAAATGATAGGTTATTGGGTAGAGAATAATCCTGTAAAAACCAATAACCCCGATGTACTGGCTACCATCTACAAAAAACAAGGCAAAGTGCTGGTATCCATTGCCAGCTGGGCTGCCGATGACGTGAACATCAAACTAAAGATCAACTGGAAAGCACTGGGTATCAATCCGGCTACCGCAACTATTACCGCACCTGAAGTAAAGAATTTTCAGCATGCGGCCAGGTTTAAGGATGGCGATGAAATTAAGGTTGAAAAGGGTAAAGGGTGGTTGCTGGTGATTAAGTAATCTCAATACCCCCGTTTTGTCATCGCCTCTTTCCCGGCGCGTCATTGTCTCTTTCCACGCCCGTCATTGGAACTTTCGCCTCGCGCCATTGCCTCTTTCCCGGCGCGTCATTTCGAGTAACCACCTGGGGCAGCCCCGGAAAAAATCGTAAAGACGTTTGTGGCTAATCGGAGAACAAAGTAGTAATGTTGCAAAAACAAGGCAAGCTACAAAACCCGTACAACTCTTGGGGCCGACCAG
>DATCQV010000156.1:0-17051 GCA_036569325.1 Mucilaginibacter sp. | reverse complement strand
GTTGTAAGGTTCACCTTTTGAGCTACGACATTCACATCTGGTTTTTGATGATAACTGGCATCGATGTATTCATAAATTGCGCCCATCCTTATCTTATCCTTTAAAATAAAATTCGTGATGTTCAGATCGTCGTTCAGTTTTTCCCGATCATTAGACATGGCCAGTAACTGGAGGATATGGATGAGTTGCATCAGTTGATCAAGCGGGGGAATGGCGCTCAGTTGCTTAAGCTTTTCGGCTACAATGCGTTTGGTCTCGCCATTAAAGGCGATTCCGTAGGCGGCCTGTTTAAATAAATTGCTGATGAGCGAAAATTCCGGAACAAGGTTGATGGCCGTACCGAGAAAATCGGTACGCAGCTGGATAACGATTTGGTGATAGTCGCTGCGCAGGCGATAATCGAAATTTAAATGAGGAACGTTGCCTCCGATAAACACAAGGTCGCTTTGTGTATAGGTGGATATGTGCGTACCAACATGACGGATGCCGGCATCGGCCTCCACATAAACCAGTTCCACCTCCGGATGATAATGCCAGAGAAAGGTATTGCGCAGGCGGGGCGAGAACAACTTGAATGATTTGCCCGCCTCAAATTCAACTTTCTCTAATTGTATTTCATTCATGCTGTATTGTTTATGCAGTATATTCAAACTTACTCAAAATGTTAATGCAGAGCAAATTCTGGATAAGGGACAGGATACGCCGCGGCATCTGTCAGCCTAAATTTGACTATCAAACCAATAAGATCATGGAAGTACAAACAATGAATGCGCATAAGGAAATACCAGGCAACCCTTCGACAGCAAAATCGAGCGAATTGAAATTGAACGACCGCAGCAACGGCGAACCGCTACGTGTGCTGAGCGAAGCGGACTGGAACTTTTGGATCGCTAATGGTTATGTAGTGATCAAAAATGCCGTGCCCAAAGAGCAGGTGAAGAAACTGGCCGATTACCTGTGGGAATATGAAGGCAAAGACGCCGCCGATATGGAAACCTGGTATAAACGCCCAAATGCCCAAATGCAGATGACCGAATTGAATAATACCGGTATGGTTGAAATTTATAATCATCAATACATGTGGGATAACCGGCAGTTCCCGAAAGTGCATGCCGCCTTTGCCGATGTGTGGGGAACCGAAAAACTTTGGGTGACCATTGACCGGGCGAACCTGAACTTCCCTTTGCGGCCCGGATTTGAATACAAAGGATTTATCCATTGGGACTACGACCCCGAAACCAAACCACAAAATGTACAGGGCGTATTGGCTCTTGCGGATCAGACCGATGAGCACATGGGCGGTTTTCAATGCATCCCCGAGCTTTACCGTACATACGATACCTGGAAACTGACCCAGCCTGAAGAGCGCGACCATTATAAGCCCGATACCAACGGATTTGATATTGTAAAGGTGAAATTGGAAGCAGGCGACCTGCTGATATTCAACAGCCTGGAACCACACGGCATTCGCCCCAATACCAGTGGCAATAAGGTACGCATTGCCCAATACATTGCCATGATGCCTGCGCAGGAAGAAAATGAGCCATTGCGCCAATGGAGGATTGACAGCTGGCAAAACCGCGATGCCATGGAGGGCTACGCGTTCCCCGGTGATCCGCTGAAAAGGGAGAAACAAAACCCGGTTGCCGAACTAAGCGAGTTGGGCGAGAAACTGCTGGGATTGAAAAAATGGTAAGAAATAATAAGGCGGAGCTAATATCGAACTCCGCCTTGCTGATTTATTTTGTTAGCGCTGTCAGTTAAAAGTTGAAGCTGTTAGATGCTATCACGGTCATGTGATCGCTTCCTTTTAATAAGCCGTCCGGGTTAGAAACCAGGTAGGCTTTCATGTCTACATAGGCACCCACTGGGATGGTAGTGCCGGCCGGAGTAATAAGCGTGTAGTAAATATCGCTTATATAATCTGCCGGAACATTACACTGCACACCAGCCGAAAAATTTGGAGAGCTTGTAACTGTAACCGGCGGCAGATAAACAGCCGGACTGGTGCCCGGCGACCCGGCAGAAAACGATACCTGGCATCCCAATGGGATGTCTTTGCAACTTATCAAAAATAACACCTGACCGGAATAGGGGCCAATCTGGAAGGATACCTGATTAGAAAATACGAAACCATTGGGGTTTGCAAGCGCGACCGATTGCCACCCAATTCCACCGTGCGCGGCTACCCATTGGTTAAAGTTTTCATAGTTTGAGAATTGATCGGGCAGATTATTATCGTAGTCCGGCGAAGGTACAACCGATATTAAGCAATAATGATCATTTGAAATAGCGGTCGGCTTCCAGACAAATGGCCGGTTGGCAACGCCTACAGCCTGCGGATCAGCTTTAAGCGCCAGGTCGCTGCTGGAAGGGCAGGTGTCTAATTCTTCCCAGGTTTGCGGCCAGAGCAGAAGGGAAGATCTGGTCGAAAATAAGCGCGGGCGGGTATCGCCGGTATCGTTAATTGGCTGTGCTGCATAATTTTTGCCGCGCAGATAAATGTAATTTGTTTGTGCAGCCGCTAACGGAGTCTCGAAATAAACCTCATAGCCGTTCTCAAAAAGTGATTGCGGGTTGGCTATAGGCACTGTGCCCATGGGCATAATATCGGGCGAATTGTTTTGGTAGCCCTGTTTGGGAATAGCGTTGTCCTGGCCTAAGGCAGAACGTACAAAAATACCGTTGTAATTTGACATGGTTTTAGGTTTTTATAAGGTGTTAGAGACGGATAATGAATATCCTATTGATTAACTATTATCATTGCCTGCAGGGTTAATGAAGCATTAGCGGGCGGCTGCTGTTCAAAATTAGCCCAGTAAGTTATCATGGCCTCGAAATTTGCAGGCACATCGCTAACTATCCCCGTAGTGAAAACAGGATACGTTTCGACCTTTGTAGGCGGCAGGTAAATTGGTGGGTTAGGACCGGGACTGCCGCACGAGAAGCCGATTGTGGTGCCCTGGGGTATATTCTGGCAAAGTAACGTGAACGTGACCTGTGCAGCTTCGTCGCCCATGTCAAACAATACCGAGTCTTCGTATTGCATGCCGTTTGGTGTGCTGGTTTGGCTGAAGATTGTTTTGTAAGCCGGCGGTTTGATAGATTCTGATGACATTGATTTATTATTTTAGTTGTTAATCTGTGGCAAACGGATGAGTTATTGCAGAAACGTAAAAAAAGAGGGAGCGCAACAGCGGTTTTTACTTCTCATATTAACTGTGAACTAAAGGTTAAGGTATAATTCAAAAAAAAGAACTCTTGAATTAATTCTTTAAAGCTCTAAATAAAAATTGATAATAACAAGTTAAGTTATTCACTTTCGTCAATAAGCCGGTATCTGCAATATGCCAGCGCTTTATTTCATGATCTCATAATGGAGTTGGACCATGCCGCTTTTGTAAGCAATAACGTTTTTCAGATTCAGCGCCTGTTCCAGTCCCGTTTCATTTAGAAAAGGTAGGCCATCGCCGAGTATGACGGGCAATACGGATAATCTTATCTCGTGGGCTAACTTTAGCCGGATGAAATCTTTAACCAGCGCCGCGCCGCCCACCAGCCAGATATTCTGATAGTGTGGTGTTAAGCGCTGAGTCACCAACTGGTTTAAGTTGCCGGAGTAAATTTCAATATTGGATCTTTCAACCGGCAGGTTTCTGTGTGTCAGTACAATAGTCGGCGTGTTTCCATAAGGCCATCCATATTGCTTTGATAGTTCGACGGCAAGTTCGTAGGTGCGCGAACCCATAAGGTAACAATCGATGGTCTTTAAGAACTCAGCTGCCTCCTGCCGATTAACCGTTATCCCTTTATCGTAATTACAGGATGTTTCGAACCATGAAATGCTGTTATCCTTTTTGGCGATATAGCCATCAAGACTGGAGACCATGTGAATAGTTATCTTTGACATATATCGTTCAGAATAAGTATTCTAAATTATAAAACTTCCCCCATGATTTATCCTGCTATTTTTTTAACCGGTAAACGGCATAGCTGAACATACACCGGTCAAAGACATAATCTCTCGCCGCTAATTGATCGATATACGCCCGCAAGCCGGCATCGATATATTGTTTATAGGATGGAAATAATGGGACGAGGATCATTTCGGCCTTACACTGCTTCATGTCTTCATAAAACCTCTTTTTAGCAATTTGGGTCTGCGTGGCGTTGAAGTAAATGGTAGGGGAAACCCGCTCTGAATAAGCTTGTACCGATGCGCTGAATCCTGCAACAAATACTTTTTGCTGCGGTTTGGTGCTGGCCTTTATCCATTCCCCGAGCGCTTTAACGGCCTTGTCGTCGGGCTGTATGTAAGGTTCTTTACAGTAAAGGTCGGGGCGTACGGATTCATCTACAGTTAGTACGAACACCGATTCCAGCGACTTAGGGAAAAAACAGACCCATATAATAATCAGGATCTTGTTTAACGGTAAATTATATTTATTAATAAAATGTATGGCGGTAAGCCCCGCAGCAAGCGACATTGCAGGCAGGATCTCTTTCAGATCGACGCGGGCATAGTTCCCGATGAGGTTAATTCCTACGAATACAGATAGAAGCCAGACGATCAACCAGTCCGCTTTCTTACTTATAAAAAGATACGCGATAAGCAGGGGATAAAATAAAATGACCTCCGAGAAAAAAAATAAATTGCAAAACTGGATAGTTCTGAAAATTAGGCCATGGTCGGTAGTACTGCCTGCGCCGAAGTTATCGGCCAGCATAAATGTGTACAGATCGCGAAGGTTGATGCCTGCCAGGTGCGCCGCGAGTAAACCTGACAGAACGCCGGCCAGTCCGCCTGCGGAAAATGAAAGTGCGGCAAATCCTTTTTTTCTGATGGCGCTGGTAAACAGAGCTCCAATACCAAAAATTGCGGTCAAACGGAAACATAAGCCAATAGCCGCCAGGAAACCACTGATGAAATCCCCCTGTTTATTCTTAGCACCAAGCAAAAAGTAAAAGGATGCAATGATGAATGTCACCTCATAAGTTTCATCGTACGAAACAAATTTCCCATCTACGCTCTTCCAAAGCACCGAAAGCCCGTAAAATGAAATAGTGAGTATACCTGCCTGGCGCCCCGCAAGCAACCTGGCTGTTTTGTACAGGAACCAAAGCCCCAGCGACTGGCACAACGTACCCACAACCCTTGGGAACCAATAATTAACGCCGAATAGTTTATCCGACAGCCCGAATAGCGCGTAAAACAGCGGCGATTTATTGTCGGCCCCGCCTGAGTAGGGTACGAGCCTATTCCTGAACCAGTTGCGGCCGATGTAGTGCCACATGCCCTCGTCCTGTGATAGGGCGAAACCATCCGTTAGCAATGCGATGAATAACTGCAGAGCCGTGAGTAAGATGATAACGTAGAGCACGGTGAAGTTGCGGCGATGGTTGTTCAGGACGGCCGTTTGGGTAGACATCAGATCCGTATTCTTTTAAATTTCTTTAAAGGAACGGAAGGCTTTGTTGGTGTGGGATTTATTTACATGAGATGAGGGGAATACTTGATGAAAAAGGATTTGGGCTATGTAAGCTTAAAGCTCAGGCCAGCTGCGGGTAGTTGGACACTATGGGCATAGTAGTCCGAAGTTTGCAAACTTCGAACAGCAGGCAGCGGTTCGGTTAATGTCATCAAGTTAAATCACCAACAAAAAAGCCTTCCAGATTATTTCTGAAAGGCTTTTTTAAGTGGGAGCTACTGGGTTCGAACCAGTGACCCTCTGCTTGTAAGGCAGATGCTCTGAACCAGCTGAGCTAAGCTCCCTTTTTCATCACTTTGGAAACTCAATCGTTCCCTCCGTTTTGGGACTGCAAATATAGGAGTCATTGTTGTTTCTCCAAAATAAAATTTCACTTTTTTTATTGTGGTTTGTCTATGGGCCTGTAACTATATTATTAACAGGAGCTTAAAAAATAAAATATTTTTAGGTGTACTGATGGTAATATAGGTTTTGCCGCTTTTAAGCGGCAAATAAAGGGTTTTACATGGCAATGTGTTCACCAGGACGTGGATCATCGGGCAGGATCTCCATTTCGGGGGAATCGATATATTCGGCGTACCATTGGATAGCGCTCACCACATCAAGGGCGTCTTCGGCTACAATGTTTATGGTTTCAAAAGCAAACAGCTTGTTATGGGCATAGCCGTATAACTGAATTTCGTTACTATCGGGATTGAATGATTCCTCGCTGAGGCAATACACCCTGATCTTTAACCGTGTATCCCGTGAGTGGATAACATCCCGGCACGGATTTTTCGGATCGGTTGCTAATAAATATACATTATAATCCATAATAACTGTAACAACATTAGCGTGTTATGGTTTCCCTTTACTGGTTTTTGACGGCAGGTTGTTGGTAAGTTGTAAAATGTATAAAACCTAAAGGTATTGATATCCCCGTTTGAGCAAAATTATTCCTATGTGACGAGAAAATTATTCCCCGTTTTATTTCTCTTAAAGCAAAAAATGAAAAATCTCAGTATGTTTTAAGCAACTTTATAAACTGGCATTGCTTTTGAGTTAAACATTATGCCCTTCCAAAAGGGTTGTTTTTCATAGGTAGATGTAGGGCCGGAACACTGCGAGAGTTTTTCGGCCTTTTTTGTGCCCTTTTCCCACGCAATCTGTTAATAAAACAAATTACTACCCCGCAGGTTTTGATTTTTTTCAAAATGTTATAAAAGCGGAAAGCTTAAAGCAAAAAGACCAAATCGAAAAGGTTTGAAAGCTTTCTGCTTTGGTCTTTTCGCTTTAAGCTCAGTTATTATTTTTTCAGCGCTTCGCGGCCAAAGCGGATCAGTTCGCTTGCGTTGATAAAGCCCACGGTACCCAAAATCGGCTTGCCTTTGGAATCGAAGATAATGAGGGTAGGGTAGGCACGAAGCTGCCATTTTTGGGCAAGTTCTGGTCCGCGGCCTTTTTCCATATCGAGGGAAACGTTGATAAAGTTGGAGTTATAGAACTCGGCTGCCTTGTTGTCGGTAAAAGTGCGGTTCTTTAGCATCATACAGGGGCCGCACCAGGTGGCGTAGCAATCCACAAAAATGTATTTGTTTTGCAGGGCGGCCTGTTTAAGCGCCTCATCCCACGAGTTTTCTATAAATACGATGTGCGATACGTTGTTATTGCCAGTGGGCACATTAATGTATTTTACACCAATTGTAGTTAAGCAAAAAGCGACGATAAGGATAGTGAAATATTTATAAAGACGAGATGTGGTAAAGTGTGTCATAATTTTTAATCAGGACATAAAAATAGCACCTGTAAACTAAAAGTTAATACAGATGCCATTTTTTATTTAAGAATTAGCAGAATTGGGCATTATTCGTGGTGCGGTGGGCGTTCTGGTCTTTGTTGTTGCTGACGCTGTTGAGCTTGCTGCTGTCTTTGTTGTGCCTGTTGTTGCTGACGCTGTTGAGCTTGCTGTTGTCGTTGTTGCGCCTGCTGTTGTCGTTGTTGCGCCTGCTGCTGCTGACGTTGTTGCGCCTGCTGTTGACGAGCCTGTTCCTGTTGCTGCTGACGTTGTTGTGCTTGTTGCTGACGAGCCTGTTCCTGTTGCTGCTGACGTTGTTGCGCCTGCTGTTGACGGGCCTGTTCCTGCTGCTGCTGTCTTTGTTGTGCTTGTTGCTGACGAGCCTGTTCCTGCTGCTGCTGGCGTTGTTGTGCTTGTTGCTGACGAGCCTGTTCCTGCTGCTGCTGACGTTGCTGCGCCTGCTGCTGACGAGCCTGTTCCTGTTGCTGCTGATGTTGTTGCGCCCGCTGTTGACGGGCCTGTTCCTGTTGCTGCTGACGTTGTTGCGCTTGGAGCTGACGGGCTTGTTCCTGCTGTTGCTGACGTTGCTGACGAGCTTGTTCTTGCTGCTGCTGACGCTGCTGTGTCTGTTGATGACGGGCTTGCTCTTGCTGCTGGCTACGTTGCTGTGCCTGCTGTTTGCGCTGATCGGCCTGTTGCTGAGTGCGTTGTTGAGCTTTTTGACGTTGCTGTGCTTGTTGTTGAGTACGCTGTTGCTGCTCCTGCTGCCGTTGCTGCGCTTGTTGTTGACGTGCCTCTATAGCCGGACGACTGGTTATCGGATTAACATGTACTACGCGGGCGTCGGGTTTCGGAGCCCTTGCTGCCTGTGCAAGACGCGCTGCATTGGCCTTATTATAAGCCGGAGCACCACCACCGCGGTGTGCAATTGCCTGATTAGGGTTTTGTTGCCTGTACGCTGCGCCATCAATAACACGGTTAGGACGGGCATTGGCTACTTTATTAACCGCAGGGCGATAAATATTCACGGTATTATTCTGTACCCTTACTGCGCTGGGCCTGCTTTCGTTGTTAATTCTGTAAACCTGCACATTTTGGTGGGTCACCCTGCGGATGTCTTCAACCCGCGGACCGGCTATATAAGTGCGGTTATTGTTAACATAGGTATTATTAATAATGGTAGTATTGCGGATAATGGTTACCGCTCGGGTATGCGGAACGTAATAATTGTAAATGTTCGGCCTGTTAATATAGGCTTCGGGGGCGCATACCCAATAGTTATCAGGTGCACGATAGCCGCCGCCGATTGAGACGCTGATGGTAATACCTGGCTGCAGCGGAGCCCAGCCGTAATAGCCCCCGCCGTGCCTCCAGCTTACCCAGGCCGGTGCCCATTCATGGCCGGGAATCCATTCCCATCCATAGTAATCATCGTACCGCCAGCGGCCGTAGTGGAAAGGTGCCCAGCCCCATTGGTAATCAGATACCCAGGTGTTGCCATAGTCGGTAACTACCCAGTGACCGCGTGTAGCGTAGGGGCGGAAACCATCTTCGGCATCCGGTACCCAAACGTTTCCGTATTGTGGATCGCTTACCCAGGTGCCGTATGGATCAAGGTCGTCGTAAAATTGCTGGTCGGATATGTAGCCTCCTTCCTGGGCTTTGCTGTGTATTGGGGCGGCAATGAACAGCAATGCTGTCAGTATTACGCTGCCCCATATTTTATTCAATTTTTTCATGATCTTGTTTTTTGGGGTGAGTGATGATTAAGTTGGATTAAGTTGATTGGGTTATGTTTATTGATAAACAATTCTTTATTATATCCTATTCTCTTAATCAGTTACCCACTCAATCTAACTCAATCAACCACTCACAAAGTATCAGACTATTTATACCTCGAAAGGTAAAGTCTGCCAGATATTATTTACTGTAGATGTTCTATTTGTATATTTTTTTTACAACTTTTTTTATTTTAAATAGTTTTACAAAATATTTTAACATAACTGAACATGGTTAATATTCCGAGACTTGATTTAAACTTATATGTAAACGGAGATAGTGAGCAGCGCAAGCAATTTTCGGAAGATATTGGCAGGGCTTTTAATGAAACAGGCTTTGTAACCGTAACTAATCACGGTTTAGATAAGGCATTGATAGATAAGCTTTACGAAGATGTAAAAGCGCTTTTTGCCCTGCCCGAAGCGGTAAAGGATAAATATGAAGTTCCGGGCCTTGCAGGTCAGCGGGGATATACCGGTAAAAATAAGGAAACTGCCAAAGGCTTTACTGCTCCTGATCTGAAAGAGTTTTGGCAGATAGGACAAACCGTGACCGACGATGATGCGCTGAAGGCAGAATACCCGCCGAATTTAGAGGTAGACGAACTACCCTCGTTCAACGCAACTACTCTGGAGGTTTATAAAAAACTGGAATGGGCCGGTCAGCATTTATTGCAGGCTATTTCGGTTTATCTGGGTTTGCCCGAGAATTATTTCGACGATAAGGTGCACAACGGCAACTCTATTTTACGCACATTGCATTATTTCCCGATTACCGATCCGGATGCTTTGCCTGCCGGCGCGGTACGTGCGGGTGCCCACGAGGACATTAACCTGATAACCCTGCTGATAGGCGCCAGCGCCGACGGCCTTGAACTGCTTACCCGCGAAGACACCTGGTTCCCGGTTAAAGCATTTGGCGAAGACCTGGTGGTAAACGTAGGGGATATGCTGCAGCGCCTCACCAACAACAAATTAAAATCGACCACACACCGCGTGGTGAATCCGCCGCGCGAGCTGATGAAATATTCACGTTATTCTGTTCCGTTCTTCCTGCATCCCAAAGCAGATATGGACCTTACCTGTTTACCGCAGTGTATCAACGAAGAGCACCCGAAACAATACGATGATATCACCGCAGGTGAATACCTTGATGAACGCCTGAGGGAAATAGGATTAAAGAAGTAAGGACTGGTGATTGGTTAATTAGAGATTAGTTGATCAGAGATTAGTAAAAAGACTAATTTTTTGTCGATTTAAATGGCCTTTAAGGTCGTTTTAGCAATTAATCTCTAATTAACTGGTCTTTAATCTCTAATCAACCAAACCCCAATCACTATATTTGCCGCAATCATGGAACAAAATTTATTTGTTTACAACACTTTAACACGTAAAAAAGAGAAATTCGAGCCGTTAAATCCGCCGCATGTGGGTATGTATGTTTGCGGCCCTACGGTTTACAGCGATGCTCATATGGGCAATTCGCGTACCTATATATCGTTCGATCTGATTTTCCGCTACCTTACTCACCTGGGTTATAAAGTGCGTTACGTGCGCAATATTACCGATGCAGGCCATTTGGAAGGGGATGCCGGCGACGAGGGGGAAGACAAGATCTCCAAAAAGGCAAAACTGGCGCAGCTGGAGCCTATGGAGATTGTGCAAAAATATACTGTAGGTTTTCACGATGTGATGCAGGCCTTCAATACGCTGCCGCCAAGCATTGAGCCTACTGCCACCGGTCACATCATCGAACAAATTGAACTGGTGAAGATCATCCTCGAAAAAGGCTACGCCTATGAGGTTGATGGTTCGATCTATTTCGACGTAGAAAAATATAACAAGACCAAAGAATACGGCATTTTAAGCGGCCGTAACCTGGAAGACCTGCTTACCAATACCCGTACGCTTGGCGGTCAGGACGAAAAACACGGCAAGCTCGATTTTGCGCTCTGGATCAAAGCCAAACCGGAGCACCTGATGAAATGGCCGTCGCCCTGGGGCGTTGGTTTCCCTGGCTGGCATTTGGAATGCTCGGCTATGAGCGGCAAATACCTGGGTCACCAGTTTGATATTCACGGCGGCGGGTTAGACTTGGTTCCGACGCATCACACCAATGAGATAGCACAAAACGAGGCAGCTTGCGGTGTTAACCCGGCTAAATACTGGGTGCATACTAACATGCTTACCGTTAACGGACAAAAGATGTCGAAATCATTAGGGAACAGCTTTTTGCCGCACGAACTTTTTTCGGGTAACAACTCAATCCTCAGAAAAGGCTATTCACCAATGACGGTGCGCTTCTTTATGCTGCAGGCGCATTACCGCAGTACGCTCGACTTTGGTAACGAGGCTATGGAAGCATCGGAAAAAGGGTTCAAACGCCTGATGAATGCCTTTGGGCTGATGGACAGTTTAAAGGCATCGGCCACCAATGACTTTGACGTACAGCAGTTGATGGACAAATGCTACGCGGCCATGAACGACGATTTTAATAGTCCGGTTTTAATTGCAGAACTTTTTGAGGCCACGCGTGTTATCAATTCCGTGCACGACGGCAAGATGAAGATCGACGCCAAAAACTTAGAACTTCTGAAGAAATTGATGAATACTTTTGTACTGGAAGTTTTGGGTTTGAAGAATGAGCAGGCGGCAAATGACGACCTGCCTAAAATAATGAACCTTGTTGTTACGTTAAGGAACGAGGCGAAGGCTAATCATGATTACGCCACGTCTGACAAGATCAGGAACGGCCTCCAGGAAATAGGCTTTAAGCTGAGCGACAGTAAAGAGGGCACCAACTGGAGTAAAATTTAATTGGTTAAATTTCGTTAAATGGCCGTGTAAATTGCCGCTCAGTTTTTACATTTGGCTAAAGAGGCTACTGCCTGATGAATTATTATAAATTTGCCTACATATCTAAACAATAAATGAAAAAAGTATTATTAGCCGCGTTGCTGATTGCCGGTTTAAATAAAGTATCAATAGCACAACCCACCCAACCAGTTGATGTAGATAAGGTTATCCAGGCCGAAAAAGATTTTAATAAACTGGTAGAGCGTAAAGGTATAAAAGGAGGCTTTTTAGCCGTTGCCGACCCTGAAGGGATAGTTTTTAAACCCGATGCGGTTAACATTACCGAGTTTTATAATAACATTGATAAGCAGGCGGGTACCTTAAGCTGGGTTCCGAACTTTGCGCGTATATCTGGCAATGGCGACCTCGCTTTTACAGCGGGTACCTACGTTTACCAGAACGGCAAGAACGACGATGATAAGGTTTACGGCGACTATGTTTCGCTTTGGCGCAACGATGGCGAAGGTAAACTGAAACTGCTGATGGACCTTGGCATACAGCACCCTGAACCAGAAAAAGAAGCCCTGAACGATATCAAAAGCCCGGACGGCGATAAACGCGTTAAACCGAGCAAAGACCCGTTCAACGGTAAGAAAATAATTCTTGGTACCGACGAGACATTTAACCACTCTTTAACCATTTCGACAATGGGTACCTATAAGGAGTTTTTAAGTTCAGAAGGCCGTTTTTATTTCCCTGGCTTTGAACCGATGACCGGCCGCGAGCAGGTAATGAAATTCATCGACAATGAGGGAATCTCTATCAGCGCACAAACCGTAAATGCGGGTAGGGCTACCAGCGGCGACCTGGCTTATACTTATGGTAAAGCACGCATTCGCAAGGGCAATATTTTAAGTAACTACAACTACGTACGTATTTGGGAAATAGACAAAAACCACAAATGGAATGTTTTGCTGGAAGCTTTTTCGGCAATTGAAAACGAATAATTTTGCAGATAGCGTACAAGTAATATATGAAAAGCCGGTTTTAAGCCGGCTTTCTGCGTTTTAGCTTTTTTAACAAAGGTTTCGTTCGCTTTGTAACATTCTTGAAACATTGTTAATAAAATCAACAATGTTGAAAATCATGCCTAACAGTTATGCAACGTGATACGTAAAAAGGCCTGTTGAATAATTTGGTTATGGCCGATTTAAATAAGTTCCAGCGATCAAAGGAGAGGATCAACGAGATCCTTAATTATTTAATGATGAGCGGCGCCGAACATCAGTCGAACCCTTATGTGCATACACTTCAACAATCAATCCGGGTTATCGACGCCAAAATAGAGGCGCTGCAGAAAGAGGAGCGCGGCAAGAAAAAGTACGCTTGATTTAAAATTTAATGCAGCCGGTTTATAACAGCTGTAGCCTGCCGCCCGGTCCCTCCCCTAAAATTCTTCTTTTTATCCTTAAATTAAGTTAACTGTTTGTAATTCAATCGTTCTGAATCAGGGCACCATGCTTCTCTCAAATGTTAAATTGGATTTAAAAACTGTTAAAGTATGTTAAGAGGTGTTAAAATTTGTCGCGGATAGAAAAATTAGATAGAAATTGGTTTTGTGTTCGGGTTGATTGAGTTGAATAAGTTGATTAGGTGAGTGGTTAATTCCCTGATTTGACTAACTAAACTCAGTCAACTTAATCAACCACTCACTTAATCAACCAATAAATGACTGCACCTCTACATCTCGATTACAAAAAGACCAATAACCTGTTGGGCTGGCTTTGTTTTGCCATTGCGCTGACTACCTATGTGCTCACGCTGGAGCCTTCTGTTAGTTTCTGGGATTGCGGCGAATTTATTTCGTGCGCGTATCGTTTGCAGGTATCGCACCAGCCGGGTTACCCCATGTTTGCTATGCTGGGTAAGGCATTCTCGCTGTTGTCGTTCGGTAACAATGCAAAGGTGCCGTACTTTACTAACCTGATGTCGGC
Organism: Mucilaginibacter sp.; assembly: GCA_036569325.1. GTDB lineage: Bacteria > Bacteroidota > Bacteroidia > Sphingobacteriales > Sphingobacteriaceae > Mucilaginibacter. Next base: position 3,220 of record DATCQV010000156.1, on the reverse strand, counting down.
ATTGGCCAGTGCATTTACCATTATGTTTTTGTTCTGGACGATAACTGCGCTTGCCAAAAAGCTGCTAAACGGTGCGCAGAACATTTACCTCATCATGGGCGCAGGGTTGGTGGGTGCGCTGGCTTTTACCTTTACCGATACCTTCTGGTTCTCGGCGGTGGAGACTATCGTGTTTGCCATGGCATCGTTATGTATGTCCATCGTATTCTGGGCCATTATGAAATGGGATGCGCATGCCGATGAGCCGCGTGCCGATAAATGGATCGTGCTGATTGCCTATATGATCGGCTTATCCATCGGTATCCACCTGCTTAACCTGCTGAGCATCCCGGCTATCGCTATGGTTTATTTCTTTAGAAGGAATAAGAATATCACTGTAAAACGTGGCATTGCGGCCTTTTTTATCAGTATAGTAATTCTTGCGCTGGTGCAGTTTGGTATCAGGGGCTATACCGTGTACTTCGCCGCCTGGGCCGATTTCTTTTTTGTGAACTCGCTGGGTTTTGGCTTTGGCAGCGGGGCGGCAGCATTTTGCCTGGTACTTGCGGGAGGAATTGCGGGCGGCATCTGGTACAGTATTCGTAAAAGGAAACCGGTGCTCAACCTCGCTTTACTGTGTATTGCCTTTATTTATTTGGGATACAGCTCGTTCGTTTATATCCCCATCAGGGCATCGGCCAATACCGATCTGAATAACTCGCACCCCGATAATGCCTTTACGCTTTACAGCTACCTGAACCGTATTCAATATGGCGAAACCCCACTGCTGACCGGGCCGTTGTTCGACGCCAAGATCACCGACGAAAAGGAAGGCGGCACCATTTATGCCCGTGGAAAGAATAAATATGAAAGCGCCGGCAAAAAAATGGATTATACTTATGACCACACCACTTTTTTGCCGCGTATGTGGAGCACCGAAACCGACCCTTACTTTGTGCAGAACAAGCAGTTTTATCAGCAATGGCTGCAACTGGGCGATGGGCAGGCGCCCACCTTTGGCGACAACCTGAAATGGATGTTCAGCTGGCAGATGTACCAGATGTACTGGCGCTATTTCCTGTGGAACTTTGTGGGCCGCTACAACCAGGTTGACGGCCAGCAAAGCACCGAAAGCATTAACGGCAACTGGACAAGCGGACTACTGGACGGCGGCAAACATCTGCCAAAATCGGTAACGCAGGGCAACGGCTATGCCCCATTATATGCCCTGCCGCTGATGTTGGGTTTATTGGGTGCGGCCTGTCATTTCAAACGTAAAAAACGCGACGCACTGGTAATTGCCCTGCTGTTTTTCTTTACCGGTTTAGCCATTGTGCTGTATGTAAACCAAAATGGCATCCAACCTCGCGAACGTGATTATTCGTACGTGGGATCATTTTATGCATTCGCCATTTGGATAGGGCTGGGCTTTATTGCCCTTGTTGAATTTGCGCGGAGAAAACTGACTTTAAAGATCGCGATCATAGGTTCGTTCGCCATTTGTATGCTTGCGGTGCCGGTATTGCTTGCCTTTAAGGAGTGGAAGGGGCATGATCGTTCTACCAAACTAACCCCGCACGATATGGCTTATAATTTTCTGATATCGTGCCCTAAAAACGCTATCTTGTTCACCTATGGGGATAATGACACCTATTCGTTATGGTACGACCAGGAGGTGGAAGGTATCCGCCCGGATGTACGGATAGTTTGTTTAAGCCTTTTTAGCGGCGACTGGTACATCCACCAGATGCAAAGGAAAATGAATGCATCGGCACCGCTGCCTATCACCATGCCTTTTGATAAATACAAAACCGGCACACGTGACGTGATCTATTTTAACGATGCTAAAATCCCAGGTTCGGTTGAGGCGAAAGATGTTTTTGATTTTATTACGTCGGACGATCCGCGTACGAAAGTAACTTACCAAAGCGGCGACGTGCTGAACTATCTTCCTACCAAAAACTTTAAATTAACCATAAACCCGGACGAACTGGTTAAAAAAGGTGTGATCACTGCGGATCAAAAAGGCCGGGTTGCCGATACGATGGAATGGAAATTCTCGGGCAATTACCTGACGAAGGATCACCTGGCCATGCTGGATATCCTGGCACATAACAATTGGGACCGTCCGGTTTGCTTTACCGCTACGATGGGTCCTGAATCGATGTTCGGTTTGCAGCCTTACCTGTATAAAGAAGGTTTTGTTTATCACCTGATCCCATTTAAGCAGGAGAAGACCGACGAGCAGGGCGCCGCTAAAACCAACAGCCTGGTGATGTATGATAACGTGGTGAACAAGTTCAAATTCGGCAATTATAAAACAGCTAAATATTTGGATGACGTTTCGCTCACGCAGTTTTATTTAACCATGGAGATCACCTTCAGCGACCTGGCAAATGGTTTGATCAAAGACGGTCATCCTAACCTTGCGCTGAATGCCCTGCATAAATTTGACAAGGAAATGCCCGATATAAACCCGGATATTGACACTGCCGCCCGCAAATTCTTTATGGCCGAAACCGCCTACGGTCTCGGTGACAAAGTGCTTGGTACTAAATACGTAAAAAGTGTAGATAACTTTATAACCGATCAGCTGGATTATAACTATAATCTTTTGCAGGACAACAAAGGCGGATTGGATGTACGTACCGTGCAACTGGGCATACAATTACTGAACGGCATGGCCGATACCGCAAAAAACAATGAAGACCTTGAATTAAGCAAGAAGCTCAAAGCCCAGTTGATGGATTACGGCAATAAATTTGCGGCGCTGATGAAGTGATAGAAAATAAAAAGATAGTCGCCCGGTCAAGCGCCCACGCTTGACCGAAATAAAGTTTTAAGCGTCCTCGCTTAAATGAGCAACAAAGAGATAGCGTTTTGGTAAATCATAGCAAAACGCTATTTTCATGTTTTACCAATTCTCCCCTGATGAAGAAACTGCTGATCCTGTTTTTGCTGTCTGCCGCAACTTTGCTGTGCAATGCGCAGGATAAGGAGGGTTCAATAAAATTGGATTTCAGCGCGGGATATGCAAAGCCCACCGATGGTTTTGGAGTGAAACCGGGTGTTACCCTGGTTATTGAGCCGCATGTTTTTGTGGCGCCTGGTTTTGCAATAGGGTTAAGGCTCGAGGGAGCTTTTCTGGGTTACCAGGCACGGTACGACGACGAGCTCTTCTCGTTCTTCGGTTCTACCTGTGTTACCGGCGATTATTATTTTTCGCACAGCAAGGTAAGGC
>DATCQV010000155.1:0-31156 GCA_036569325.1 Mucilaginibacter sp. | reverse complement strand
CCTGCAAACCGGTCTTAATTTGATCGACGACATCAAAGCCGGCCTGCCAAACACACCGGTATCCGGTAAATTACGGGCGCTGCTCCACGTTGCCCACCAAGTGCAAAAAGGCGGCAAAAATGTAACCGAAGACGACATCACCACTGCGCGAGAAGCAGGCGCCAGTGATCAGGAAATCCACGATGCAGTATTGATCGCAGCGGCCTTCTGCATGTTTAATCGGTATGTAGATGGCCTGGCCACCTGGGCTCCGCAGCCAAACGAAGCCTATAAGGAAATGGGTGAACGAATGGCATTTGTGGGGTATGGAAAATAGAAATTACGGAGGACAGGTTGGAAAAACAAAAAGCCTGTAAGTTAAATACTTACAGGCTTTAATTATTTTCTGCGGAATGGACGGGACTCGAACCCGCGACCCCATGCGTGACAGGCATGTATTCTAACCAGCTGAACTACCACTCCGTTTGGGATTGCAAATATACGCACCGTTTTTTATTACACAAGTTGTTTTTTAAAAAAGTTTGTTTTCTTTTAAAAATATGCCTCCTTGTGCTTAAAAACAGGGTTTTATCCCTTTGATTTGAGTTTTTACGTATTTAGTTGGGGCATTTTCTGACTGTAATTTATCCATTCGGCCACTAAAAGATTGGGCACCCAGCTTAAAAATGCGATGATGAGGTAATTGTTTGCAAAGCCAACACCACTGCCAAACACAGTAAATACCCAGATATAGAACCGCAGCATTACCGCGCCAAACGCCAGGGCATAGCTGCGGCGCATCATTTTTATATGATCTTCCATCCGTTTATTCATTATAAAGATCCAGGCGGCGGTTGTGGTGATCACCCAAAAGGTATTTTGAAGAAGAAATGAGATAAATACTCCCGTTCCGCGGTTTACAAACAGCGTCATGATATATGCGCCCGGCGCAGCAAAAAATAGCACTCCAAAAACATAAAGCTTGCCAAGTGCTTTGTGCAGCGGGCGGTTGCTGTACACTTTTTTGGAAAACTGGAAAAAGCCTGCCATCAGGATCAAACTGCTGCCTATAATATGGCAATAAAAAGCCGGCAGGTACCAGCCTGTTTCTACCGCTGCGCGTTTAATACGCAGGAACGACGATTCGCCCTTAAAATCATAATACTGCAAAAACGTTCCGGCGCACAATATCAACACCCAAAAAAAGGCGGCGTACCATAACACTTTCAGCGCCGTTTTCATTTAGCGGCGAGCGTTGTAGCGGGCTTGGTTCCGGCTGCTTTTATCTTCTGGTTAATCCAGTTAATGTTATATTTATCGATAACAGTGAGCGAATCATCAATGCTGGTGTTAAAAGACTTTCTCTCCTCGCCACCTTTATAGCTGTACCAGTCCATTTCGCTAAAAATGTCCTGCCAGCGCTTGTCTTTAAATTTATAGGCGTAATCAGCAAATATCTCGTTTTTCATGTAGTGCAGCATTTCGGGCGTTATCTGGTTAAGGGTTCTCTTTTGCCTGTTTTTCCAGTTTTCGGTACCTGTTGTCATCACATAGCAGGCGTTCAAATAGCTGTCGTCCATTTTTATGTATTTGGTAAATCCAAAAGTTCGGTTGTTGGGCAATTCTTTCAGTTTATTATTTTTCACCACATAATAATGGTAATAGGGTCCGCCGCTGATGTATTTGGCTGAATCATATAGCCCGACGTAGATCGTTGCTCCGGTTTTTACTTCGTATAGTGTGTCATTAATCACTTTTATGCTGTTCACATCGCATACGCCGGTTAAAGCCTCCCCACCTCCTTCACCAGGTGTATAATCTATACCAATTTCCTGTGTATAGATCCGGTTATTCTTTTTATCGGCTATCACCATGTTTTTGTGGTCGTAAAATTCGCCGCGTCCTCCAATAAAGTAATCACGAATGGAGTAAAAAGTCGCTTGCAGCCAGTTATTCGGTTCTGTAGCGGTGTTGGCGTATTTAAGCTTGTAGCTGGTATGAACGTCCTCGAATTCGGTTTTGCGTAATGGATTTTTAAATTCTTCTACCTGCCCTATGAGATTAAGGTCGACAAGGTACGACGGCGCAATATATATTGCCCCATGCCGTGTTTTTGAGTTGAACTCTGTCACCACTGCTATGGCGTTGTAGTAAAGATCTGCAGAGGCGTATATACCTTTTATTTTAGGAAGGATGTCACCGATCTTTATATCGGCCTTGTCCGAGATCGTCATATCCTGTTTCAAGTAAAAATAATCGTCGCCGGTACGCAAAACGGCGAGATTGCTATCATCGTTAACCGGGAAGATCTGGTCATAGCTAACCGGCAGAACAATTTTACCCGAAAGATCATAAAAGCCTTTTTTATTATCTTTTTCAACTTCTACCAAACCGGGGAATGTTGCATTGATGTTATGGACGAGATCATATTCCGGCGGGATGATCTCTTTCAGATCAGGACCCACCAGGCCCATTTTATAAGGAGCAACGGCAGCAGAATCGGCGTTACGGCCGATACCTGTCGATTCATCCCATTTTCCTTTGATCACATAGAAGTAGGGCTTGTTATTGAAATGAGCAAACCATACCACGCTATCATATTTAGGCTTTAGTGTTGCAGCAATTTTAAAGGCTTCGAGTGTACCTGGGCTGTAAGTTACCTGCTCAACATACGGAAACCTTGCTTTTACCGCATTTTCATAGGCCAGGTAGCTTTTCAGAAAAGCCTGCCCGTCAATCGCGCTGATCTTGTAGCTGCCCGGGAGCAATTTGTGAATGGTAAACGTCAGTATGGTTTGCTTGTCTGCCACCGAATCATGGCTTAGCTTAACAGGGACGGTAGCTACAGATAAATTATCGTTAAGAGTTTTGATAGTGGCGCCGTCTACATCAAGGCTCACACTGACAAGGGGTTTATCCTTGTCCTTATTGGTTTTGCCCCCCGTAAGGTAAAAAGCAAGGTAAGTAAAACTTTGAGTCTGCCTGCCATCTTCAAAATAATTCATCAGCGAGTCGACATTCCGGGCCTGTATCTGCTTATTGAATTTATTCAGAAAAGCGCTGATTTCCGGATGCTGCGCTTTTTGCTGCGTTTTACATCTTACAATAAAAAGGGTCGCAAATGCCATCATTATGAATGCGACAACCCTGATAAGTGTTTTGGTTTTCATAACACCAAGATAAGATGTTTTAGGTAAACCCAAATTTATTATTACTGTGCCTGAATAAAATGCGTAGCGCAGAAATGACGGTATGCCTGGATATTCTCAAAAACGTCTGCGGGCCGTAATTGGCTATGCGCACTTTCAGGAATAAAAAAAGCCCCGACTTGGGGCCTTTTCATCTATTTTTCATTTATCTTAATTCTAAGGGCAATAAAATTTGCGTTTCTCGTGCAAAAACCCGTACATTTATTGCTTAGATTAAATAAATCCCGGGGCAGGTTTAAACGAGCGTTCCGGGGTGATAATAAAAATTTTAATTGTAGTTTTTTGGGGAAAGCTGTTCATGTAAAATGAACGGCTTTTTATTTTTTCGGTCAACCTGTGGTTCTGAGTATAATCGCCCGACTATCGACTCAGAACCACAGGCTCACGACTAATTAATGCGCATCAACCGGCAGCTTGGCGGCTTTCTTAAATGGCTGCAGATATAGTAAAGGTATCGAGAACAACATCACCAAACCTGAGATCCAGTAGGCATCGTCATAGGTCAGCAACAATGTTTGGCGTACCACCGCACCTTCAATGGCGCTGTAGGCCATGTGTGTGGCGTCTAACAACGATTTCCCCTTTGCCATAAATGCTTGCGTAAGCATATTAAGCCTTTGATTGAACGCCGGGTTATATTGATCGATGTTAGACAGCAGGTTGCTTCTGTGCAACCCCGAACGAATGTGGATGATGGTAGTTAACACGGCGATACCGAACGAACCGCCTAACTGGCGCATCATGTTGTTCAAACCGGTGCCCTGGCCTAATTCCGGCCCTTTCAGGTCGGCAATGGCCAGCGTTGTGAGCGGCACGAACAGCAGGGCCATACCAACACCCCTGATGAGCAGCGGGATCAATACATCTTCCTGGCCGGTACTTAACGTTGAATGACTCAGCATGGTAGTGAACACAAAGAAGAGGAACATGCCCGCAGTGGCCATAAATTGCGCTGGTATACCGCCGTTCAGCATCTTACCTATAAATGGCATCATAATGATAGTACATAAGCCGCCCGGGAACAACAACTCACCTGTTTGTTGTGCTGTAAACCCTAACAGGTTTTGACAAAACACAGGGAATACGAATACCGAACCGTACAGCCCGAACCCGAGGACAAAGGAAGTAAACATACCCACCGCGAAACTTCGGTGCCGTAAAATACCGAAATTCACTATCGGGTGGTCTATGCTCATTTCCCTCCATATAAAACACAGGGTGCCTAATACCGCGGTAACGGTAAGTACAATAATGTAAGTTTTTGCAAACCAGTCTTCCGATTCGCCTTTTTCAAGGATGGTTTGTAAGCTGCCCACGGCTACGGCCAGCAAGGCGATGCCCCACCAGTCAACAGGTTTGCCCTGACCTTCCTTTGGGGTCTCCCTTACGAAAGTATAGGCACAGAAAGCAGCGATGGCTCCTACCGGGATGTTCACATAAAATATCCAGCGCCACGAAGTATGGTCGGTAATGTAACCGCCAATGGTTGGCCCTACAGTTGGCCCTACTACCGCACCTAAACCAAACAGCGCTGTTGCAGTGCCAATCTGCTCGCGCGGCCAGGTTTCTACCAGGATAGCCTGGGAGGTAGATATCAGGCCACCGCCGGCAACACCCTGAATGATCCTGAAGAGCACCAGTTCGTTCAGGCTGGTTGCATTACCGCAAAGGAACGAGGCAATGGTAAATACGATGATAGATGTTATAAAATATTGTTTACGCCCAAACCGGCTGCCCAACCAGCCCGACATCGGGAGTATAATTACGTTTGCAACTGCATAGCCTGTTACAACCCAGGCTACGTCTTCAAGGGTGGCACCCAGGTTACCCTGGATGACAGGTAAGGATACGTTCACGATCGTGGTATCTATCAGCTCCAGTAGCGAAGCTACGATAACAGTGATGGTGATGATCCATTTTTTAAAGCCGGTTTCAGCCATTTTAGTAGTATAATAGGGTGGATGAACAGCCCGCGGCCAATAGTCCATCGCTTCTAAAGACGATGGACTATAGACCATGAACCATGGTCTCTTTTACTCTTTCACAATCACCGATACATTCACGCTCATGCCCGGGCGCAGTTTGGCGAGGTCTTCTTTAGACGCATTCAATTTGATCTTTACAGGTACGCGCTGTACAACCTTTACAAAGTTACCGGTTGCATTATCCGGAGGAAGCAGCGAAAACTTGGCGCCGGTAGCGGGCGAAAAGTTGTAAACCGTTCCGGTGATCTTCATATCAGGATATGCGTCAACGTCGATATCAACTTTCTGGCCGTTGCGGATCTTGTCTAACTGTGTTTCTTTAAAGTTAGCGGTGATAAAGATACTATTGTCGTTCACAACCGAGAACAGGGTTTGCCCGGCCTGTACCAGCTGACCAACCTGGATGCTCTTTTTAGAAGTGATACCGCTTGCAGGTGATTTTACTACAGTGTAGCTCAATTGCAATTTTGCATAATCTACATCAACCTGGCGCTGCGATACGCCGGTATGTGTAACTGCCAGCTGGCTTTTAGTAGTACCTACCTGCTCAAGTGCTGCTTTGTACTGATCCTGCGATGCACGATAGTTAGCCTTTGCAACATCCAGATCGGCTTTAGCCTGATCAAATTGCTGCTGAGTGATAGAACCGTCTTTTACCAGGTTTGCATAGCGGTCATAATCTTTCTGTACCTTATCTAAACGGGCCTTGTTCGATGTTACCTGCGCCATTGCGCTTGCCGAGTTGGCAGCATTAGCATAGATCTGTGATTGACCGACGCCAATGTTTGCGCTTGCGCCGGTTTCGGCAGCCTGTGCCTGCTCCAGTTTTACTTTGTAATCGCGGTCGTCAATTTTAACCAGTACCTGGTCTTTGTTAACGTGTGTGTTTTCTTCAAAGAAGATGCTATCCACATAGCCGCCAACGCGTGCTACTACAGGGCTAACATCGCCGTCAATCTGGGCATCGTCGGTATCAACGTGCTTGCCGTAGTATATATATTCTTTGATACCGAAAATAATACCCACTATCAGTATAGCTCCCAGTATGAACGGAAGTACTTTGGGTTTCTTTTTTGGTTCGTTTTCCTGTGTTTCGTGTGCCTTTGCCATTTTATGTATGTGTTTGGGTTTTCGTAATAATATTATTTGTTAAGTTTTCCGGTCGATTTTAATAAGGTGTAATAAGCCAGTCCGGCATCGGCTTTTGCAAGTTCCAGGTTGATCTGTGCCTGATACAGCAGGGTTTCTGCATCGGCGCGGTCTGTAGCCGAAGCGATGTTGCTCTTGTATTTCGATTCGAGGATCTTGTTATTTTCGCCGGCCTGATCGATAGATGTTTGCAGCAGCTTGATCTTATCCAGCGCCTGGGTATAGTTCTGGTAATCCTGATTCACCTCTTTCTTTATATTATCGAGCTCGATGCTTTTGTTGATGATGGTTTCCTCACGCTGGATGTGTGCCTCAGACACCTTGTTCTTGTTGGTCCACAGCGATGCGAAGTTCCATTTTACGCCAACACCTATAGTAATAGGTGTAATGTAGCTGCCGCTTTTCGGCAGCGGGTTTGCGGCCACATCAACATAATAGCCTGCAACCGATGCTGCTACTGTTGGCAGTGTATTGGCTTTGATGTTCTTGATGTTGGTTTCAGATACCCTGGTGCGCAGGTCGGCCTGGCGTAACTCAATTCTGCTGGCCAAAGCGGTATCGATATAGCTGTTGAGCGGGGCAACCTGTCTGTCGGCTTCATTGATCTGGGCAATGTTCAGCTGCGTGCCTTCGTTCAGGCCAAGCAATACATTCAGATTGTAGTTGATGATCTTGCGGTTGGCTTCCAGATCGATGCCGTTCAGTTCCACGTTCGAGCGCTGCAACTGGAAACGCAGCACATCATTTTTAGTAACCAGGCCCTGTTCAAAAAAGCGTTGCGATTGCTTGATCTGTATATCAATCGATGCCAAATTCTGCTCAACTACCTTTTTGCTTTGCAATACCTTATAGAGGTTATAGTAAGCGCTGATGATATCGTAAGTGATCTGATCCTTATCGTTATCCGCATCTAAGCGCGCTACCTGGGTAAGCAGCTCGGTCGATTCGCGTGCATATTTCAGCTTGTTACCGCCGAAGATGGTTTCGCCAAATGAAACTGTGCCGAGGTAGGCATTGGCGCTCTTGGGGAGCGACAGGCTCTGATCGCCAAAGGCCAGCTTGTTTGCCGGGATCTGCGCGCGGTTATAGTCGAAACTTGCGCTGCCGGTAGGCAATGCCTGGTCTTTAGCCTGCTCAAACTGTGAAACTGCCCTGTCGATCTTGTTCTTCGACAGCTTCAGTACTTTGCTGTTATCAAGGCCTAATTTAATGGCTTCATCAAGTGTAATGGTACGGTCTTGCGCTTCGGCAGCAGCACCTAAGAGCGCTGTAAGCAGTAAGGCCGGTATCAGGATCCGCACAAATTTCATGAGCGTGATCTTAAAGGTGGTAGGGTTAGTGGTATTATTTTGTGTTATCATTGTCGGTCATTAAGTAAGCTTTCAATAGTTTCTTCATATATGTTTTTATCCTGGGTTTCAGTTCGTCGTCCAGGTATTTTTCATCGGTGACGTCGTGCCCCAATATCAGCGATGAAATATGGGGCGTGTTGATGATATAATTTTTTGTACCGAATATGGAAGCGATAACCAACTCTTTATCGGTGTCTTTCGAAAAGGTTCCGTTAGAGATACCTTCCTCCAGTATCTTGCCTATCTCGCGCACATTAACCATTAAAATATTGGTTAACTTATCGGTTAGTTCCCAGCGTTTGGTTTTCATGATCTCGCGATGGATGAGTTTTTGAAAACAATTGTTAACGATGATCCGCTCCACGTACTTATCGATACAAAGCGATAATTTATCCCATGCCGTCATGGTGATATCGGCCCCGATATTTTGCAGCAAGGTTTGAAACGACGATATCTTACGTTCAAACACCGCAAGGAACAAGCCCTCTTTCGAGCCGAAATAATAATTAAGCATAGCCATGTTCACCCCGGCTTCGCCCGATATCATGCGGGTGGAAGCGCCATCATATCCATAGTCTGAAAATATCTTTTCAGCAACATCAAGGATGTGGTCTTTCTTATCTATTTTCTCTTTGTCCATTTCTTTTTCCTGCTCAAAATTAATCAATCGATTGAATGGGCGTGTCATTTATTTGCAACGTTTGATTAAGTACCTGATAGTCAGATGTAAATACTTAATCAATCGATTAACAAAGGGCAATAGATATTGTTTTTACGAATGAATATTATAATATTGGACAGCAGGGCGGGGAATTTGATGTGCGGATTAACTTCGTTGAGGGCTGCGCCGTTTTTAACGTGCGGATAGGAAAAGATATTTGGATGGCGCGGCCGGGAATACATTACCGCCAATGCATTCCTCATTTGCATATCCGCACATCAATCATCCGCACATCCCCCCTCATCCCTATGTAAAATTCCTTCTACAATAACATTCTCCTAACCTACTTTCCCGACTTTCGGACTTTATTGACTTTCAATATATTTGCTGTATGAACCGCATAAAACTTATTGCCTGTTTTTTATTCTTTGCGCCCTTGACCTTTGCACAAACTGCCCCGCCAACTGATATTGCCGCCATACAGCAGAATCTTAAAAAGCTGAATGTGCTGGGCAGCGTGTTGTACGTGGCTGCGCATCCGGACGACGAGAATACACGCCTGCTGGCTTACCTGGCGCAGGAAAAACATTACCGCACCGGCTACCTTTCCATGACGCGCGGCGATGGCGGACAAAACCTGCTGGGCAATGAGCAAAGCGAACTTTTAGGATTGATCCGTACGCAGGAACTGCTGGCTGCGCGTCGTGTGGATGGTGCCGAACAGTTCTTCACCCGTGCAAACGACTTCGGCTTTTCGAAAGGGCCCGACGAAACCTTAAAGATATGGGACAAGGAGAAAGTTTTGGGCGATGTAGTGTGGGTGATCCGAAAATTCAGGCCCGATGTTATTATATGCAGGTTCCCTACTACCGGCGAGGGCGGCCACGGGCATCATACCTCGTCGGCCATATTGGCGCAGGAGGCATTTACTGCGGCGGCCGACCCGAAGCGCTATCCCGAGCAATTGCAATACGTAAAACCATGGCAAGCCAAAAGATTGCTCTGGAACACCTTCAACTTTGGCAATACCAATACTACCTCGGCCGATCAGTTTAAGATAGATGTGGGCATTTACAACCCAATACTCGGCAAAGGGTATGGCGAACTGGCTGCCGAAAGCCGTTCTAATCACAAAACACAGGGCTTCGGCTCGGCAAGGCAGCGCGGCGAATCGTTCGAATACTTTAAGACCATTTTGGGCGATGCTCCGCAAAACGACCTGTTGGATGGTGTGAACACTACCTGGAAACGCGTAAAAGACGGCGAGGCTATTGATGCAGGTGTAAACATCATCCGCAAAAGTTTTGATATTGAAGACCCAAAACAGGCGGTTCCGGCTTTAGTAAAACTATTGTCGAAGGTAGATAGGGTGTCTGACGATTACTGGCGTGCACAGAAAACTAAAGAGATTAACACGCTGATAGCACAATGTGCCGGGTTGTGGTTCGAAGCTTATGCCCAGCAGCCAGCGTATGCTGTTGGCGATACCATGAAGGTGTCGGCGCAGGTGATAGACCGCTATGAAACCGGGTATAAAATAAATACTATAGCAACCAATGCAGCACAATCATTGCAGGACGCCAATTTGAGCCTGCAAAAAAATCTGCCGGCCAACCAGATGCAGACCTTCAGCCTGAAGGATATTGCTTCCGACCTTTCGCAGCCCTATTGGCTGGCTGCTCCGCATACCATTGGCGCATATACTTTGCCCGATGATAAGTTGGCAGGCAATCCCGAAAATCCCTTCTATCCAAAAGTCACCTTCGAATTTATTGTAGAGGGACGCCCTATTCGCTTTGAGCAGCGTATTGTTTACAAATATGTCGACCCGGTGCGCGGCGAGGTATATCAGCCAATAGAAGTGGCTCCAAAGGTAACCGCCAACATAGCCGCGCAGGATTATATCTTTAACAGTACCAATCCGCAAACTGTACAGGTAAAGTTGAAGGCTTATACCAAAAGCAGCGGTACAGTAAGCATTAAGCCTGTAGCCGGCTGGAAGATCAGTCCGGAGAAATATGACTTTGCCGGTAAAAACAAGGGTGATGAATGGACGGTTGCATTTACCGTAAACCCAACCGAGCATCAGCCCCGCACCTCGGTATTAGAAGCCATTGTTACTATTGATGGAAAACAATCATCATTAGGCGTGCTGCATATTAAGTACGATCATATCCCGAACATTACCCTGTTCCCGCCCGCACAGGCCAAACTGATTGACGTTAACCTGAAAATTGCCGGTAAAAAGATCGGTTATATCGAGGGCGCCGGCGATCTGGTCCCCGAAGCACTCCGCCAGGTTGGTTATGATGTGCATCAGCTTACCGAAAAGGAAATTATGAACGGCGACCTGTCGGGCTATGATGCCATTGTTACCGGCGTGCGTGCCTACAATGTGAACGACCGTTTGGCTGTTGAGCAACCCAAACTATTGGAGTATGTAAAAAACGGCGGCAACCTGCTCATTCAGTATAATAACAACAACGGTTTGGTTACCAAACAGATCGGTCCGTACCCATTCAGGCCGGTTAATCAGCGCGTAACCGATGAAAACGCTAAGGTGACCATCCTCGATAAACAAAACCCGGTACTAAATTATCCGAATGCCATCACCCAGGACGATTTTAACGGCTGGGTGCAGGAACGCGGTCTTTATTTTGTAGGCGACATCGATCCTAATTACAAGCAGGTACTGCAAATGAACGATCCGGGCGAAGCGCCTAACAACGGCTCGTTAATTACTACAACCTATGGCGAGGGCAGATTTGTTTATACCTCGCTGGCGTTTTTCAGGCAATTGCCCGCAGGCGTGCCGGGAGCATATAAGTTGTTTATTAATTTGCTGAGTAAACCGAAGGAGCAGGCAGTACCATAAGGGGCAATGTCATTACGTTTAATTGTGTCGCACTGTTTCATGATTACGTGCAACAGTGTGAAACAGGTGAAACAGATAAAATACATCTGTTCTGTAAATCAGTTACTTAGTCCCTTCTTGTGAAACAACCTGAAACAGTTTGAAACAAAAATCACCAATTTTTAGTCGTTTTGCTGTATCACGTGAAACACCAAACCCAGCTTATCAGCACAACATCATCCCTGAAAACAAATCTTACTGCGCTATTGCGTTACGCGTTTTAATCTTTATTTTTGCCCAATACATTCGCACATCATGTCACATCATCACAACGAAGAAGAAAAAAGTTACGATTTCCTGTATTACCTGATCGGTTTGCTGGCTGGTATGTTTACCGGTTTTGTATTAGATGGTAGCTTTATATGGATACCTGTTTTAGGAATAGTTGGCTTGTTATTCGCCGGCTTCTTCCTGAATGTTTTCGTAAGGGGCCGTGGCGAAGCCTGATCCTGAGCTTCCCTCGTTTATACGTAGCTGGAACCAGTTTTATGGCATTGTTGCCGGCTGGCTGGTTCTGTTGATATTTATTTTCTGGCTCATTACCATAGCTTTTGAATAATGAGCTTAACCGATTGGATAGTTCTTGGCGTTACCTTGCTTGCTATAGTAATATATGGCATCTGGAAGAGCGGCAACAACAAGAATATCGATCAGTACCTGCGCGGGGGCAATTCGCTGCCCTGGTATCATGTAGGCCTTTCTGTTATGGCCACGCAGGCCAGCGCCATCACCTTTTTATCGGCACCCGGACAAGCCTATTCCGATGGAATGCGCTTTGTGCAGTTTTACATGGGCCTTCCGCTGGCCATGATCGTGCTGTGCGTTACGTTCGTGCCTATTTTTCATAAATTAAAGGTTTACACGGCCTACCAGTTTTTAGAGAACCGCTTCGATCTCAAAACGCGGGCGCTTACCGCTTTCCTGTTCTTGATCCAGCGGGGTTTATCTACGGGCATCACCATTTATGCGCCCTCTATTATCCTTTCCACCATTCTCAATATCAATACGGTTTATACCACGCTGTTTATAGGAACGCTGGTGATATCATACACGGTTTATGGCGGTACTAAAGCGGTATCGTATACGCAGCTGCTGCAAATGAGCATTATATTTTTAGGGATGTTCTTTGCAGGCGCTATGGTGGTGCATTTGCTGCCCGACGGTGTAGGTTTTGGCAAGGCGGTTAAAATAGCCGGTAAGATGGGCCGTATGAATGTGATCGACTGGAAGTTTGACCCTAACAATCGTTACAACATCTGGAGCGGACTCATCGGCGGGTTCTTCCTGCAATTGTCTTATTTCGGTACCGATCAAAGCCAGGTGGGGCGCTATTTAACGGGCAGCTCGATAGGGCAAAGCCGCATGGGATTGATCATGAACGGACTGCTGAAAATTCCCATGCAGTTTTTGATCCTGTTGATAGGTATATTGGTTTTTGCGTTCTACCAGTTTAACCGTCCGCCGATGTTCTTTAACCGGTACGAGGTTGATCAGATCAAGAAAAGCAGGTCGGCGGCGGAGTACAACCGGTTAGAGGATAAATACGCGGCGTCATTCACACAGCGGAAAGCCAAAACAGAAGAACTCGTAAAAGCATTTGATAGTAACGACAAAACGCGCATTGCGCAGGCACAAACAGAACTAAAGGCTGCCGACAAACAATCAGCCGAGATCCGCAAGCAGGCTATTGCAGTAATGAAAAAGAACGACAGGAAGGCCAACGAGGACGATACCAATTATGTATTCCTCAACTTTGTAACACATTTCCTGCCGCGCGGACTAATTGGCCTGTTGGTAGCCATTGTGTTTTTAGCATCGATGGGATCAACGGCAAGCGCGCTGAATTCGCTGGCCTCAACAAGTGTAGTCGATATTTATAAGCGTATTATTAATCCGCGTGCTACCGAACAGAAATACCTGTTGGCATCGCGCGCGGCCACCATTTTCTGGGGAATTGTCTGCGTGGCGATGGCCCTTTACGCCAGCAAGGTGGGGAACCTGCTGGAGTACGTGAACAAGTTAGGCTCTTATATATACGGCACCATATTAGGAGTGTTTATCGTAGCGTTTTATCTCAAAAAGATACGGGGCAATGCGGTATTCCTTGCTGCGGTTATCACCGAACTCATCATCTGTGCCATGGGGTACTTTGAAACGGTAGCTTATCTTTGGTTAAATGCCATTGGTTGTATCCTCGTGATTATTATTGCGTTGGTCATCAATCCGCTATTCCCGCAAAAACAAGCTCCCATTCAGCAAGCGGCTTAAAGTCCTTTTTTCCTGCCCAAAAAAACGCACCTTTGCATATCTACACAATTATCCATAGGCATATATGATCTTAGTTACCGGGGCGACAGGTTTTTTAGGGGCAGAAGTAGCCAGGCAATTGGCAAATCAAGGATTAACCGTCCGCTGCACACGCCGCGCAACTTCCCGAATCCCGCATATCTTGAAATCTATCGACAACATTGAATGGGTTGAGGCCGATATGATGGATCTTTTCGCTTTAGAAGACGCGCTTAAGGGCGTTACCCAGGTTTACCATTGCGCTGCATGGGTGTCGCTCAAGCAGGCCGATAAGGAACCCATGATCAACACCAATGTAAAGGGCACGGCAAACGTGGTGAACCTGTGCGTGCAGCAAAACATCCGGCTGGTGCATGTAAGTTCTGTGGCAGCGGTTGGTTTGGCCAAACCCGGCGATCAGATCACCGAAAACCATCACCTCGATCTGGCAACTGAAACCGACGGTTATGCCATATCGAAACTGGAAAGCGAGATGGAAGTCTGGCGCGGTATTGCCGAGGGATTGGATGCGGTGATCGTTAATCCGTCGATCATCATCGGGGCCGATGCCGGTAAAGCAGGCAGTGGTGCACTTTTCGAAACCGTGCGTAAGGGACTTAAATTTTATACCGAAGGCAGCTGCGGATTTGTTGATGTAGCAGATGTAGCGAAATGTATGATCGCCCTGATGAATACAGATGTTTCCGGCGAGCGTTACATCATCAGCGCAGAAAACCGCAGCTATCAGCAAATAACCAAAGAGATAGCAGACGGCTTCGGCGTTAACCCCCCTGCAATGTTAGCCAAACCCTGGATGCTGGGTATTGCATGGCGGGCAATGCGTTTAATCAGCCTGATTACCCGGAAACCACCGGCTATCGATAAGATCTCGGCACAGGCTGCTTCAATGACGCGCGACTATGATAACTCGAAGATCAAAAAAGCAATAGGGATTGAGTTTAAGCCGATAGGCCAGACGATAAAAGAGGTTTGCGAGCGATTGAAATAAAATCAATTTGTCATTTCGGGCGAGAGCGAGAAATCTTAAATAAGCGACATTGCCGTCAGTGCATTAGCGCGAATGCATAGTTGTTATGCAGGATGTTTAAGTTTTCTCGCTCTCGCTAAACTCGCGGCAGCTTTTTTAATCCGAAATCGAAAATCCGAATTCCGAAATCAATATTGCCCTATCGATAACATCACCAGTGTACAGGCATACTCAGTTTCAATTCCCTTTTCATTGGCCATGCGTTTAAGTTCTGAATTTTCCGTACCGGGATTGAAAATGATGCGTTTGGGATGCGTGGCTAAAATATAATCATACAAACCCTTTTGATGCGCGGGACCCACGTAAAGCGTAATGGTATCTATATCGTTATGAATGGTTTCAGGTTTTTCTATCGGCACACCGGCTACAACGCCTTCTCTCAGCCCCACATTCACGATATCATACCCGTTGCGCACCAGTCTGTTGGCAGCGAGATTGGCATACCGGCTTTCATCCGGCGTGGCGCCTAATATTAATGTCTTTTTCAATTTTGTGATTTCACCGATTAAAATTGATTTTACCGATTTTTTGATTCGCTTTTCAAGCATCGGTGTAATCTTCCCATAATCATATAACCCTTGTCAATAACGAGATCTGGCCCGAATGATATACATGGTGTTGTATCAAACCGCGTACCAGTTCTTCATAGTTTACGCCGGTACCCAATTCGGGTTCGCGCTTATCAAGCATCGGGTTGTTCCAGTCGTCTTCGGGGAAGTTTTGAATAACACCGGTCAAATTTACGTTAACCAGCTTCAGATCATTGACATATTGCTGCCATTTTTGCTCGTCGGGCGTGCCTGGATCCGGCCAGTCGCCGCTGGAGGGAAGCTGGGCGGGCATGCCGTTGAGGCGGTCTAAAACCTCTTCGGTCCACGAAAGCATGTGGAGTACAATGCCGGCAATGTTGTGCACCGAGCCGCCCGGTTTTTCGTAAGCGGTCTCGAAGCTTACCTGTTCAAGGATGTGGTAAACGTTTGATCCGTACCAGGGATCGCCCGATAATACCTGCTCCAGTTCTTTGCTTAGTTTTTCTGAAATGCTCATGGTTTGATCAGTTTTGATGCGGCGGCAGCGCAGTTAATACCATCGATAGCTGCCGAAATTATACCACCCGCATAACCCGCGCCCTCGCCACAAGGAAACAAGCCGGTTACCTGCGGATGCTGCAGCGTTTCCTTATCGCGCGGAACCTTTACGGGCGATGAGGTGCGCGACTCCACACCCACCAGTATAGCCTCGTTGGTAAAATACCCCTTCATTTTTTTGCCGAACACCGGCAGTGCGCGTCGCAGGCGTTCATTTATCCAAACAGGCAGTATCTCTTTTAGTTCTATGCTTTTGGTGCCGGGCAGGTAAGAATTTTCAGGCAAGCTTGATGATAACCGGTTCTCAGTAAAATCAACCATCCGCTGTGCAGGTGCAACCAGGTCGCCACCACCGGCTTTAAAGGCCCCCTGCTCTATCTGTTGCTGAAAACGGAGCAGGCGTAAAGGATCGTTCACATCGCCCTTCACATCCTCTAAGCTGACCTGCACCACGGTACCCGAATTGGCAAAAGGGTTGTTTCGTTTAGACGGACTCCAGCCGTTCACTACAATTTCCTCTGCTTCAGTGGCACAGGGCGCAATGATGCCGCCGGGACACATGCAGAATGAGAACACGCCGCGATCGTCCACCTGTTCAACGAGATTATAGTAAGATGGTGGCAGATCAGGACCCCTATGTTCGCAATGATATTGGGCGCGGTCGATAATTTCCTGCGGATGCTCGATGCGTACGCCGAGGGCGAAGGCTTTGGCTTCGATCAGGATGTTTTGGCGGTGCAGCATTTCGAAAATATCGCGTGCTGAGTGGCCCGTGGCAAGGATCACTGCCTCAGCCATAACTTTATTGCCATTGGCCAGTTCAACACCTGTTATCTTTCCAAATTCTACTGTCAAATTCACCACTTTGGCATCGAAATGCACCTCGCCGCCGGCGTTTAAAATGCTTTCCGTAATAGAAGTGATGATCTGCGGCAGTTTATTGGTGCCAATATGCGGGCGGGCATCAACCAAAATATCTTCTGTAGCGCCGTGAGCCACGAAGGTTTTCAAAACGGCATTCACATCGCCGCGCTTGGTAGAGCGGGTGTACAGTTTACCGTCTGAGTAAGTTCCTGCACCACCCTCACCGAAACAATAATTGGACTCTGGGTTGACGACACCTTGTTTGTTGATATTAGCCAGATCGCGGCGACGCTGTTTCACGTCCTTGCCGCGTTCTAAAATGATGGGTTTCAGCCCCTGCTCAATACACTCCAACGCGGCAAATAACCCCGCCGGACCGGCGCCTATAATAATGACCGGCCTGGCACCGGCAACATCGGGATAGTTAACGGTATAATTTTCCGGAGCATAAACCTCGTCCACAAAAGCGCGCACCTGCATGCGGTACACCACCTTGCGGCCCCGCGCATCAATGGAGCGTTTCAGAATTTTTAAGGCCGATATTTTTTGAGGAGAGATATTAAGCGCTGTCGCTGCTATCTTTTTTAAGGCAGCCTCATCTTCGTGTTGCTCCGGCGGGCAAACAATTTCTATTTCTTTAGTCATGCGGTTGCCGGGTTTTTATCCCGGATAATGCAAAGGTAATCGTCTGAACCGGGATTAAACAGATTTGATTGATTTTTCGGATGACTATCGATGCTGTGTTTTTTCCTAATCCGCCGATACTTATCCTCTAATCCGTTTAATCCACCCAAACAGCGTAGCCTTCTTGAGCCTCAGAAGATAAACAACCCGCGAAAAATCCCGGTTCAGACACTCTCTGCATACTTCTTAAAACTATCCAGTACCGCCTGGCAAAACTGCAGCTGCATCTCGGGCGCATCGTCTTCATTCGGCTCAAACGCCTCCGTTATGATTACTGGATTTCCGGCTGTAAATATGTTGGTGGTTTTGCGGCCATCGTCAAGGGTGTAAGTCATCAGCTCATGAGGTTTTACATCGTTGTAAGTACCTTCGAAATTAAAACTGAAGCTGCCGTCTTTCTTTGCCATCACATAAAGGAACCTGCCGCCGGGGCGAACATCGTTTTTTACTTCAGGCGTATGCCATTCGGGGCTCATGTTGTTCCATTGTTTAATATGGTCGGGGTTGGTCCACAGTTCCCATATCTTTTCGATTGGGGCGTTGATTTCTACCCGCGCAGTAAGGGTGGTTGGTTTTGCTGTGCTCATAAACAAATATACCCCACGCCGCGATTTTCAGCGTGGGGACAAAATGCCAATGTAGGGGTGAGATAGTGACAAGATCAGTCTGTATCATCCTCCCACATCCGAATGGGCTTATTTTTAAATGGGTTGGCATACTTATCTTTTTCTTGACGCGTTTTGCCGTACCAATACTTAGTATAGCCGCCCCTCACTTTAACTAAGCGATAACGCCTGCCGTTCATCTGCAAATAATCATCAATAAAATTCAGTCGTTTTTCTTTTTCAATGTCGCGTTGTTTAATAGTCGTGATCATATCAGGAACCACGGTAATATGAAAATAATAATGGGGATCTTTAAAAGCAAACTTATATGTCCACTCGTAGCGATAGTCGTCCCAAAACTTTATTTTTTCGAAATAATTACGTTGTTCTTCCGTGAATTTCATCTTGTTCATATACCAGTTATACCGCGAAATAGTTCTTAACTCCGGCAAATCGTGACTGTACTTATGCCGGTTGGTTTTTCGCTTAGGTTTTTTAAACGACTTATCATAATGATATTGAATGGTATTGATCGGGTCGAGCATTTGCTGATAAAACTCCGGCCGGTATTTTTTGAAATTTTCCCTCAACACAAACAGCCGTTTCCAGCCCTTTTGATAGGGCTGTTCCAGGGTAACCGTAGTTAAATATTCAGGGTCTTTCCAAATAGCCTCGCGCTCTTTTTCTAATTTTAATAATTGTTTATCGCGGTCTTTTTTCTGAAGCCGCTTTTTTCTTCGTGCCGATTTTAAACGATACGGCAATAGTTGTGTGTCCATTGGGACTGCTGCATAAATTTTCCATGAATGAGTTGATTGAAAAATTCATCCTTAAAAGGATATATCCCTTTTGAAACGCACAAAAAATAGCATGCCGGTTACCGGGTAACGTTGTTGTTAATATCTGGATAAAGGGAAACTGATCTGCCTTGTTGGGGCAATGTGCAAAGGGACTATATGCAGGCGTGCGAAGTTTTCATTCCTATGGAATTGAGGCAAAGATGCGCTTTTTTAAGAAAACCACAAAGCGCATAAAGAATTATACAGAGATCACGGAGTTTAAATAACGTTTTTCTGTGTTTCCGCGCTTATCTCCGCGGCCTCTGCGGTTACTAAAACCCGGCGAAATCAATTAAACGACTGCCTAAACTCCAGCGGCGAGAAATTGGTTTTAGTCTTAAACAGCTTACTGAACGATTGCGGATGTTCGAAGCCTAATTCATAGGCAATTTCACTTACCGATAATGCGGTTGTTGATAGCTTTTCTTTTGCCTTTTCTATCAATTTTTGGTGGATGTGTTGCTGTGTGTTTTGACCGGTAAACACTTTTAACAGGCTGCTTAAATAGCCGGGCGATATGTTCAGCGCTTCGGCAATGTGGGTTACGGTGGGCAAGCCGTTCTTTACGATCTCTTCGCCATTGAAATAAGCGGAAAGCACTTCTTCTATCCGTGCCAATATCTGGTGATTGGAAATTTGCCGGGTAATGAACTGGCGATGGTAAAACCGCTCGGCGTGACGAAGCAGCAGCTCGATCTGGGCGATGATGATGTGCTGGCTGAACTTATCGATACGCGACTGGTACTCCTGCTCAATGCTTTGCATCATGCCAATGATGGTGATCTCCTCTTTTTCAGAAAGGAACAATGCTTCGTTTACCGAATAATCAAAAAACTCGTGCTGTTTGATGGTTTTGGCCAATGACGTATTCCATAAAAAATCAGGATGAATGAGCAGCATCCACCCTGATCTTTTTAGTACCGAACCTTTTTTAACTTCGATGCCAAACACCTGCCCCGGTGAAATAAAGAACATAATGCCCTCGTCGAAATCATACTGCTGCTGGCCGTACCTCAGCTTGGCGTCAAAATCGCGTTTAAGCGAGATAGAATAAAAATCGAACACCATATTCATCCGGCCATCGCCGGGTATGGTGGGCAAATTATTCAGATCGATAACGCTGATGAGCGGATGCTCCGGCCTGGGCAGACCCATCACTTCGTGGTATTCGCTTATAATACGGATATGATGAAGTTGTTTGGTGCTCATGGCATACAAGTTAGTTACTTATTATATACCGTTGCAAATTCCTGCACAAAATCTTCCAGCTTCACCCTGCCCGGCTTTGGCCTGTTATTGTCGTAATCGTGATGCAGCAAGCCGGTATGGCAGGCGCTAAACATTTCTACAAAACATGATGCTACCGATTGGCTCATGCCGTGCGCCTCGAACCCCTTCTGCATTTCCTCGTCGCTGATGGTGATCCACTTCAGATCAGGTTTGCCGATGGCCTGGCCTATTACGCTGGCGATTTCGCTGCACGGGCGCTCGTCGCTGGCTACGTATCTTACGCGCTGACCGGTGGCGGTTGATTCGAGTTCCTCTAAGGCGGCTTCGGCGATATCTTCAGGCGCTACCAATACTACGCGATCATCATCACCATAATTGGCTGTAATTACACCAGTGTTTTTGATCATGCCCAGATAAGCGTACATGTTATAATAAATGTAGCAGGCGCGCAATAAAGTCAGCGATTCGAGGTTTTTGAGACCGAGCAAGGCGTTTTCGATGTGGTGATGCCCAACTATCAATCCTGTACCTGCAGGCAGATCGGCACCGTAGCTGCTTACATAAACCACGCGCTTCACGCCCGATTTTTCTATAGCCCGTGCGGTAATTTCACCAACCTTCCAGTTCCGCTCCATCGGGTTGGGTACTGAATTGTTTGGCGGTACCATGGCGTGTACTGCATCGGCGCCGGTAAAGGTGGCTGTTAAAAAATCAAGGTCTTCCACCGATCCGATAGCCGCCGTTGCACCTAATGCTTCGATGTCTTTTTTTCTTTCGGGGTTACTGCTGATCACGGTAACCGAATGGTGGCGCTGCACCAACATTTGCGTGAGCGGCTTGCCTATATGTCCTAATGAACCTGTTACTACAATTTTCATATTTCTGCTTTTTGTTGATGCAAAATTGCGGCACAGCAAAAAAACAGACGTAGCCGAATTGACGGTTGTTGTAGCCGAAATGAATATTCCGGTTCGGAGATTTAAAAAGCCGTGGTCTTATTTGGTTCCTTATCTATCCTCGATAATTCAAAAGCAAAAGCCTCAGATAGCGGATTTTGCTTTTTGAATGACGTAAGTTTTAAACACCAAGTCCGATCATCTGCTGATTAGTTTTGGGCTACATCATCATGATCGGTGCCGGTGGGTATCTATCATCTTAATATCGAATGTGGTTTTCATTGCAAAGAATAAGTTGGCTATACAGAACTGTAAAGATATAAAACAATGCTTTTCACTCACCGTAGCAACACGTAATCTGCTGCGTAAAACTACGCGAGTTTTTAAGCGGTCCTTTCGTGTGCTCTGTGATTTGAGTCTGATAATGAATTGATTACAAATTTTAATTTTTATATATTTTTTTGCCGGACCTTGCGCTGCGATTGAAATAACAACTTATATATCTTAGTTTTACGCAAATTTTTTCACAACCTAAGAATTTAAACACATGGAAAGCGCTAAGACCCCACTCCTTACCGGAAAAGAAGGAGAAGATTTTGATCTGCATTTATCGGCCGAATGGATTAAAAACCACACTGACAGACACCCGCACGAACCGCATTCACACTTTTTTGGGAAAGAAATTCTTCAAAAAATATTGAATCAGGATGGCTGCGTGGGTATTCGCTTTTACCATGCGCATAGCGAGCCTAAGGGTTCAGACAAGGGCGACCGTCACATCATCATCGTAGGCGCCAGGGCAGACGGCAGCGATATGACCAATACCAAAGATGCAAAACCCGATCCGCTGTCGAGAGAAGAGATGAAAGCGGTTGCTTACGATACCGTAGGGCAGCAGTCAATGCCTTGCCCGGGTTCGCCAGGCTGCCCGAAAAGCTTTATGGCTTGAGAAGATTGATAAGTGAGAACGATAAAATACTGTAAATAACCGATGCCTGTAACTTATATCATAGCTTTATATATATCTATTATTTCCGGACTTTTTCCGGTTATTGCCGCTTGGTATAATTACAGGCATCTGGATAAAACCTTGAGAATAGCCGCTGTATTTTTATGTATTTCGGCTATGGTCGACTGTGGCTCTGAAGTTGCCAGTCATTTTGATGTGCCAAACAACCTACCGGCCTTTCATTTGATTATTTTTGTAAGCCTTATATTTTTTGCTGTTGTGTATCACGACGCTTTTTTTAATCCGGTTTTAAAAAAAGTAGTTATAATATTGAGTATTTTGGCGGGGTTTGCCCTGATAACCAACACAATTTTTAACGAGGGAATATGGGAATACCCAACGGTAAGCAACACTGTAGTAAGCATATTGCTTATATTTTTCTCGTTGGTGTATTTCTTCCAGCTGCTTAACCGGCAGGAATTTATACATATTGAAAAACAGGGCTTGTTCTGGATCAATGCTGGCGTGCTGTTTTATTATTCCGTGAATATATTTTTGTTTATGTTGTTCAGACGGATATTAAGCACTCAGCAGATGGATTATTACATGATCCACAATGTGTCCAATATTATTGCTAATGTATTATTTACCGTCGGACTGCTTTGCAAACCTCAGAGAATGACATTATACCGGTATTAGTTATAGGCACAATTGTGATTGTTGTCCTTTTAATTTTTTTATTCTTTTTCGTTATTATCTACCAGCGGAAAATGATAAAGAACCAGGTAGATTTGCGTAAACTCCACGACGAAAAACAAACCGAGCGCCTCAACGCTGTTTTCGAGACCCAGGAAAGCGAACGTAAACGCCTGGCCGAAGACCTGCACGACAGCGTAGGCCAGGTGCTCTCGGCCATTAAACTCAACCTGCACCGGCTGGATAAAGACGCAGCCATCTCATCGGCCAAACAACCGCTCCTGGCCGATACCCGTAAACTTACCGATGAATGTATCCAAGAGATCCGTAACATTATTCATAACGTATTGCCGCCTGTGTTAACTGATTATGGTTTGAAGGAAGCGCTTGAAGGCCTGTGTATGAAGATACAGCAAACCACCAGTGTAACCGTGATCTGTAATAATAAGCTGGACGATATACGCTTGCGCCCCGAACTGGAGCTGGCGTTTTACCGCATGGCTCAGGAGCTTTTCAGCAATGCCATTAAACACTCTGAAGCAAGCATGTTTCACTTAACCATTACGAAAGAAGAAGAACAACTGGTAATGGAATTCAAGGACAACGGAAAGGGTTTTAAGATGGATGAAATTAAGCATGGTTTCGGGCTTAAGAACCTGCAAAGCCGGGTTCAGTTGCTTAACGGGGAGGTGAACGTATATACAAAACCGCAAAACGGCACTATTACAATTATTAGAGCAGCGATATAATTATTGCTTTTGCTATCTTTATTGACTTTTAAGCAAATCATGGAAAAAATAAAATTAGCCATTGCGGATGATCATAAAATTTTCAGAAATGGTTTAAAAGCCACGCTGGAAGATTGCGAGGATTTCGACCTGATCCTTGAAGCATCAAACGGGAAACAGCTTGCCGCAATGCTTACCGACGTAAAGCCCGACGTTGTGTTAATGGATATTAAAATGCCCGAAATGGACGGCATACAAACCACGGCCTTTATCAAGCAACGTTATAAGGATGTAAAGATCCTGGCGCTCTCGATGTTTAACGAAGACAAGTATATTGTGGACATGATGAAGGCCGGTGCATCAGGCTATTTGCTTAAGAACGCCGAACCGGAAGAGATCATCGAGGCTATATCCACCGTTTTTTATAAAGATTATTACTTTAACGAACATCTCTCTATAACCCTTATTAAACAACTGGCGGGTAACAATAATCCGGGTAATCCATCACAATCACTGGCCGATTTTAATGAGCGCGAAATAGAGGTTTTGCGGCTGGTGTGCCAGGAATACTCCAACCAGGAAATTGCCGATAAGATATGCCTGAGCGTACGTACCGTTGAAGGCTACCGCGCGCGCTTGTTTGAAAAAACACGTTCTAAAAACCTGGTAGGCTTGGTGATCTTTGCGATAAAGACGGGGATAATAAACGTTTGAGAGGAGTCCGAAAGTCCGGTGTCGGGAATGTCCGGAAGATTTAGCTACGCGTCATTGCGAAGAATATGACCGTCTGAGCTTTTATCTTTTAGCTTTCGCTTTTAACCTTTATCCCTACAAGTAAGCTTCCCTTAGCTTAATGATCCTTACCCAGTGCATCACTTTCATGATGGGATAAACCGGATCGAACTCAAACCATTTTACAGCAAAATTGGCGTTGTTTGGGCGCCTGTGGTGATTGTTCTGGAACAGTTCGCCCAGCATAAAAAAATCGAACGGGGTTGAGTTTTTGGATTTGTCGCCATTATCGAAATTGGCATAGCCGTATTTGTGGCCGCACCAGTTTACAATGGCTCCATGGATTGGTCCCATTAAAAAATGGATGGGCAGCAGCAGGAACATCCACCAATGCGTGGCAAATACTATATAAAAGGCCACGTACATTAACCCGAACAATACACGCGAATAGTGGGTGGAGCCCCAATAATCGAGTATGCGCCATTCGGGGTAATTGCCCCTGAATTGTGCTTCCGGTTCTTTGAGGCGTTTCTCGTAAAGCTTATAGCTTTGCGCGGTGCGCCACATCATCTGGAAAACGTCTTTAAAAAAATATGGCGAATGCGGGTCTTTTTCAGTGTCGCTGAAGGCATGATGTTCACGGTGCATAATGGCATAAGCGCGCGGATTTAGGTATGATGAACCCTGGCAAATAAAGGTAAGGAGGTGAAAAATACGTTCATTGATCTTATGCGTGCTGAACATTTTGTGCGATGCATACCTGTGCAGGTAAAACGTTTGGAAGAATAGCGACAGGAACCAGTGCGCCAAAAAGAATATCAGAATAACCACTTAACTATATATAATTGGTAATAAACTTGCTTAATAAACGGCCGTAAAGATACGATTAAAATGGTTGGTATCTTACGCCTCGTCTCTGAGCGCCCTTAATTTATCATGGGCGGAATTGATGCCTGCCTGCTGGTTTCGGATGATCTCCCTTACATCCGGCGGAAAAATATCCCCTGAAGTTAAGGCCATTTGATATGCTTTTTTGATGGCATCTTCGCCGCGTTCGCATTCGGCAAGGATGCTTTTGCGGCTATGGCCGGTAAAGGAACATTTAAGATCGAGCCAAACGCGGTGAAGGGTGGCGCCACCACTCATGCCCATCTCAACCTTACCTCCGCTTTTGTGAATGGCGCGCCCCAGGGCATGCACGTTTTCGCGGCTTTGATTACGCAGTTCCATAAACAGTTCGCGTACATCGAGATCTTTTTCCTGCAGCTCGCGGGTGGCGTGGGTAAAGCCTGCCACGCGGTCGTTATTGATCTCGATGAGGTCGTTTAATATCTCTATTGATTTATCGGTAGTTGTCATGTTGGCAGTGTTTAGTGTACTGAACATCAAACAAGTATCTTGCCAAGATAGTGATTAGTGAGCAGAGATTGGAGGTTAGTTTTAGTTATTAGAGAGACTGAAAATTAGAGGGTAGTCTTTCTGCTGATAAAAATCTCTGATCAAACTAATTTGGGACTTTTTAATTCACTATCCAACTAATCTCCGATCTCCAACCTCTAATCTCTTCCCTCCAACTCAAACTGTTCAGCCAGAAGCCGGTATGATTCAAGTCTGTCTTCAAAATCCTCGGTAATGGTAACGGCAATGATCTCGTTTACCTTATAATCGTCGGCAAGCCATTTTAGTTTGAGTTTGATCTGGCCCGGGGTTCCGGTTATGACACGCTGGCGGTTGTAGCGGATACGTTCCAGTTCACCTTCAGAATATTCCATATTCTTAATATCATCGTAGTTAACCGGAGTGAGGCCGCCGCCCTTTTCGAACTGGTTGAAGCGGTAATCCATCAGCGCCTGGTGCCGGCGTATCTTTTCTTCATCCTCCGAACAGAAAACAAAGATGGCTACGCTGGCCTGTTCATGCGGCATATCTTCCGACGGTGCGAAACGGTCGCGGTATAATTGAACCGCCTCGGGGCCACCTATAGGGTTAATAAAATGTGCAAAGGAAAGCCCCATCCCAAAGTGTGCGGCAAACAAACCGCTTTGCCCGCTGGAGCTGAGCAGCCACATATCCGGCACGGTTTGCACCTGCGGAATAGCCCTTATTTTAAGGTGAGGTGTGCCGGGTTCGCCGCGATCGTGAAAGTAATTGCGGAGTTCGTATAACTGTTCTATAAAATCCTGTTCACGGAACTGGTTGGAAGGGTTCAGCATGGAGGCTGTGATGCGGTCAGTTCCGGGCGCGCGGCCCATGCCGAGGTCCACGCGGCCCGGTGCCAGCGCTTCGAGCATGCGGAAATTCTCGGCTACTTTCAGCGCGCTATGGTTAGGCATCATTACCCCGCCCGATCCCAAACGGATATGTTTGGTTTGCGATGCAAGGTAAGCCAGCAACACCTCGGGCGTAGAGCCTGCCAGGCTGCCTGTATTGTGATGCTCGGATACCCAAAAACGGGTGTAACCTAATTTATCAGTATATTTTGCCAGCCCGATGGTTTCCCTTACGGCTTGTTCGGCAGTAACGCCCTTGCGAACCGGCGATTGATCGAGCACGCTAAGGCGGATGTTATTTGTGTTCATGGTACGATTAAAACACAAATGTAGGCAAGGGGTTGTTGAGCGATTGTAAAGTTTTGGGAATCATAGTAGAGACGCAACATTTTGCGTCTCCCGGGCCAATTGTCAGATTATATAATTAAATTTATTATTAAAGATTTTGTTATGACCACAGCAGCAATAAGGGAAAAACTTCACGACTATATTAACATAGCCGATGATGAAAAGGTAAAGGCTATCTACACGCTACTTGAAGATCAGGTGGCCCCGGCAATGGATTGGTCTGAAGACGAAGCGTTTGTTGCGGAGCTGGATGAACGTGTAAGGCGATGGGAAGAAGGGATAGATAAGGCGTATACCTGGGCGGAGGTTGAGGCATCGATAGAAAAGCTTAAAATTAAGCGCGCCACTAAATGACAAATTCTTTTTTGCTGTTAGAAAAAGCCCAAGAGGAAATCCTTAAAGCCTGGGAATGGTATGAAGAAAGGGAATCGGGACTGAGTGATCGGTTTAAACAGGATGTCGCAGATAAAATAAATTCTGTAGTCGCTAATCCATTGTTTTATCCGCTTAAGGGAAAGTTCAGAGAACCCACAACAAATGTTTTCCCTTTTTGATCGTTTTTGACTTTAAAGAAAATGAAGGCCTGATTGTGATCGTATCAGTTTTCCACACGAGCAGGCATCCTTCAAAGAAACACAGACGGAAATAATAACATGCAAATGGGTACTGATTTTCAGATTTACGAAGTTTTTAAAACTTCGTAAATCTGAGCCTGTGGCTACGAATTAAAATGATATAAAAACACCACCTCACCAGTGTAGGCAGGTTTCTTCTCACCCTCAATCTCCATGGTAACACCAATTGTAGCCTTAGTAATGCCGCGCAGATTCACGATGGAAACCAATTTGGCGATAAGCCTTACTTTTGCATTAACCAGCACCGGCTGTGCAAAGCGGATATTTTCGATACTATAATTTATCTGCATTTTAAGGTTCTGCACGTCAGCAATCTGGTGCCAGAAGTAAGGCAGCAGCGACACCGTTAAGTAGCCATGTGCAATAGTTGCCTTAAAAGGACTTTCGGTGGCCGCGCGTTCTTCATCGGTATGGATCCACTGGTGATCGATAGTGGCGTCGGCAAATTTATTGATCTGGTCTTGCGTGATGGTGTGCCAGCCCGAAATTCCAATTTGCTGACCTAATAGCGCTTCAAATTCTGTATAGTTCCTTATAATGACCATTTGAGTATTCTTTTTTTGGTTGATGTAATTGGTGCGTAAAAATAGTAAACTGTGTGGGAATGCAAAATGTTTCAGTTGGCAGGATGCGGGTCACAGTTGGCAGTTGGGGTTACCCTACTATCCATTTGCTTTTGGGCAGCAGGGATAACAGCCTGACGACCAAATAAGTGATGATAAAAGTTATTACCCCCATTAACGGAATTTTAACGGCCGCACTGTCAAAACGGGGATTTATTACAGAATGTACGGCATTTAAAATAAGGATGTGCGCCAGGTAAATGCCGTAGCTTTTGGCAGCCATGTCCAGCAGTAACCGTATCACTGGAGTGTTTGGATCTTTTATAATGATGTTCTTGAACATCAGAAATGCACCGGTGGTCATCATGGCGACATTGATGGTTTCGAAGCCCCAGGTGAGCGCCAGTTTGCTGATAACGGTTTCGGTATGAAGGCGTGCAATAAAGCCGTAAGTAGTAATTGCGTAGCCTGCAATTATAAGGAGCGCGCCAACTATGTAATTCCACCGCCGCGGTTCCATGTGGTAGCGCTTGATATAATTTGCCAATACTACATAGCCCAAAAAACCGGAGAAATAATAAAGCATTGGCGTACGGTTCCAGAAGGTTTCGCCCCAGATCTCGGGGATCAGCAAATGGATGTAAGGGATACAAAGCGTAACGGCCCAAAGGGCCAGGTAAAATTCCATGCTTTTGCGGCTGGCCGATTGTATCCACGGCGAAAGGATTGGCGCGAACAGGTAAATGCCCAACAACATATACACAAACCACAGGTGCCCTATCTGTGCGCCATAATTAAGCGGAATGTTAGCAATGTTAGCAAGCGTAGTGCCAAGGCCGGCATAACCTTTCAGATAATAGTACAGTGCATAAAACACACACCACAACACAAACGGAATTAAAATACGGCTGAACCGCTTTTTGAAAAACGCCGGAACATCGGTAACAGGAAAAAGAAACAACCCCGAGATCATCACAAAAAGTGGCACCGATGTAATACATATCGGGTTATACCAGCCCACCCAATAGGCATCGACCGTATTGATGATCTTGCCGCCATTGCCTATAAAATAAAACTCGCCCGCGTGCGCCTGTATCACCATATAAGCCGAGATAACCCTCAAAATATCGAGACCATAATTACGGGTGACGGAAGTTTTAGCCATATTGATAGGATTGCCTGATGAAACGAAAAATACAATTTGTGATGCAATTAGGGAATACTAAGGTAGAAAAAGGAAATGAAAGGCCGCCCTTAATTGTCATAGAGGCCTGCATACAAATTTCGGATAAAGAAAATAATCGGTTACATTAGAGGCGGACTTATTTCCCTATTTAATCCTTTTCCTTATTATGGACAGAACCCTGAAGGTATACACCAAAACAGATCATCTTTTTGCAGAGTTT
Source organism: Mucilaginibacter sp. (assembly GCA_036569325.1). GTDB lineage: Bacteria > Bacteroidota > Bacteroidia > Sphingobacteriales > Sphingobacteriaceae > Mucilaginibacter. The sequence goes on along the minus strand of DATCQV010000155.1, from coordinate 2,040 downwards.
ATATTTAATTACGACCACCCGCGGCAGGCGTCTGGGCGTTACATCCTGTACCGCCGTATTTATAATGATGACGAAGAAGATGAAGGCAAAGCAGTGTACCCGCTGATGGAAATGGAGATGTACCCGCAATACAGGCAGTTCGATTCGATAGAGCAGATCAAGGCTCACGATATTGGCATAGTGAAAGAGTATGTAGGCCGCGAAATGCAAAACCCACCCGAAACCTACCGCTACGTTTACCCGCCCGACCAGGTACTGCAGCGCTACACAGCCGGCAATCACGTTGGCTTTATCGGGATAATTGACGTGCGGTTTTCCTTTATCGAAAACACCAAGGAGTTGAAATTTTACTCGGCCACCAATCCGAGATATGATTTTGAATTATCAACCAATAGTTTGGAAACGAATATAAGCTGCATAGCCAAAATTCCAATTTACAGCGGCGGTGGTGTACATGAGATAAGTACGTATGATTTGAAGCGGTTGGAGGTGTGGTATTAGAAGTTGAGGATAAAAGGGAATAAAACCATTGTAGCGCAAGCCGCTATTCCTAAACCCGATTGCAGCGGATACCCGCCTGCGCCCAATGCCCGCGCAGTATAAGCGTAAAGCGGGGCTGCCGTTAATAGTAGCACAGGCATTGCTTTTCTGATTGTCTGAACCGGGATTATACGATTTTATTATTGGGAATGATCATCTGCTTATTGTTTCTGCCACTATCCTGCAACATGCCATGCTTTTCAATCCCTTTAAAGTAGATCTCCGGCTGATTTCTAAATGGGTGGAAAGGATTAAACTATACACGAAAAACCGGGGCAGATAGTTACCAATATTGCTTTACCTAACCGTTCTCCCGCCCAGTTGATTACAACCTCCCCAACTAATTCACAAAACCATTTGACAATTACATATTTAGCTGTATCTTTGCAGTCCCGAAAATGCGGGGTATAATAAACGTTTAATTAATTTAATTTAAAGCAAGTGAATACGTTAAGTTACAAAACTGTCTCGGCCAACAAAAAAACCGTCAACAAACAATGGGTTGTTGTTGATGCAGAAGGCGAGATTTTGGGGCGCTTGTCTACCAAGATCGCGATGATCATCCGTGGTAAGACCAAGCCAGATTTCACCCCAAACGTAGACTGCGGTGATAACGTGATTGTTATTAATGCAGACAAGGTAAAGTTGACCGGAAACAAATTCAGCGACAAACGCTATGTTTCTTACACTGGTTACCCAGGTGGTCAGCGTTTCATTTCTCCTAAGGAGTTAATGGCAAAGCATCCAACACGTGTAATTGAAAAAGCCGTGCGTGGTATGTTACCTAAAAATCGTTTGGGCAAGGCATTGTTTGGCAATTTGCATGTGTATGCAGGCGCCGAGCACCCGCATGCAGCACAAAACCCAACAACCATTTAACTTTTAATTTTAAAGGAGAAAAGAAAAAATGCCAACAACAAACACTTCGGGCAGAAGAAAAACAGCTGTTGCACGCATCTACTTACAGGATGGTAACGGCGCAATTATCGTAAACGGTAAAGATTACAAAGAGTATTTCCCAACCTTGCCTTTACAATACATCGTTACCCAGTCGACAGAGGTTTCTGGTTCTACAGGTAAATATGATGTTAAGGTAAATGTTGCAGGCGGTGGCGTAAAAGGACAGGCAGAAGCCGTTCGTTTAGCTATTGCTAAAGCTATTGTTGAACTTGATGCTGAAAAGAAACCGGCATTGCGTGCTAAAGGTATCATGACCCGCGACGACCGTATGGTTGAGCGTAAAAAACCAGGACGCAAGAAAGCGCGTAAGAGATTCCAATTCAGCAAACGTTAATCAAAGGAGGACAACAAAATGGCAAGAACAACATATCAGGATTTACTGGACGCTGGTGTACACTTTGGTCACCTTACCCGCAAATGGGACCCGAAAATGTCACAGTACATTTTCATGGAGCGTAACGGTATCCACATTATCGACTTAAACAAAACCTTAACAAAGGTTGAAGAAGCCGCTTCGGCTATAAAACAAATTGTAAAATC
>DATCQV010000154.1:0-18314 GCA_036569325.1 Mucilaginibacter sp. | reverse complement strand
AAAGAGATCATTCACCCGTTCCTGGTTAAACTCGGGCACGAGGTGATTGATTTTGGCGCATACAAGCTGGATAATGCCGACGATTATCCGGACTATATCATCCCTATGGCGCAGGCCGTTGCGGAAGGCGAGGTGGAGCGCGGCATCGCTTTTTGCGGCAGCGGCGTAGGCGCCTCGGTTGCGGCCAATAAGGTGAAAGGCGTACGCGCTGCATTTATAAATGATCATTTTTCGGCCCACCAGGGTGTGGAGGATGACGATTTAAACGTGCTTTGCCTGGGCGGCCGCGTTACCGGCAATATGGCTGCGGAAGAATACATCATCGCATTCCTGAACGCACAATTCACCGGCGAAGAAAGACATAAAAGAAGGCTTGGAAAAGTAAGCGCCGTTGAAGGGAATAGCTAAAGATAAGTGGCCCGGAAATTGGGCATTTAACATCTTAACAAAAACAAGTAATCTTCGGACCTCCGGCATCCCCGGACCTTCGGATAAATAACAACATCATGGAAACAAATAAAGTAAAGCAAATACACAGCTTTGGCCAAAGTATCTGGCTCGATTTTATCGACCGCAATTTCATCGCATCAGGCAAACTGAAAGCTTTAATTGACGACGACGGCGTAAGGGGCGTTACCTCGAACCCTGCCATCTTCGAAAAAGCGATCAGCAGCAGTTCGGATTATGATGAGCAGATTCGCCAGCTGGGTGCTGATAGCAGAACCAACGAAGAGTTATTCTTTGGTATCGCCATCACCGATATTCAAAATGCAGCCAAATTATTTGAGGGCGTTTACGAAGAATCGAAACACCAGGACGGTTATGTGAGCCTTGAAGTGTCTCCATTTTTGGCGCTTGATGCAGAAGGCACCGCTAAACAGGCCGAAGAACTTTGGAAAAAGGTTGACCGCAAAAACGTGATGATCAAGATCCCGGGTACAAAACCAGGTTTGCAGGCCATCCGCCAATCAACAGCTAAAGGCATCAACATTAACGTTACGCTGTTGTTCGGTTTACAACGTTACGAGGAAGTGACCGAGGCATATATTTCAGGTTTGGAAGATCACCTGGCAGCAGGTCATAACATCAGCCACATTTCATCAGTAGCCAGCTTCTTCCTGAGCCGTATCGACGTATTGGTTGACCCAATGCTGGACGAAAAAGGTCTTGGCGATCTGAAAGGCGAAGTAGCTATCGCATCGGCTAAAAAAGCCTATGAAATTTACAAACGCGTGTTCAGCGGCCCACGTTGGGAAAAACTGGCTGCACAGGGTGCACAGCCGCAGCGTTTGCTTTGGGCAAGTACCAGCAGCAAAAACCCTGCATTTAAAGATACCAAGTATGTTGAGGCACTGATAGGCCCTGCAACTGTAGATACCGTTCCTCTGGAAACTATCGAAGCATTCCGCGATCATGGTATCGTGGCGAACACTTTGGAAGAAGGCTTGGATAAAGCCACCGAAACTTTGGAAAGACTGAAAGCTGCCGGTATCGACATCGATAAAATTACTCAGCAATTGGAAGACGAGGGTATTGACAAGTTCAACAAGCCATTCGAAAAATTGCTGAAAGCCATCGAAGAACAAAAACAAAAGGTTTAAGCCCGTGGAAACGTTATCTGTAAAATTCCTTTTTTTCGATATCGGCGGTGTATTGCTCACCAATGGCTGGGGGCATGAGTCGCGCGAGGAAGCCGCAAGGCGTTTTGGTCTCGATTATGCTGAAGTAAAAGAACTGCATACGTTCATCTTTAACGTATATGAAGCTCACGGTGTCGATTTAGACGAATATCTCGACACCGTGGTTTTTAACCATCCCCGCGATTTTACCCGCGAGGACTTTAAGAACTTCATGTTCGAGCAATCTAAGGAATTGCCCGGCATGCTGGCCTGGTTAAAGGAATGGAAAAAAGATTGCGGCTTTCGCATTATTGCCATTAACAACGAAGGCAAGGAACTGAACGATTACCGCGTAAAGAAATTCAAACTGCACGATGTTTTCGATGCATTTGTTTCTTCATGCGAGGTAGGCATCCGTAAACCTGACCCTGCCATCTTCAAATTGGCAATGGGCATTGCAATGGCACAGCCTCAGGAATGCGTTTACTTTGACGACCGGAAGATGTTTGCCCTTGCTGCCGGCAAATTGGGCATGCGCGCTTATCAGCACACCAGTTTTGAAACTACCAAAGAAATACTTGAAAATTTAAAAAAAGATAATTCCCCACAAAAATGAGCGCAACACCAAATAAGTACGCCTTTGGCATGATTGGCCTGGGCACTATGGGCCGCAGCTTGCTGCTAAACATGGCCGACCATGGCTACGCAGTTGCAGGGCATGATAAAGATGCCGCAAAGGTTGCATCGCTGAATGAAGAAGGAAAAGATGTAGACGTAAAAGGTTTTGGCGATGTGAAAGAATTCATCCAGAGCCTTACCACACCGCGTGCAATTATGATGCTGGTTCCGGCCGGTAAAATCGTTGACGCGGTAATAGAAGAGCTGACCCCCTTACTGGATAAAGGCGATATTTTGATTGACGGCGGCAACTCGCACTTTACCGATACCAACCGCCGCGTGGATGAACTGGAAGCTAAAGGCCTTCATTTTTTCGGCATGGGTGTTTCTGGCGGTGAAGAAGGCGCACGCCGCGGCCCGAGCATGATGCCGGGCGGCGACAAAGATGCCTACGCCGTAATGAAGCCGATCTTCGAAGCTATTGCCGCTAAGGTTGATGGCGCGCCATGCGTAACCTACATCGGTCCGGGTGCATCGGGTCACTTTGTGAAAATGGTGCATAACGGGATCGAATACGGTATCATGCAGCTGATTGCCGAGACCTACGAGATCATGAAGAAAGGCCTGAAGCTGGAGAATGCAGAAATAGGTGAAGTATTTGCTAAATGGAACGACGGCCGTTTAAAATCATTTCTATTAGATATCACCAAAGACATCTTCAAATACAAAGAACCGGGTGCTGATCACTTGTTGTTAGACGATATTAAGGACGAAGCTCGTGCAAAAGGTACCGGTAAGTGGACTTCGCAAATTGCAATGGACCTGCAGGCACCGATCCCAACCATCGATACGGCTGTTTCTATGCGCGATCTGTCTAAATACAAAGCACTTCGCGTAAAAGCTTCTCAAATTTACAGCAAGGATGCTATCAGCCTCGATGTAAATAAAGACGAGTTCCTGACCGCTTTGGAGCAGGCATTCTACTTTAACATGATCATCAGCTACGCACAGGGCATGCACATGCTGCTGTTGGCCTCAGCTGAATACAAATATGATCTGCATTTGGACGATATCGCCAAAATCTGGCGCGGTGGCTGTATCATCCGTTCGGAGTTTTTGAACGATATCTACAACGCTTACCACGCTAATCCGACACTTGAGCATTTGTTGCTTGACGGCAGTGTTGCCGCATTAGTTAGCGAAGCAGTAAAAGGCTCGCGAAAGGTTTTAGGCGCTACTATTCCGGCAGGCATCGCAACGCCGGCTTACGCTTCGTCGTTAAGCTATTTCGATACTTTCCGCAGCGCGCGCATGCCATCGAACTTAACACAGGCACAACGCGATTATTTTGGCGCACACACTTACGAGCTGATCGGCAAGGAAGGCGTGTTCCACACACAATGGGTTCCAAAAAGCGAGTAACATTAGCATAAATTTTTCAGCTGATAATATTGACCTATCATGAGCACAAACACAAAATCAGAACCTACCATATTCGTTATCTTCGGCGGCACCGGCGATTTAAATTCGCGAAAAATTGCGCCTGCCCTGTATAACCTGTTTTTGGACGGATGGCTGCCAAAGCAATTCTCCATCATCGGCACCGGCCGCACTAAACTGACCGACGAGCAGTTCCGCGATAACCTGCATAATGATATCAACCAGTTTTCGCGCAGCGGCAAAGCCGACGAAAAGAAATGGGCTGATTTCTCAAAAAATATCTATTACCAGGTTTCAGACATCAACGATTTTGAAACCTACAAGGAATTTGGCAAACGCGTTGAAAAACACAACGCAGAGTGGAAAACCAAAGCCAACGTGCTTTTCTACCTCGCGGTAGCGCCAAATTTCTTCCCGATCATCGCGTCGAATATTTCCAAAGCCAAGCTGGCCGACGACAAGAAACGCGTACGCATCATCATCGAAAAACCATTCGGTCACGACCTGGAAACTGCAAAAGAGCTGAACCAGTTGTTATCAAATATTTTCGACGAATGCCAGATCTACCGTATCGACCACTATCTTGGTAAGGAAACCGTTCAGAACATTATGGCGTTCCGTTTTGCCAACAGCATTATGGAACCGCTTTGGAACCGTAACTACATCGAGCACGTGCAGATCTCGGTTACCGAACAATTAGGCGTTGAAGAACGTGGCGACTATTACGATGGCTCAGGCGCTATGCGTGATATGATCCAGAATCACCTGCTGCAATTGCTTTGCCACGTGGCTATGGAGCCGCCGGTTAGCTTTAACGCCGACGAGGTACGCGACCGTAAGGTTGACGTGCTGAAGGCCATGCGCCGTTTCGGCCCGGAAGATGTGCGTAATTCGGCTGTTCGCGGCCAGTACGGCAGCGGTTGGATGAAAGGCAAAGAAGTTCCCGGATATCGCGACGAGCCAAAGGTCGATCCGCAATCGAATACTGAAACTTTTGCCGCTATCAAGTTTTTTGTAGACAACTGGCGCTGGCAGGGCGTACCGTTCTACCTGCGTACGGGCAAGCGTTTGCACCAGTCGTCATCAGTTATCACCATTCAGTTTAAGGATGTGCCGCATTTGGTATTCCCTACTGAAGCTGCAGAAAGCTGGCAGCAAAACAGGCTCATTATCAGCATCCAACCCGAAATGAGCATCCGTTTACAGGTACAGGCCAAGCGCCCTGGTATAGATATGGTGCTGAATGCCGTTGATATGGTGTTCGACTATAAGGGAACTTACACCAACCAGGCGCCTGAAGCCTACGAAACGCTGATACTGGATACCATGCTGGGCGACCAAACTTTGTTTATGCGTGGCGACCAGGTAGAAGCAGCGTGGGAACTGGTAATGCCGATCCTGAGCACATGGCAAAATAAAAAGAGCCTGAGCTTCCCTAATTATTCCGCCGATTCATGGGGACCGGAATCCGCCGAGGCGCTCATTGCCCGCGATGGATACAACTGGTTTACCCTGCCGGTGAACGGGAAGAAATAAAAAAACACCTTAGCGGAAAACTTACGAAGTTTTTAAACGGCAAAGCCCTCAATGAGGCCTTTGAAAAATAAATAACCCGAATTCAACTTCGTAAGTTTAATATCCGCGGAATAAATCTCTACCAAAATGAGACTAAACATTTTTAATAACGAAAACGAAGTGCTGTCGGCATTGGCCGAGCATTTTGTGAGGATAGGCAATGAAGCTATCAGCGCGCGCAACAGGTTTTCTGTAGCGCTTTCGGGCGGTAGTTCTCCAAAGAAATTGTACGAGCTGTTAGCTTCCGGCTACCAGGATCAGCTGGATTGGGAAAAGGTCTATTTCTTTTTCGGCGATGAGCGCTATGTTCCGCATGATCATAAGGACAGCAACTACCTGATGGCCAAAAATGCGCTATTTGCTCCGCTGATGATCGACCCATCGCAGATCTTTGCGGTTGATACCAGCCTTTCGCCAAAAGAGGCTGCCGTAAAATACGGTGAGGATGTTGATGAGTTTTTTGATGAAAGCGAGCAAAGCTTCGACCTGATCCTGTTGGGCTTGGGCGATAACTCGCATACCGCATCGCTGTTTCCTCATACCCCTGTACTGCACGACAGACTGCCCGGCGTAAGCGAAGTTTTCCTGCCCGATCAGCAGGTGTACCGCATCACCTTCAACGCGCCATTGATCAACGAGGCGCAAAATATTGCCTTCCTGGTTTACGGTGAAGGAAAGGCAGTCGCCGTTCACCACATACTGGAAGACGACGAAGACATTGAAGAATACCCGGCCCAATTGATCGAGCCGATAGTAGGGGAGATCGAGTGGTTCCTTGACCAGGCTGCGGCCTCGCAGTTAGAAGAGGAATAGCTTCTTTATTGAAACTCAAGATGTAGTTAAGCTAATTTGTCATCCTGAGCGCGAGCGAAGGATCTTATTCGATAATAAGTTCGCGAACTATCTTCCGCCTACCTGTCAATTGTATAAGATTCTTCACTACGTTCAGAATGACAAAGGGCTGTTATCAGCCACATTATTCCCCTTTCTCCGCCAGCTCCTTATACCGCTTCATCGCCTCCACAAAATAATAATCAGCATAAGTTATACCCACGTCAATCTCGCTTTTGGCAGGAAGATGTCCAACGCTATGCTTTAAAATAAACCCGCCGTTGGTGCCGGTTTCAGCTTTATATTGTGGTGACGACAGGTTCATTAAAATAGTTTGCGCGTCGCCAGAATAGGTTTGCGCGTCTGCCTTATCCACGTACCGGCAAAGTTCAAGCAGTGCCGAAGCCATAATGGCTCCCGCCGAGGCATCGCGCGGCGCATCCGGGATATCGGGTGCATTAAAGTCCCAATAGGGAATCTTATCAGCAGGCAGGTTTGGATGCTTTAGGATAAAGTCAGCAATATGTTTGGCTTGATCGAGATACTTTTTATCCTTCGTTTCGCGGTACATTACGGTAAAGCCGTATAAACCCCACACCTGTCCCCGTGCCCAGGCCGATTCATTGGCGTAACCCTGTGCTGTTTTTTTCTCCTGCACGGCACCTGTTTGCGGGTTATAATTGATAACGTGATACGAACTATAGTCAGGCCGGTAATGATTCTTCATCGTGGTGTTGGCGTGCGTCACTGCTATCTTATAAAAACTTGAATCGCCGGTCGCTTTGGTGGCCCAAAACAGTAGCTCCAGGTTCATCATATTATCAATGATCACCAGAAAGTCCGATGGTTTCGACTCCCACGACTTGATACACCCCACCGCTGGATTAAACCGCGTAGAAAGCGATCTGGCGCTGTTGATCAGTATTTGCTTGTACGCATCGTTAGGCATCAGGCGGTTGGCATTGCCAAAGCTGGTATACATCATAAAGCCCAGATCGTGCGTGTGGGTGTTGTACTGCTCTTTCGCTAAACTATCCATCGATCTTTTGGCTTCGGTGAGCAATGCGGCATCATGGGTTTGTTCGTACAGGTTTAACAGCGTGCCGGCATAAAAACCGCTGCACCACCACCCCGAATTGCTGGTTTCAAACGTGTTTTTAGCAGGATCGAAGTTGCGGGGAAACTTGCCAGGCGCAAGTTCCGACGCCATCAGCTTATATTGCTTATCGGCGTCGGCAAGGTTCTGCTTGATGGTGGCTAACAGGTCTGCTCTTAGCAGGTCATGCTGCATCTTTGGACTGATAGCATGACCACCTCCCGGCTGCGCAAAAGAAATTTGCCCAACGCAGCTAAGCGCCAGGCAAACAATTAATATCGATAAATATTTTATTTTCATAAAAGACTATTCGTCTAATTTCTTATTTCACCTCAAAGGTAAAATATTGGCTGGCAGCATCACCATTTCCGGTTAGTCCCTGAATAACAACAACATATTTGCCCGGCTGATCAGAAGTAAAGAACGAAACTTTGTTTTGCGATGTGAGGTTCGGCGCCCAGTAAAGCAAGTTCCTGAAATCGGGTATGCGGCTGGCGGCCTGCTGCTCGGTATCATAAACCGGCGAATAGAATTGCCTGCGCAGTTGCAAGCCTTCATAGTCAATTACCACAGCGTGCGGATTAAGCTCCATGCCGCCCAGGTCGCCTTTGTAGGTCACGAAACTGAAAATGCCTTCTTCCTCCGCCGGGCCATAGTAAAACCGGTCTTTAATCACATCGAGTTTTTTGACTTTCAAAGGGTCGACATTAAAGATCTTATCCACGTCAAAAACCGGAACGCCGTCTAAAAGCACCAGCGGATCGCCATCTAAAAATCCATGATCGCTTAATACTTTGATATGGAATTTCCCTTTCGAGCGTACAATGTTATCTTCTGATACATATTCACGCAAATCTTCTTCCATGGTAGTAAAGCGGGTAAAATCGTCCAGCTTATAAGTTTTATAGGGTTTACCGAAAAAGCCTGTGCTGTCAACACCGGGGTCATAATAACGTTTTATCGCATTCGCGGAATATAAATTCAGCACTTGTATGCCCAGGCTGTGCGCTTGCAGGGCGTTTTGTACGCCATTTATAAAATCATATTTCGGTAATACGTTTTTTGAATACTGTTCTGAAAAAGGGCTGGCAATATCTATTCGATAAGTACTGTCAACCAGTTCATTGGTTTGTGCTACCAGTTCGCCCGGACCGTAAAACTCCTTCATACTGTATAAAAGGTGGCCCAGCGAATCACTCTGTGAGACATACACCTGCACCCTTTTGCCAGGAACACCAATAAAGGTCATGATACTGCCTGCAGGTTGGCTGGTTTGCGTATTGGTGATCTTGGCGGTTACAATATGACCTGTATATTCGGGCAGGAAGGTAAACGCGGGTGGACGGTTCTCCAATAACTGGTTCCATTGAAACCTGCGCCAGCCTTGCGTAAGCATCAGGTTGTCCAGCGCTTCGTCTGTTTCGGCGTTCACATTGGTAAAGTAATACCCCGGCGATTCGATACTGCCTTTCAGATCAGAGTTCAGCCATAAATAATCGAAGATGTTGCTATGGTCAACTCCCTGCAACGAATCCACACGGTAAACCGCCATCGACATGCTGGCGTTCACCGGCGCACTTGCGGCCCCCTTTGCCGATACGCTGATGTTCACCTTTTTGCGCAGCGCATATTGTTGCTGGTCGGCGCTGGCATCAATAAATAGCTTTTGCGCGGGGCGTTTAAAATAAAGACGCTCACAAACCGGTTGTTTCGAATTGTTAAAAATGGTGATGCTTGATATGCCATCGCCGAGGGCGCTTTTATTGATGGTGAATGTTGCTTTACCATTGCTGATATAGCCGGTTTCTGCAGCAGCTACCACCTGGCGGGTATGTGCAAAAAGATACGCCGGCCCATCAGTACCACTTACGTTAACGGTTAACTGGCTGCCATTATCGGTAACGCTCATCACATAACCCTGACTGGCCACATCGGGCAGCGTTTTAGAAATTGTGCTGCCATCGGGCAGTTTAACCACAGCTTTATAGGCGTTACCCGATGCCGGGGTGATGGTAAAATTACCCATCCCAAACTTCAGCGATTTAAAGCGTGCCACAGTATCGTTACCCGCCCCTATAATAACACCGTTCACATTTGCTCCTTTACCATCGGCACCAACGGCTTTAAAGCCCACCTTACTTTGCACGCCCGCAACCAGGCTGCCGCCCTCGGGGAAGAACTGCACATCATAACTGTTTGCAGTGGTTTTCGCGGTATTATCAGGTGACTTTAATGGGTTAACCAACGTTATCGTCTTCTCAAAATAATAATCGGGGCTGAAATTCTTCATCCAGCTGGTATAAGCACGTAGCTTGTAATTACCGCTGTTAACGGTAACAGGAACGTAAAGCGAGCCATCGCCAACGCCGTTCTTCATCGCTATTTTCGCCTGTATCACCGGCGATTGGGCGTTATCCAGCACCTCAACGTAAACCACCTTGCTCATGTTCAGCGGCTTGTGGTCGTTGCCATCCACACAATAAATTTTAAACCAGATCAATTCGCCGGGCAGGTAGGTGCTCTTATCGGTATGAACAAATACTTTCTCCTGCAAGGCGCTCTGCTTATATAAATTAAAGCTGTTCTGCACCTCCTGTATGGCCTGCGCGCGGCTGTTCAGCGCCGGCAACAGCAGGGCAGATGCTATTAGCGTAAGCTTGAGAGTTTGTAAGGTATTTTTCATTATGCTATATGGTTATTGCTTAATATGGTCATTATTTATCTATCCAGAAATCCGGGCGTTTTTTTGTTCCGCGTATGGTACAATCCACGCATTGCAGATCCGAGCCTGTATAACCGATAGGATTAGGGCTGCCCGGGCTAAAAATAGCCGAAACAGGTATTTCTAATCCGGGTATCAGGGTCGAGGCCACTGTATTGATCCCTGTTTTCGGTGTGCTGAAATACAAGCTGTCGGGTGCGCCGCAATCATAAGGATATATCGGCAGCCACGTTTGCGGTATCTGGCTGTTATCTATAAATATTCTTTTCGACTGTACTGTGCTTACGCCAATGTACCCCACAACCTGTTCTTTCGGGTCATTTACGTTATGTACGTTCCCGCCTGTTTCTGATGGCAGGGCGTCAAAAATACTTCCCAATTGCTCGGTATTCTTTTTAAGGTTTTCCCAAAACTTGTAGCCTGTTTCTGATAAGGCGTATTCATGCACTACGATGCTGTACCTTGTCTCAATTTTTTCCGATGTCGCATCCACGGTGGTAATAGGCGCCTGAAACAATACATCCTGTGTAAGCTTAGCGGTAGAACCAAGTATTATAGAACTTGCCGAATCGCTGGCAAAGCAATTGTAAACGGTTTCATCAATGCCCTTTATCGGGTCTATATGCCGCGGCACTATAGATACACCGTCAGACCGGTAGGCCGAGTTGTACCTTGCATGAAATTGCCAGGTTTCGGTATAGTCGAACCGGTAGTAACGGGTATTGTTGTTCGGGTCGTGCGTGTTCACGTACAGCTGCAGCTTGTTATTGACAACGGTGAAGCCAACGCTATCGATAGGAGGGGTAATTTTCGCCTGCTCAAAATCAGATTTGTAATCCTTTCCGTCAATAACTATGTCCAGCCGGTATTTGTGGGCGGGGTCTAACCGTACACCTATCAGCTTATAGGTGCCTGTGGCCACCTGAACCAGGAAAAAACGGCTGTTATCATCCCCCTCAACAGTCAACTGGGCATTATCAACCGGGTTTACCGTGGTCTTGCTCGTCAGGTTTACCGTCCTGCTCAACTTGATCATACTATCATCATTAGTGTTGATCACACCCTCAACAACAAGAAAACTAACGGGCGAATTGATCACCTTCGGATTGTAAGGTTTTTTACAAGCCGCCAGCAGTATCAACAATAAAATAAAAAAACGCTCTCTGTTCATGTCTCTTAATTCGTTGTCCAAAAATCCGGTTGTTTGGTTACGCCTCTTATGCTGCAATCGGCACACTCACGCGGCGCAGCCCCATAGCCAACTGGCTTAAGCGATCCGGGGCTGAAAATCCCGTATAATGTAAATTCCAGCTCGGGCACAAGATTTTGCAGAACCTGGTTGGCCCCTGTTAAAGGATTAATATAATAATTGCTGTCTACAGCACAACCGCTGTACGGATAGGTAGCCCGAAAGGTATCGGGCAGCTGCGAATTATCTATAAAAACCCTTTTGGTAGCCACCGTACCGGCATCAATATAACCAATCACAATGTCAGTGGCATCAGCGGTATTGTGGATATTGCCGGTAAGTTCGGTAGGTTCCGCGTCAAAAATACCACCCAGCTGTTCTGTGTTCTTTTTCAAAAGCGACCAGAATTTATAACTTTCGGCGCTCATGGCATATTGCCGCAGTAATATACTGTACCGGAGTTCTATTTTTTCTGACGTGGATAGTATTTCAGTTATCGGCGCCTGGAACAACTGGTCCTCCTTTAACTTAGCGGTCGATGCCAGCACAACTGTGCTCGATTTATTGCCGGCAAAGCAAAAATAGATGCGCTGATCTACCGTACGCGGAACCACATCGTTAACATGGTTTGATACATAGTCAGAACTGTACCGGGCGTGGAAACGCCAGGTTTCCTCATAGCTGTACCGGTAATAACGCGTATTGTTGGTTGCATCATGCGCGTTGGCGTAGATCTGTATACCTGTACTGGTTAAATTAAAGCCGATACTATCGATGGGAGGGGTCACTTTTACTACAGAATAATCTGAAAGGTATTCCTTGTTATCGTTGCTGGTTTTTATTCGCAGCCTGTATCTTTGTGAAACATCAAGCGGCCCGGCATATAATTTATAGGTGCCGGGTGTGGTACTTTCAAATACCGGGTATGTCAGCCCGTGGTCACTCTCTACCGTAACAACAGCGGCCATAACGGGGTTGACCGTTGAGCCGTTCGATAAGTTAACCGTACGGCTAAGCTTAATTACGGTGGTATCATTAGTGCTTATTGCCCCCTCAACAACAAGGTAACTGCGCGGCGAATTAACTACCGACGGATTATAAGGCTTCTTACACGACGCCGATAGTAAAGCAAGAAATAAAACTAATTTCCAAGTTTTCATTTAATCCTGTCCTCTTTGTTAAGCATTGTTAAAACCTGATGTTATAGTTGATAAACGGTATCGGTGCCGCAAATATGGAAAGCTTGTACCCGCTTATTACCCCGCTTTGTTCGGTAAAGAAGGTAGAGTAAGCATTTTGCCTTCCGGTGATATTATAAACACCTATCGTCCACGAGTTATGCGTTAACTGGTGCACACGGTGATTTCCCTCGATGATGATCGAAAAGTCTGACCGGAAATAATCCGGGATCCGGTAAATGTTCCTGTCCGAATAAAATACCCTTTCCGATCCTGCATATTCATACTTGGCAATTGGCAGGGTAATAGGCCTGCCGGTGCTGTAAGCAATATCGAACGATATGCTGTACCGGTGTGTAAAGCGGTAATTACCGTTAAAGTTGAATGAGTGCGGCTTATCATAGTTGGCCGGATAATATTTGCCTTCGTTTATGAACTCACCTGCATAAGGATCGTCCTGACGCAGGAAAGTACGCGAGTAAGTGTAGCTCATCCAGCCGTTAAGCTTTCCGGCCGTTTTTTTGATCAAAAACTCCGCACCGTAGGCTTTGCCCTGCGTGTTTATTACATCCTGCTCAATATGATGATTCAGCAATAACACTGCACCGCTTTTATAATCCAGGTAGTCTCTTATCCTTTTATAATAAAACTCAACTGACATTTCGATAGTGTTAGCCGCCGCATTCCTGAAAAAGCCCAGCGATACCTGGTCGCCGTGTTCCGGTTTAATGTTCGGGTCAGTCAGCTTGTAAACATCTGTAGGAGATATGGAGGTAGAGTTTGATAACAGGTGAATATACTGGTGCAGCGTATTATATCCAGCCTTTACCGACAGGTTATCACCCAGCAGGTAACGGGCCGAGATCCTGATGTCAGGCGCGCCATAGCTTTTAATAAACTTTCCGCTTCCGTATTTAACACTGTCGGTTATGTTGTTCGGCTCTTTTGGCAGATTCGGCGCATAATGGTTAACGGTTGCCGGGCCCAGATAGCTGTACAGGTTATACCTCACGCCTGCACTGATGGTCAGGTCGCTGGTCACATCATATTTATCGCCGAGATATAAGGCATTTTCCAGGCCTTTTTCAGGATCGATCACGTCAGGCGCTATTAGTGATTTTGGGCCATTAGGCTCAAACGTGCCGGGGTTCACCTTATATAATATCGAGCTCAAGCCAAAGTTCAGCGTATGCTTGTTGTTCAGGTAATAAGTAAAATCAGCCTTAAAGTTTGATTGATTGATATTGAATCCCAGGTCGTACGCATTTACCGGGTTGGCACTGCTCGATACGTCATACTGGTACCTGTCAATGCCCGCCGATATCAGGCTGTACAGCTTATTGTTAAAATTATGCTTCCATTTAATGTTGGCGTTCTTGTTGCTGTATTTGTAAAGCGTGTCGCTGTTCAGCTTAAACTTGTCCTGGCTCCAGTAGCCGCTCAGGTACAGGTTGTTCTTCTCGTCTATCTGGTGGCTTATCCCTGCATTAAAATCATAGAACGAAGCCTGGCTATGTTTATATGATTCGGGCAACAGTTTCAGCAGCCAATCTGAATAAGTGGTACGGGCTCCCAATATGAACGATGTTTTGTCTTTAATGATAGGCCCCTCGATATTCAGCCTGCTGGTGAGCAACCCAATACCGGCCGAACCGGTAAATTTCTTTTTATTGCCTTCCCTGTTCGTGATATCAAGTACCGACGATAAGCGCCCGCCAAACTTTTCAGGAATACTGCTTTTATACAGCTCTATGTCTTTAACAATATCAGGGTTAAAGGCTGCAAAGAACCCAAAAAAGTGTGCCGGGTTGTAAATGGTAGCGCCATCCAGCAATATCAGGTTCTGATCGGCAGCGCCGCCGCGAACGTTAAAGCCGGTGGTAGCTTCACCAACCGAAGTAACGCCCGGCAAAGTCAACACCACCTTCAAAACATCGGCCTCGCCAAATGCGGTAGGGATCTGCTTGATGTTTTTAATATCGAGGCGGGTTACACCCAATTCAGCACTGCGCACGTTAGCCACTTTTTCGCCCGAGATCTTAACCTCCTTCAAACTGTTGATCTGCTCCTGCATTTCAATGTTCAGCTTACCGTCAGAGTAGAGGACGATCTGCCTGCGGGTATCGCGCATGCCCAATCCTCTTACCGAAAGCACCTGATGGCCACGGGGCAGCGTAATGGAATAATAGCCAAAGGCATCGGTAGCGGCTCCTGTTTTGGTATTGGCCACATAAATACTGGCCCCCGTAACCGCCTCGCCCGATTTAATGTCGCGGATATAACCACTCAATATGGCCTTCCCCGGCTTTATGGTATTTGTTTTTATGCCTATTTCATATAACTTGTTTTCGGTAGTTGCAACGGGCACCTTTTTTTCGGCTTCCGCTGTATAATCTGCAACGTTTGGAAGCTGGGTTTCGGGCGTATTGCCCTTCAGGTGTGTATAGCCAGGTGCCAGATCGGTACGTATTGCCCGGCCCTTTGTTAAAAACACCTGCCCGTTTTGGTTGATGGCATACATGAAGGCCGTTTTTTTGAAGGCGAGGTCCAATACACTGCTCAGCGGCTTATCAGTAACCTGTAAAGTAACCCTTAAGCTATCAAACTGGGCCTGATCATAGTAAAAATGATAGCTGCTTTTCGATTCAAGCTCATTTACAAACTGCGTAATAGTAGCTTGCTGAAAGTTTACGCTAAATAGCTTCTGGTTATTTTGCTGCGCCCACGCTGCTTGTAAAAAAAGCAAAAAGCAAAAACTTGCGAGGTAAATTTTTCTCATGTTAGTTTGATAAGTGGTCGTACCAGGTTGCTATTTTAAGTAAAGCGTCTTCAGGGTTTTCCCTGTACTGAATGTTATTGGCGTTCATAAATTTCTTCAGTTCCTTCTTCTTATCTTTCAAAACATCCTGTAGTGCTCCTTTACTGTTCACGCGGTAATAAACATTGTTTTTCCTGAGGTAAAAATCCTTGGTTTGGCTGAAGTAGTTTTCAACACCGGTTGTGCTGTTAGTAGATGTTTGCATGGTTTTTTCGTACCTGCCAAGTACTTCCGACCGGCCACTATAGATCTGCAGGTAATATCCGCTCTTCAATACGGTATTGTTTGCGAGGGTATCGGTATTGATATTTATAAAGTGGCCTCCCTGATAATTGAACCATTTAACCCGCTCTTTTATGGCAACAAATTTCGAAACCCTGTTGGGCAGCAGCACTACCAGGTCATCGGTAAAAAGGTCGTACAGCAGCGATACCTTGTTATAAAGCAGGCCATCATAATAAACTGTTCCGGCCGAAAAGCCATTTATATCCAAATAGTAGGCGTTACCTTTAATATGAGGATCATGAAAGTTATATTCTACCCCGCTGAACAAGGGCGCCTGGATCCCTATCGAAGAATTGTACAGCGCTACCGCATTATTTAAGGCGTTCTGTTGCGAACTGCTGTCGCTCACAGGGGCCTGTGCCATTGATTTTTGGCAGAGAGAAGCACAAAAAACAACAGCTGTTAAAAACAGGTAAAAAGGTTTATTCATGAATTCAGGTTAAAAGAGAGTGTCCGGTTAAAGATGGAAAATACGGCAGTTTATCTTAATTACCAAGCCGTTAGCGAGGTTTTTTTCAAAAAACTGCATTTTTAGTTAATACTACGCAGCAATTCGTGTAAACGCTACACAATTGTTTTAATAATGTTACAAAAGTTATCGCCGGCGTAATCAATTGATGCCTATTATTGGGGATATTATTAACCCCACTAATATGAAAGCAGTACGAGTATTATTGATCATTTTGTTAGCTGCATTTAGCTATGGCGCGGTAAATGCACAAACAGTGCGCCGCAAAGCGGTTCATCATAAAAAACACATGAAACACCACAGGCATCACCATGGTAAAAAACATGTGCACCCGCGTCCGCATAAATAGTAAAACAAAGAGCCCCGTGAAATTTCACGGGGCTCTTTCGGTAATTATGAGTAAGCCTAAGCCTTCGCATTGTGCAAACAAATTTCTCCGCTGATTATCAAATAAGTATATTGTAGGCAGATTTGATAGTGTGACTATTGACCAGACCTAAATTTTATGCAGTTGTAATGGCTGAAAATAAAAAATCTAAAATATTCTTATCATACGCCTGGGCCAATACTGATTTAGTAGATGAAATAGAGGCCGATTTAAAAGAACTCGGGATCGTTCTTACCCGGGATGTGCGCGACCTCGGCTACCGCAGAGGCATTAAAGATTTCATGCATACAATAGGCAAGCACGATTTTGTACTTATGCTGATCAGTGACGAATATTTGCGCAGCGAAAACTGTATGTATGAAGTAACCGAACTATTGGGTACACATGAGTTTAAAGAACGCATACTTCCAATAGTGCATGATAATGCCCGGCATATTTTTGATTCAATGGGCAGTGCAATATATTTTGACTATTGGAAAAGCAAGAAACAGCAAGCGACTGCATTTAATAAAAAAAATGCAAACCAGGTTTCTGTGGATGCGCTTAGGAAAATAACCAATATCCACAACTTAATAGATGTTTTTTTTACTCAATTAACTGATCTGAATGTTTATAGTTTAGCTCAATTACAGTTTCAAAATTATCGATCTCTTGTTGCAGTAATAGAAAATGAAGATCAAGCGGAAGTGGAATATTGGCAAAGGATAATTGATTCAACCAGTATATCCGATTTTGAAAACTACCAATCAATGTTTCCTGAAGGCAAACATTTCAGTGAAGCAAAGGCGAAGGTACTTGGTATTAAAGCCAAAGAATTTGAGGAGCAGGAAAAGAAGAAAGCGCAAATTGTAAAGGAAAATCGTGAACGGCAAGAAAAAGAAGAACTGGAGAAAAAAAGGATTGAATTTGAAAGCAAACAGCATATTGACAGGGAAAGGAGCGAATGGGATAAAATAAAACATTCTCAGAAAAAAAGTGATTTTGAAAAATATATTTCAGATTATCCAGACGGCATTTTCACAAAAGATGCGAAAGGCAGGCTGCTCTGGTTTATTAAAGTAGATGAACGTACTTCATCCGAAATAGCAGAGTTCAAGAAGCAGGAGCGACGATTAGCTGCACGCAAGAGAATGCGACGTGTTTATTATCAGGCAGTGTTAATATGCTTGCTGATGTTATTTGGCATTGCAGTTATAGCATTTTTTGTTAGCGGCGGATATAACGAGAACAAATACGATTCGTCCAAAGCAGATTCGGCGAAGATGGATACCACTTTAAGAAAGAGCGATACGACTAAAGCAGTAGCCGATACCAGCAAGAAAATTGCGTTACAAAACACCCGCTCCGGTTCAAAATATTTGTTGGTAGACAATTTTGATGACAATCGTAATCATTGGTACCTGGTTGACAACTCGCTATACCATAGCTTTATAAAAGACAACAAATTAACTGTAGATGTAAGAGATAAAGAATTGGGGTATTGTTTCTCTGTTGCTTCAAGCGTTAATATTGATAAAGATTTTACCTTTTCTTGTAAAATTCGTTGGGTAAACGGTAGCGATTCTTCTGGTGTTGGGCTGGCCTTCGGAAGATCATTAGGCTCAGATAATAAGCCTTATTATGTTTTCTTGATAACAGCCGACGGTTCTTTTCAGGTTTCAAGTTTTAGTAATAGCAAGTGGAAAGACCTGATGGATTGGGAAGATAGCAGCCACATCAAAAAACTTGAAAACGAAAATGAGATTAAAATAATAAAGAAAGACGGAATAGCTTACTTTTATATCAATGGCTTTCTTGTAAAATCATTGCAAAATATGTTGTTTTATGGAAATTATTTTGGATTGGATATAACAGATCGAATGAAAGTTCAATTTTCTGATCTCAGGCTCGAAGGTACATACTTATAGAGCAAAAAGGCCCCATGAGATTTCACGGGGCCTTTTACTTGGGTCTGTAAAATAAACTGTGTCAATCCCAGGCACGTCCCGGCCCATGGGCCGGGACGTGCCTGGGATTGATCGCTACATCAAATCTAATATCATTCTTTCGGGAAACCAAATGGCCAGCTTCTGGGCGGTCATAGCCC
>DATCQV010000153.1:0-23155 GCA_036569325.1 Mucilaginibacter sp. | reverse complement strand
GCTTTCGCGATTACATCCCTTTCTTTTCCTCGTTTCTGCGGGATAATTTCTATGACCCGAATACCGGCGTGGTATCTGAGGACGTGGCTAAGCGCGATCAGATCGCTTCCATTTTTGCCCGCTGGTTATGGACGGGCGCCAACGCCGAGGTCTATTTTGAGTATGGGAGGGAAGACCATAACTGGGATGCCCGCGATTTTTTACTCGACCCGGAACATTCGAGGGCTTATACCATGGGTTTCAGAAAAATATTCGGGTTAGATAACCGGCCGGATGAACAGATACAGGTGGGATTTGAAACCACACAGCTCAATATGTCTGAAGATGATGTGGTAAACCGCAAGGCGGGATATTGGTATGCGCACTCGCAGGTAGTTGCCGGTTATACCAATTATGGTGAGATACTTGGTGCCGGCATTGGCCCCGGCGGCGGGTTACAAACGATTAATGTAGATTGGATAAGCGGTATTAAACGTGTGGGCCTGCAGGTTCAGCGATATGAGCACAATGAGGATTTTTATGTGAGGGCTTTCACCGCAGGTGAAACACGCAGGCATTGGGTTGATTATGATTTCGGTATAAGCGGCGACTGGGATTTTGATAACGTCATATTATCGGCCTCATTGTTATATGCACGCGAACTGAATTATGAGTGGAAATTCAGAAACGATCCCGATGTTTCCTATTATAATCAGCAGAATTTCGACGCCAATAATTTTAAGCTGAATGTGAGCCTTACCTACCGGTTTTAGCAGCTGTTCAAATTTTGAGTAAACCTACAGGACAATAATTTGCAAAAAGCCTTTTTGCGGTATGCGTTAACCAATAGACAAGCAAGATTTTACTGTCAGTCAAATTGTTATAATTATTAAGCATAAAAGAAGTTTTTTTTAAAAAACTATAACTAAGGCCTGCAAAAGTTTGTAATTTCAAGATGATAAATTATTGAACTAACAAACACTCATCAAATGAAACCTTTTGTAAAAATGATGGTGGCCGCGATGGCCTGCTCTATGTTTTTATACACCGCTTGTAAAAAAGTTAGCGATGCCCCTGTCAAAACTGCTTCAACCAAGGATGTTGCCGGATTAGTGGGGAAAGACTTCACCCAGGCCTTGGCCGGTAATTATGGCGGTCTTAGCCTGAAAGATAACGTAAAGCCACCGACTTTTTTAACGGAATCGAACAAGAAGATTGTGACCAGCCTTAACCCGCTGTGCGGTTATACTATCGACACCACCGTGAGGTATGTTTACAGGCAGGGCGACAGCGTGAAATCTTTAGTTAAAGGACGGTTTGTTTTCACGTTTACCTGTTCGTCTACCATTCCCGATGGTTACAAATCATTTACCAGTTTCACAAGCTCGGGTAAAACACCGGATTACGCCTATATATATGCCATAGCCCAGGGTTATATAGTACAGGCGCTGAACGCACAATACACCAAAGTATCGGCAAACGGCACGCTGAAATCTTTCGGCGACTTCAAGTATGGAGCAGCCGACGTTGATACAACGCATCTGGCAAACTCTATCTATCAGCACCAAACCTATATAATGCATAACCTGGTGATCGACGTTACCAATAACCTTGATATCATCAGCGGAACTGCCACATTTACCTCAAAAGGCCGCAACAGCTTTGGTAAATGGGAGTATATAGGTACTATCGAATTCATAGGCAACCATAAGGCCATCATTACCATAAACGGCCAGGCCTACAACGTAGACCTGTTAACAGGCGTAGCGACACCTATTTAGCAATCTTTCAACCTAAATACTTTAACAGCTCTCTTGTGATGTTCACAGGGAGCTGTTTTGTTTTGCGGCAATTAATTCCCCGCAATTATTTCCCCGGTCGGCAATATTTCCCCGGTTTTGTATATTTTCTGTATCCGGGCTTTTATTAATTATTGCCTTTTATTCTTAGGTTACCGGTTAGCAAAAAATGCCGGTTTTTAGCTCAAAAACCGGGTTTATCTGTCAAAAACAACGCTTTTGGTATATTAATTGCCTTTGTACTACGTATAAACCAATTCATGAAATTATGAAACTAAACTTACGCAGTGCGCTTCCTTTGTTAATGGGCGTAGCAGTATTTTATTCAGCCTGTAAAAAAACAGATAATGCTCCGGCGGCGGGTCCCTCAAACAGCGAGGTTAGCGCGGCCATCGCCAAAAACCTGGTGCAGTCGTTAGCGGGCGCTTATGGCGGTGCAAGTATTAAAGACGGTGTCAATGCATCATCAACCATCATGTCTTCGTCGTCAAAGCTTAAGACTCAAAGTAATGTACAGTGTGGATTCTTCAGCGATAACAGCCTCGATCTTAATTATAACCAGGGCGATTCTGTCAAAACCCACACCACCGGGAGCGTTAATTACTTTTTTATCTGCAACAACAACCAGTCGGTAGGGTATGATCTTATCGATTCATTAGCATCGTCAGGCAACGGCCCAGGCTATAATTTCAATTTCCTGGTGGTGCAGAACTATAATGTTCGCGGTTTGAACTTAAACAACTCAAACTTCACCCTTAACGGTACCTTAAAATCATGGGTTGATTTCGACTATACCCAAACAAAAACCTCAACATCGGTTCACAATATTTTCCACTTTACCGACCTGTATGTCCATGCCGACGATAACTTCGATATTACAGGCGGCGATGCTACTGTTGAGTCTCAGGGCAAAACCAGCACCGGCGCATGGGATTATACCGCCACCATTCACTTTTTGGGTAACCACAAAGCCAAACTTACTTTCCTGAGCAAAACCTACCTGATAGATCTTACAACAGGTACTGTTACTCCGGTTTAACGGGAATGGTTTAACTCATTTTTAAGCCTCTTCCGTTATTTGCCGGTTGGGGCTTTTTTTATTAAATCGCTATTTGAAAAAACTTTACCGGCGCGCGTGCGTATAAGGCCTGAATAAAAAAAATAAGTTATTTTAGAGCCACTTAAACAGACACACTAAATCATTGTCATGAAAATTAAAATTACCCTTACTATCTTACTGCTGGCGGGCATGGCAGTTATTTATTCAGCCTGTAAAAAATCGGATACGACGGCCTCGAACGGTCCTGCATTGAACGAAAGTGATGTGAGCAGCGCCGTTGCTTTGGATATTGCACAGTCATTATTCGGTGGCTACGGCGGTCTGAACTTTGCCGGCGGTTTAAATACTGCGGGCGGTTTTGCCGTAAAACAACACACCCAGGGCCGTTTACTGCACGATCTGAGCAATCCCCTTTGCGGGCTGACCGTTGATACCACCCTGTCTGCGACTGTAACCGGTGGTAAAGATACTACGGCATCGGTATCTGGCCATATCAATTTCAGCTTTATATGTACCAACGACGTACTGAGCGGTTTTACAACTAACGACGACCTGAGCATCAGTATCTCTACACCGGCATTATCGCTTGCAGCCAAGATCAACGAGCAGCTGAGCATGAATGCCATCGATCCGACAGACGATAATTCAGACCTGATATTAAAAGGTACCTTAAATTCATCGGGCGTATATAATTACAAAACCGGCACCAAGAAAAGCGGCACACGCACCTTCAACTATGTGCTCACCTCGCTGGTACTTGATCCTAACGGCGACGGCGACATTGTAAGCGGCTCGGCTACGTTTACCACCAAAGGAACCGGAACTTTGGGAACCTGGAACTTCATCGGTTCTATCAAGTTCCTCGGCGATCATAAAGCTACTATCACCATCAACAAAAAATCGTACACTGTTGATCTGAGGACAGGCGCTATAGTATAAAGGTTGCGCTAAGCATAGATATTAGAAAGCCCCTCGTGCATAGCGAAGGGCTTTTTTGTGAAAAACATAATGGAATACAGTGGGTGTAGTTACGGTTTTTACCCCGAATATTCGTATCATTGATCAATGAAGAAACTCCTTCTTAATTTAAATTTCCAGGTAATTGCCGGCATTGTGCTGGGTGTTATTGTGGGGTGGTATTTTAAATCGTTCGGTCCTACGGCAAAGCTCATCAGCCAGATGTTTATCAGCCTCATCACCATGCTGATAGCGCCTATCATCTTCCTTACCATTGTACTGGGCATTGCGGGCATGAGCGATATGAAAAAGGTGGGCAGGGTAGGAGGCAAGGCGCTGCTTTATTTCGAGATCGTGAGCACGTTTGCGTTGGTTATCGGCATCATCGTGGCCAACGTAGTACGCCCCGGCGATGGCTTTGTAAACCATACCGTAGCCGACACCGCAAAGCTGGCCACTTACCAGAAAGCTGCTGCAGAAATGCATTGGGTAGACTTTATCACACATGTTATCCCATCAAACATATTTGATTCGTTTGCCAAAGGCGATATTCTGCAGATATTGTTCTTCGCCATATTATTTGGCTTTGGTTTAAGCAAAATGGGAGATGCCGGGCAAACCGTGATCTCGCTTTTTGATAAGATATCGAAGGTGTTCTTCAATATTATGCACATGGTAATGCGCCTGGCACCCATAGGAGCATTTGGCGGTATGGCCTACACTGTCAGCACGTACGGCATAAAAACGCTGGAGCCGCTGGGTTTGCTCATGGCATCGGTTTACATTACCATGTTCCTCTTCATCTTCGTGGTGCTGAATATCATTTGCCGTTTTTACAAATTCAGCCTTTGGCAATACCTCAAATTCATCAGGCATGAGATATTGCTGGTACTTGGTACTTCATCGTCTGAAACAGCCTTACCCGGCATGATGGAAAAGATGGAGAAATTCGGCTGCTCAAAACCGGTGGTAGGCCTGGTGATCCCAACCGGCTATTCCTTTAACCTCGACGGCACCACCATTTACCTTTCTATGGCGGTGATATTCTTGGCGCAGGTATTCCACGTGCCGCTTACGCTCGAGCAGCAGGTTATGCTCATCGGTATCCTGATGGTCACCTCCAAAGGTGCAGCGGCAGTAACCGGCGGCGGTTTTATTATCCTTACCTCAACATTGGCCGCAGTAAAGATCATCCCCATAGAAGGCGTTGCAATTTTGTTTGGGGTGGACAGGTTTATGTCTGAAGCCCGCGCGATTACCAATATGATTGGGAATGGTATTGCAACAATTGTGATTGCGAAGAGCGAGAAGGAGTTTGATGCGACTAAAAATATCGTGGCTATCGAATAATACAATGCCTTCAACCCTCACTGTCATCCCGAACGATAGTGAGAGATCTTATGCGCCCTGCATCCGGACTGTGCATTAGCGCTAATGTCGCTCTTATAAGTTTTCTCGCTCGCGCTCGAAATGACATGCGGGGGCGGAAATTGTCGTCAATTTATTCCTCAGCTTATTACATTATTTCTAAACCTTTGCTCCGCCAATCGGTTTATTCTATATTAAATCGATCATTTATGGGAAACGTATCTACTAAAGGCAAAATACTGATAGCGCTGCTGGGCTTGCTGTTGTTTATCATCCGAAAGAAAAGACAGGCCTATATTGCTTATTGAAAATATTTCCGCGGAGACGCAATGCTTCAGTCTCTATGAAGGACATGTTTTACGCTCATTTTCCATCCACTTACCTTCACTGTTTTACATTTGTAAAATTGTTCCTGCATTACAGTTGCCGGGGACAATTTTTTTTTAGCTTTGCGCTACAAATACAGAAATCCAATGAGTGTACTCGTAAACAAAGATTCCAAAGTAATAGTTCAGGGTTTTACAGGTAAAGAAGGCAGTTTTCACGCCTCGCAAATGATTGAATACGGAACCAATGTAGTTGGCGGCGTTACCCCCGGCAAGGGCGGTCAGCAGCACCTCGACAGGCCTGTGTTTAACACCGTTGCCGATGCGGTTGCCCAAACCGGCGCAAACGTATCCATCATATTTGTACCACCCGCTTTTGCAGCTGACTCGATAATGGAAGCCGCAGAAGCAGGCATCAAAGTTATTGTTTGTATCACCGAAGGTATCCCGACGAAGGATATGATCATGGTGAAAGAGTATATCAAAGGCCGCGATACACGTTTAATTGGCCCTAATTGTCCGGGTATCATCACTGCCGACGAGGCTAAGATCGGTATCATGCCGGGCTTTATTTTCAAAAAAGGCAACGTAGGCGTAGTTTCAAAATCCGGGACTTTGACTTACGAAGCGGTAGACCAGGTGGTGAAAGCAGGTTTAGGCATCACCACAGCTATCGGCATCGGGGGCGACCCGATCATCGGCACCACCACCAAAGAAGCCGTAGAATTGTTGATGAACGATCCTGAGACTCACGGTATTATCATGATAGGCGAAATTGGCGGCGGCATGGAAGCCGAAGCAGCGCGCTGGATCAAAGAAAATGGCACCAAGCCTGTAGTTGGCTTCATAGCTGGCCAGACAGCGCCTCCGGGACGCCGTATGGGCCACGCAGGCGCAATCGTTGGCGGCGCAGATGATACAGCTGCAGCCAAAATGAAGATCATGGCAGAATGTGGTATCCGCGTGGTGGAATCGCCCGCCGAAATTGGCGCTGCATTAGCTGAAGAGCTGGCTAAATAAGGTAAAGCTAAAGGCGAAAGCTGAACGGTTTTTGTCTTTATGAGATATTGAAAGTCCTGGTCAAACGACGGGACTTTTTGTTTTTACCACTTCGCTGCCGCGAGTTTAGCGCAGCGTAATTCGTGGTAGCGGCATTGCAGAAGCTTTCAGCTTCCAGGGAAAGTCTTCAAGTTCAGTTGAAAACTGAACCATGCTATATCACGAGTTAAAAACTCGCGGCGGCTTTAATTTCCCCACCGTCAAACCACCGTCATTTCCCCTTCTCACAAACAAATAAACGGGCAATTTGTCGTATCTTTAAGTACGAAAAGGGATAAAATACATCTGCGAAAATCAAATTATTCCCTTCAAAAATCACTGATTCAATAAATCATTAATTCAATAATTAAACAATGCAATTCAATCCATTAACCCCCGACGAAGAGTGGGTAATATTACATAAAGGCACCGAGCGCCCGTTCACCGGCGCATTGTTAGATAACAAGGCACAAGGCTTATATGTATGTAAACGCTGCGATGCACCTTTATACACCTCCGAATCAAAATTCGAATCGCATTGCGGCTGGCCAAGTTTTGACGACGAAATTCCGGGCGCTGTAAAACGTATTCCTGATGCTGACGGTCGTCGCACCGAGATTGTTTGTGCCAATTGCGGAGCGCACCTCGGCCACGTGTTCGAAGGGGAATATCTCACCCCGAAAAACGTGCGTCACTGCGTTAATTCCGTGTCGATGAAATTTGTTCCACGGGAAGACTGAGCAGTCGGTGAATTACTATTTTAACAGCCCTTTAATTTTTTTTTAACATGGTATTTCAACACCATTTATGCGCTAAAAAACGCGCATTGATAACATGAGTACTTAGTTTGTTAAAAACTTATAGGGCGTGTTAAAAACTTCAGCTAACATCGTAAAAATGCATGCCCTATATTTGATTGAAAGTTCGTCTAACACTATCTATGGTTGCCAGTCTGCCGTCTGGTAACAGCAAAATAAAAGCGCTATCAAACAGCGGCGCCAGGCAGAAATAAAATATAGTTTGTCAGAGATTAGTGAGCTGATGGTTAAGTAGTTAGAAGCAGTACCTAACAGGGCCGCTTAGTGTTTACTAACGCTGTGGAATTGTTGTCGCCTTTTGTGAAGGCAGGGAATTGAAAAAAAGCAGGCCAGAAAGTACTGGTAAAATATATAGGAGCGCATGGAACAGGAAACAGAATTATTGCTTAGGGAAAACAAAGACCGCTTTGTGATTTTACCCATCAAATACCCCGCAATTTGGGAGATGTACAAGAAGTGCGAGGCAAGCTTCTGGACTGCAGAGGAAATTGACCTGGGCGACGACATGAAGCACTGGGAAAGCCTTAACGACGGAGAGCGTCATTTCATCTCGCACGTACTGGCTTTCTTCGCAGCCAGCGACGGGATCGTCAACGAAAACCTGGCCATCAATTTCATGAGCGAGGTGCAGTTGCCCGAAGCGCGCTGTTTCTACGGTTTCCAGATCATGATGGAGAACATCCACTCAGAAACCTATGCGCTGCTGATAGATACCTACGTAAAAGATCCTGTTGAAAAAGACCGTTTATTTCATGCTATCGATACTGTGCCTTGCGTGGGTAAGAAAGCGGAGTGGGCCTTACGCTGGATCAATAACGGAACTTTTGCCGAGCGCCTCGTAGCGTTTGCAGCGGTTGAGGGTATCTTCTTCTCCGGCAGTTTCTGCTCTATCTTCTGGTTAAAGAAACGCGGCCTGATGCCAGGCCTGACCTTCAGCAATGAGCTGATCTCGCGCGATGAAGGCATGCATTGCGAATTTGCCTGCCTGCTATACAAAATGCTGGAAAACAAATTGTCGAAAGAAGCGGCTACCAGGATCATTACTGACGCGGTTGAGATAGAAAAGGAATTCATCACCGATGCGTTACCGGTTAACCTCATTGGCATGAACGCCAGGATGATGAGCCAGTATATTGAGTTTGTAGCCGACAGATGGCTGAGCGAACTGGGTTACGACAAAGTGTACAACACCACAAATCCATTCGACTTTATGGAAATGATATCGCTGCAGGGCAAAACAAACTTCTTCGAAAAACGCGTTGGCGATTACCAAAAGAGCGGAGTTTTGAACTCGCAGGAAAGCAAGTCGTTCTCATTAGACGAGGATTTTTAAATGGAGATCAGAGACTGGAGGTCAGAGATTGGTGTGGGACCTTCAGTTAAAATATAAGCGGGACGTAATACAATTATTTTAAAACAAAAATCTGTCGCGGTGGCAGAGAGTTAGGGGGTCAACATGTTCGTAATTAAAAGAGACGGAAAAAAAGAATCGGTAAAATTTGACAAAATTACAGCACGTATTGAAAAGCTGTGCTACGGGTTTCAACTGGTAGACCCGATTGATGTAGCAAAGAAAGTAATTGAAGGTTTGTTCGACGGCGTAACCACGTCTGAGCTGGACAACCTTGCTGCCGAGACGGCGGCATCATTAACCACAAAGCACCCTGATTATGCTTTGCTGGCCTCGCGTATTGCCGTATCTAACCTGCACAAAAACACCATCAAGTCGTTTTCAGAAACCATGCGTTTGCTGCACGACTACATCGATCCTAAAACAGGTAAAGACGCATCGTTAATAGCCGACGATGTTTGGGAAGTGATAGAGAAAAACGCCGAGCTTTTAGACAGCACCATTATTTACGATCGCGACTTTGGTTTTGATTATTTCGGTTTCAAGACCCTCGAAAAATCATACCTGCTGAAAGTAAACGGTAAAATAGCCGAGCGCCCGCAGCATTTATTTATGCGCGTGTCTATCGGTATCCACAAAGACGATATCGAAAGCGCTATCAAAACCTACCACCTGATGAGCGAGCGCTGGTTTACACATGCTACACCGACATTGTTTAACGCAGGTACACCAAAACCTCAAATGTCATCGTGTTTCCTGTTAACCATGAAGGATGATAGCATTGAAGGTATTTACGACACCCTGAAACAAACCGCGAAGATCTCACAAAGCGCAGGCGGTATTGGCCTTAGCATCCACAATGTACGTGCTACAGGCTCATACATCAGCGGCACCAACGGTACCAGCAACGGTATTATCCCAATGCTACGTGTGTTTAACGATACCGCCCGTTATGTTGACCAGGGCGGCGGTAAGCGTAAAGGCGCCTTCGCTATTTACCTGGAGCCATGGCATGCCGATATCTTCGAATTCCTTGACCTGCGTAAAAACCACGGTAAAGAAGAAATGCGTGCCCGCGACTTGTTCTATGCCCTTTGGGTATCTGACCTGTTTATGCAGCGTGTGGAAGCCAACGAAGACTGGAGCTTATTCTGTCCGCATGAAGCACCGGGCTTAGCCGATTGCTTTGGTAAGGAATTTGAAAAATTATACAAGAAATACGAGAAAGAAGGCCGTGCCCGCAAAGTGGTGAAAGCACAGGAACTATGGTTTGCCGTGTTAGACGCACAGGTTGAAACCGGTACACCTTACCTGCTATACAAAGATGCCGCTAACGGTAAATCGAACCAGCAGAACCTGGGCACCATTAAAAGTTCGAACCTTTGTACCGAGATCATCGAGTACACTTCGGCCGATGAGATCGCCGTTTGTAACCTGGCATCGCTGGCGTTACCACGTTTCATCAAAGAAGGCGTGTTCGATCATAACAAACTGTACGAAGTAACTTACCAGGCTGCTGTTAACCTGAACAAGATCATCGATGGCAACTATTACCCTGTTGAAGAAGCAGAACGTTCAAACCTGCGTCACCGTCCTATCGGTTTGGGCGTACAGGGTTTGGCCGATGCCTTCATTCAGCTGCGTATGCCGTTTGAAAGCGAAGAAGCTAAAAAGCTGAACAAAGAGATCTTCGAAACCATCTACTTTGCTGCTATGACCGCTTCGAAAGACCTCGCTATTAAAGATGGTCCGTACGAAACCTTTAAAGGTTCACCGCTATCAAAAGGTCAGTTCCAGTTCGATCTTTGGAACGTAAAACCAGAAAGCGGCCGCTGGGATTGGGAAAACCTGCGTTTAGATGTAATGAATCACGGAGTGCGTAACTCATTATTGGTTGCTCCGATGCCTACTGCATCAACCAGCCAGATCCTGGGTAACAACGAATGCTTCGAACCATACACCTCGAACATTTATACCCGCCGCGTATTGAGCGGTGAATTCATCATCGTAAACAAATACCTGCTGCGCGACCTGGTGAACCTTGGCTTGTGGAACAACACCATGAAAGACAAGATCATCACTGCAAACGGCTCGATCCAGGATATCCCTGAAATACCACAGGATATTAAAGACCTGTACAAAACCGTTTGGGAGATCAAGATGCGTAACATCATCGATATGGCAGCCGATCGCGGTGCATACATTTGCCAGTCGCAATCGCTGAACCTGTTCATCAACTCGCCAAATGCAAGCAAATTAACTTCGATGCACTTCTACGCATGGAAGAAAGGCCTCAAAACAGGTATGTACTACCTGCGTACACAGGCAGCATCGCAAGCAGTTAAATTCACTGTGGAGAACCAGGGGGGCAAGAACATGGAAGCCGTTATCCCGGAAGTTGTTGCCGATGTAACAGAAGACGTACCAGCCGGCCCAACCTGCTCGATGGAAGAGGGCTGCGTAACCTGCTCGGCATAAATATTTAAGTCCATAGCCCATGGACAATAGACCATAGTTATACTTACGGAAGTATGACTATGGTCTTTTTAATTTATGATACTTTTGGGAGGTGGTCCATAGACGATAGACCATCGGCTAATATGCACACCAAACACGAACTCATATCCTGCGAACGCTGCGGCGACCGCATAGAATGCAAGGCAAACTCCTATACCAAGTGCCAGTGCAGCGTTGTGCAGTTAAATTTAAATGAAGTACAATACATTGCTGAGAGCTACGAAGGCTGTATGTGCGCAAAATGTTTGCGGGAATTGCAGGAGGAGTATAGGGCGATGCTTCGATAAGGGCTCCACGTAAGCATCTTCAGGTTGTTGATGCCAACACCAACAACGGCGAAAAATGTTTGCTGGAATTGTGGGAGGAGTATAGGGCGATGTTGACTAATGGCCTGCGGAAAACTTACGAAGTTTTTAAAACTTCGATTTTGTTATTAGCGCTATTCCCAACAAACATTCATCTTTCGGACTTTTCGGACCTTCCTGACTTTCGGACTTTTTCCCTATCTTCGCGCTTCATAAATCATTGCTAAAACTTCATGAAATTATTAGAAGGAAAAACCGCCCTTATTACTGGAGCCTCAAAAGGCATAGGTCGTAAAATTGCTGAAAAGTTTGCCGAGCACGGTGCGAACGTGGCGTTCACTTATTTATCGTCGGTTGAAAAAGGCCAGGCCCTTGAACAGGAGCTGCAAAGCTTTGGTACCAAAGTAAAAGGCTACCGGTCTGACGCTTCTAAATTCGACGAAGCTGAAAAGCTCATTAACGATATCATCGCCGATTTCGGTACGCTGCACATCGTGGTAAACAATGCAGGTATCACTAAAGACGGCCTGCTGATGCGCATGACCGAAGAGCAATGGGATGAAGTACTTGACGTAAACCTGAAATCGATCTTTAACGTTACCAAAGCGGCTTCTAAAATTATGATGAAGAACCGTGCTGGCGTTTTCATTAACATGAGCTCGGTTGTAGGTGTGCAGGGTAATGCTGGTCAGGCCAACTATGCGGCATCGAAAGCAGGTATCATCGGTTTCTCAAAATCGATAGCGAAAGAATTAGGCTCGCGCAACATCCGTACAAATGTGGTTGCTCCGGGCTTTATCAAAACGGAAATGACCGAAGTGCTCGATCCTAAAGTGGTTGAGGGCTGGGCAGCAAATATCCCGCTTAAACGCGGTGGCGAAACCGAGGATGTGGCTAACTGCTGTGTGTTCCTCGCGTCAGACATGGCGGCTTACATCACCGGACAGGTAATTCCTGTTGACGGCGGGATGTTAGGATAGTCTGCTTTGTTAGGCTTAATAAATAAGGAAATGACAGGTAATAATAAGCTGAATGTGATGATAGCTGTTATTTGCCTGTCATTTCTGGCTTTTAGCAACCTGCGTGCGCAAAGTAAAAATGGCTCCTGCAAAGGTTTTACCGATACAATCCTACATAAATTTGTTTATACATCGGCAGATAAGTTGCCTGAGCCTAAAGGCGGTATTCAGATACTCAATATGAAATTGAGCAAGGGCCTGCGCTGTGAATCTGACGATACAAACGAATACACCAGCGATATAACCGTAGCCTTTGTTGTAGAGCCCAACGGCAAGATACGTGGCGGACGACTGGTAAAAGCCTTCCCCGGCAACAGATGTCAGTACGACCGGCAGATTTTAGAGATAGTGAGCAGCATTAAATGGATTCCGGCTTATTGCAACGGAAAGGCGGTCCCTTTTTTGTACACGTTCCCGGTACACTTATAGCACCGGGCGGCTAATTAACCACAGTGACCCATAAGATACCCAAAGACGCCGGGGCATCGACTTTTTATATTCCGCCAGACAGCGTCGCACATTTTTTCCTTTCAATCAAAACTATACCATAAAGCTGATAACATACAATCATAAGTTCGATGATTCAACTTATTTACCTGTAGCGAATGATACAATTATTGTGCGTAAACTGAGGAGTATAAAGACGCTTTCTGAAAGCGGGTTAGATTCATTAACAGATGTGATGTACAACATGGGATATTCGCCCAAAAGTAAAGCTATCCGCGTAGCCGATCCGGGCGGTAAATGTATATTTAATCCAAGAAACGCGGTACTCTTTATAGATAAAGATGGCAAGATCAGGCAGTACATAGCCATGTGTTTCAATTGCAGGCAGATATTTTACAGTTCCAGGAAATTTAAGGGAACGGAGTATTGTGAGTATAAGTTCGAACTGATCAAACAGTACTTTATATCACAGGGCCTCGAAGTAGGAGGTCACGAGTAAAACCTTCAAAGCCCGAATTTGCACTCCATGCACTCTGCGCATTCTCCGTATCTCCGCAGCAAAAAATAACCCGCAATTATCACAATATTTTCGCATTTTGCAAGTCAACGTAATGCGTGTTTGTAGTACGTAAATCTATGCAGCTATTGTTTTCAATTACGTGGGGAACCGTTTCCGGATGGTGGGTGCCTGTTTGCTTATTGCTGGGCCTGCTGTATGCGTGGGTGCTGTACCGGCAGCCGGTGAATCTCGATAAAAAATTCCGGTACGGACTGTTTGCCGTTCGCGCGGTGGTGGTGGCTGTTCTGGCGCTGCTGCTGGTTTCTCCACTGGTAAAATCGGTAAACTATAACCCGCAGAAGCCGCTTGTCTTATTGTTGCAGGATAATTCACAGTCGGTACAGTTATTCAAAACGCCGCAAAGCGAACCAGGAAAGGTGGTTGACGGGCTCAATACCCTCAAGCAACAGCTCGGCGACCAATACGAGGTCCAGGAATTCAATTTCGATAAAGATCTCAAACCAGGTTTCAGCAAAAACTTCAACGGCAAACAAAGCGATATTTCACAGGCGCTGCATCAACTTAACGACCGCTTTGTAAACCAGAACATTGGTGCTATCGTACTCGCTACCGATGGCCTCTATAATCAGGGTACCGACCCACAATACGAGGCCAAAAATTTTAAGAATGCCATCTACACCGTAGCCCTCGGCGATACCGTTGCCAAACGTGATCTGCTGATCGGTAATGTAAATTACAATAAAACCGCTTTCCTGGGCAATGATTTTGAAGTAGAGATATTAACCGAGGCTTACCAGAGCAAGGGTGAAACTATCCGGCTAAACATCAGTGAGGACGGTAAACAGGTAAACTCACAGAACATCGATGTCAATTCAAATAATTTTCAGAAACAAGTTACTGTAAAGCTGAATGCCGATAAAAAAGGCCTGCGAAAATTCAACATCAGCATAGCACCCGTTAAGAACGAGATATCTGCAACAAATAATTCGGAAACCATTTATGTGGATGTGATGGATGCACGGCAAAAGGTATTACTGCTGTATGAAGCCGTTCACCCCGATCTCACCGCCATCAGGCAATCGATAGAAAGTAATAAGAACTACGAAGTAAAAGCAAGTTTGGCGAGCGAGATCACCACCATTAAACCGGCTGATTTTAACCTCGTGATCCTGTACCAGCTCACAGGCGCGAGCAACGGAATCATTAAAGACCTGCTGAAAAGCAAGGTGCCTCTTTGGTATTTTGTCGGTGCGCAAACCGATCTGGATAACTTTAATAATAACCAGAAGGTGTTGCGCATCAGTTCGGGCAGGAGCGAGATGCAGGAGGTTTTTGCCAGTCCTGTAACGGATTTTACGGCCTTTACCTTGTCTGATTCCTCGCGCCGCAGGATCGCTATGTTCCCGCCGCTGATGGCGCCTTATGGAAATTATTCATCGCTTCCCGCGGGAAGCGTTTTGTTAAAGCAAAAGATCGGCGCGGTTGAAACGACTTACCCGCTATTATCCTTCGCGGATGAAGGCGGGCAGCGCATCGGCGTTTTAAACGGCGAAGGCATCTGGCGCTGGCAATTAACCGAATACCAGACTTATGGCAATCACCATACACTCGAAGAGGTATTCGGACAGGGTGTACAATATTTAACGGCCAATGCCAATCGCCAGCGGTTCATCGTTTACACGCCGCGGCATGTGTTTGATGAAGGCGAGAATGTGCTCATCAACGCCGAACTCTACAACGATGCCCTCGAACTCACTAATACCCCTGATGTACGCATCGAGTTAAAAAGCGAAGCCGGCAAAAGCTATAGCTTCCTGTTCAGCCGGAATGATAAAAGCTATCAGCTCGACGCAGGTACGTTGCCGGTAGGCGAATACAATTACACGGCTACTACCAAGAACGGCGATAAGCAATTCACCGCCTCCGGCCAGTTAACCGTGCGACCTTTAAATCTTGAATCGCGGCAGAGCGCCGCCAATCATCAACTGCTCAATACCATCGCCAAGCAAAGCGGCGGCAAAATGCTGCAGCCCCCGCAAATAAGCGAATTGGCGGGCCTGATCCGCGCCAATGAAAATGTAAAAACAGTGGTTTATGAAGACAAGCATTACAGCGACCTGATCGATGTGAAATGGGTATTCTTATTGATCCTGCTGTTGCTAAGTCTCGAGTGGTTTACCCGCAAACGTGAAGGAGAGGTATAATGGCGGGGCTTTCAGATGTCATCGAAATTTCGGGTACCGTGGCCTTTGCCATTTCGGGCGCTTTTTCGGCTATGCAAAAACGGCTGGATATTTTTGGCGTGCTCATCATCGGATTTGTTACCGCTATCGGCGGCGGGACCATCCGCGATGTGCTGATCGGCGATATGCCCGTTGCCTGGATGCGCGATTATAAACTCCCGCTTATTATTCTTTGTACGGTTTTCGTCACGATACTTTTCGGGAAATACATTAAGAGGTTTAAAATAACCCTGTTTTTGTTCGACGGACTTGGCCTGGGATTGTTCACCATCATCGGCCTTCAGAAAGGTATCGTCGTAGGGTTAAACCCGGGAATCTGTATTGCATTGGGAACCATTACCGGATGCTTTGGCGGTGTACTCCGCGACATCCTGTTAAACCATATTCCGTTGTTGTTTCACGGCGAGATCTATGCTACGGCATGTATCGTGGGCGGCATTCTCTATTTCCTGCTGATAAATTTTTTGGATGCCGACATTGCCAAAGTGATAGCAATTGCGGTAATATTCTTTATCAGGATAATTGTGGTTAAATACAACATGAGGTTGCCCAATAGTTATTTTTAAAACCCTCAAATAATATCGGCAGCGCTTCATTATCCCCGCTTTTTATAATAACTTACAGGTCAATTTCAAGATCACAATAATGCCCCAATTGCTGCCCGCCGCCGATGTTATCCATCATGAAAAACAAAAATTGTACGGATTAGACCACCTGCGGGCTTTCGCTATCATCTTTGTTTTTCTTTTTCATTATAAGTTCTTTTTGCACCCCGATTGGGAGCCTAAGATAAGCTCTTTCGGCTGGACGGGTGTCGACCTGTTTTTTGTTTTAAGTGGATTTTTAATATCAGGCCAGCTTTTTGAAACAGTGCGGGAGAATAAAAAGATACCTTTGCGTGAGTTTTTTATCAAGCGTTTTTTCCGGATCATTCCGCCCTATGCAATTGTGCTGATGATCTATTTCCTGTTCCCATCGCTTGGCGAATGGGGGCACCTTTCGCATTGGTGGAAATACGTCACCTTCACCCTCAATTTCGACCTGAACCTTGCCAAAAACAGCATGTTCACCCATGCGTGGTCGCTTTGTGTCGAGGAGCAGTTTTACCTCTTGCTACCCCTGTGCTTCTGGTTGTTCACCCGTTACAAAGCGGGGAAAAAGTCTGTTTACCTTATCTTATTTTTACTTATAGCGGGATTTGTATGCCGCGAATTAAGCTGGGATTATGGCGTAGTTCCTCATTTACAGGAAGATGATCTGCGACCACTTTGGAACCGCTACGTGTATTATCCTACCTATAACCGTTTAGACGGATTATTGATTGGCGTAAGCATTGCTGGATTGTTTACATTTTATCCGAAGGTAAAAGAGTGGGTCAACAGTTGCAGTACGCTGCTGTTATTCGTGGGCCTCATTGCATTGGTAGGCGCGTACTTTGTTTGCATACCTAAAGAGAGCTATTATGCAGGTCTTTATGGTTTCGCATTAGTTTCTATTGGCTATGGGCTTATTTTGGCGGCGGTAGTTAGTCCGGCCAATATATTTTATAAAATCAGGTCGCAGTTTACCGAAGTGATCGCAACGCTGTCATACTCCATCTATCTTATTCATAAGATAGCCATACACCTTACTCAATACTGGCTCGGCAAGGCAGGGATGGATAAAAGTGGCACCATCATGCTGCTTTGCTGCATAATTACAACCGTTGGAGCCGCAGCATTAATGAGAGTGTTAATAGAAAAACCGGCGTTACGATTAAGAAATAAGGTTTTGAATAGGATAAAAGCGAAAAAGGCCGTCAAACAGCCAACCACTATACCTGATCTCTGATCTCTATTCCCCGTCTTCCTTCTTTGCCTTTACGATCACAAAAACATCCTCGTTATCTTTTTTCATGAGGTATTTTTCGCGCGCAAATTTTTCGAGCTGCTGGGGGTTGGAGTTCAGCTCGTCGAGGTCTTTGGCAACTTTCGCAGTTTCTTTCAGGTAGAAATCGCGTTCCTTTTTTAATTTACTTACTTCCTGGTGATATTGATATTGCGAGAACAGGTCGTTCTTATCAAAGAATACCATCCAAACCAAAAAGGCCAGCGAACAAAGAAAATATTTGTTCCTGAAAAGATTGATTAAACGATGAAACGGCATACCGGTGAAATTTGAGATAAAACTATTTAAAAAGAAAAAACCACGCAAGTAAGTTTTTTAACTTGTTAACAGTGGTGAGTGGTTGATTAGGTTGGATTAAGTTATTTTCCAAACTCAATCAACCTAATCAACCACCCACTCAATCAACTCCCCCCAATTAATCTCTCCTGTTATTGCGACCGCTGCCGCTGCGACCACCATTGCGGTTACCACCGCGGCTCGCGCCGCTCATTGATTCAGCAGTAGCCGATCTCTTTTTGCCGCCACCTTGATTACCGCCCCGGTCAGAGCGCCCGAAACCTCTACCGCGTTTTTGCCCGCCTCCATGACCTTTTTTCTTTTCCTCAACCGGGCGTGCCGCTGCACTTTCAAGGCTCATCGGGTAGGGATGAGCTTCCTCAACGGGGATCTGCTTGCCTATCAGTTTATGAATATCTTTTATAAAAGCGATTTCCTCTGCGTCGCAAAAGGAAAAGGCAATGCCATTAGCGCCCGCCCTGCCGGTACGGCCTATGCGGTGCACATAAGTTTCCGGGATATTCGGGATCTCGTAATTGATCACGTGCGTCAACTCATCTATATCAATACCGCGCGCCGCAATATCTGTTGCTATCAAAACGCGGGTAGTGCGGTTCTTAAAGTTCGTTAATGCGCGCTGACGTGCGTTTTGCGATTTATTACCATGGATAGCTTCGGCTGTGATACCTGCGCGCACCAGGTCTTTCACCACCTTATCGGCGCCGTGTTTGGTGCGGGTAAAAACCAGTACGGTTTTAATTTCTTTATCTTTCAGGATATGCGTAAGCAGGGCGCGTTTATCGCCTCTTTCCACATAATAAAGCGACTGCTGAATAGTATCTGCCGTTGATGAAACGGGGGTTACTTCGACCTTTTCCGGTTTATAAAGAATGGTATCAGCCAGTTGCTGAATTTCCTTTGGCATGGTAGCCGAGAAGAAAAGCGTCTGACGCTTTTGAGATATTTTTGCAATTACTTTTTTTACATCGTTCACAAAGCCCATATCCAGCATACGGTCAGCCTCGTCGAGCACGAACATTTTGATATGATTCAGGTGAACATAGCCCTGGTTCATCAGGTCGAGTAAACGGCCCGGAGTGGCTACCAGAATATCGATACCCCTTTTCAAAGCGTCAACCTGCGGATTCTGCGATACACCGCCGAAGATAACGGCATGTTTCAACCCGGTATGACGGCCGTAAGCCGCGAAGCTTTCGTCAATCTGGATAGCCAGCTCGCGGGTTGGCGTTAAAACCAGTGCCTTGATGGTTTTCTGTTCCTTGTGCTGCAGCCTGTCGTTATACAATAATTGTAACATCGGGATGGCGAAAGCGGCAGTTTTGCCTGTGCCGGTTTGCGCACAGCCCAGCAGGTCTTTTTGCTGTAATATAATGGGGATGGCTTGTTCCTGGATAGGCGTAGGCGTAGTATAGCCCTCTGTTTTTAAAGCCCTCAGGATTGGCTCAATTAATTTTAAATCTTGAAATAACATGTAATATTTTCTAAATATGCTAACGCGATTGCATAAGCGGATCTGAAGAGTTTGTCTGAACGATCAAAACCGTAAGCTAACGGGTAATTGCGGCAAAGGTACGGTTTATTTACGGGAAATAGAATTGGAGAGACAGTACACTGGCCTGAATGTCTAAATATGACTTTAGAAAAGTATTACCGGACGTTTAAAATGGGGGCATGCTAAGTTATAAAATCCGGGGCCTCTGAAGGTGAAATGACAAAAATGGGTGTGATGCTGAGGTACAAGCCTGCACTGAGGTTCCCGAAGTGAAGCATGAGCGCGGGGCTTGTACGCCATGCTTAGCGCACGGACATCGGCCATTGCGCACGTCGCCCTTCGACAAGCTCAGGATGACATCCACCTGCATGTTCAATTTAATTTGTCATGGGTAGGTACAAGCTTGCACTGAGGTTCTCAAAGTGAAGCATGAGCGCGGGGCCTTGCCAGGCGGCACCATCTGCTAAACTCGCGGATATAGGCCTTTGCGCGGCGCACTTCGAGAGCCTCAGTGTGACACCGCCCGCGTTGGATTATTGGGGTTTAAACCTGCTCATCAGTAGCCGGTGCCTCTTCCGATCCTTCTTCCGCATCAGGTTTTTTAAATAGTGAGTACAGTAGTAGCATAATCATTCCCAACATTATGGAAACATCAGCCACATTAAAAATACCCGTTTGGAAAAAGCCGAAGTTAATATGCATAAAATCGGTAACGGAACCGTAACGGATACGGTCATAAATATTGCCAAAGCCGCCGCCTACGATAAGAATAATGCTGATAAGCGTAATGTTATTCAACTTGCGGGTAAGCATAAAAACCAGTCCGGCAGCCACAGCGGCCAGGGGAAGGAGATTTAAAAATATCAGCCGTACCGGTCCGCTCAGGCCATTGCCAAAGCTCAGGAAAGCGCCGGTATTTTCAACTTTTATGAGTGTAAAGTGATGATTTAAGAATGGCATCTGGTCGTAATACTGCAGTTTGTGACGCACCACGGTTTTGGAAACCTGGTCACAGCCAATATTTACGGCAAGCAGTAACAGAATAACAACAGTTCTTAAAACACTTTTCGGATTCATTTTCAAATACATCTGTAAGCCTAACGTTTTTGCAAGGCTACTATTGTCAAATGTAATAAAACGGAAAGAGAAAATCACAACCTGTTTGTCAGCGAGTTTGGCTAAAGCCAGATAGATCGCTTTGCTATCCGTTAGCTAAAGCCAACGGCAATTAAAAAAGAAAACTATTTTATTGCCTTCCCATTTATGGGACGGAGCAGTGGTGACTAAATAACAAAGCGCACCGCTATAAGCAACGCGCTTTGTAAATCGGATCAGAATTATCAATTACGCATTATAGGCCGCCGCAAATTCATCCTTCGCAAAGTCCTCAAATTTACGCTCCGATAATTTCGGTTTGTGTTTGTTGTACTCGACAAAGAATTCACCGCTTTTAACAGCGTTGCCCATTTCGGTCAGGTTTTTAGCTACGTCTTCCGAAAGACCACCTTGCTGCATACCGCCGATAGATTGCTCGTCGGTAAATTCAACCCATGGCAATTCCGGTTTGCCAATTGCCTTACCAATAATAGCAGCAACATCGGCGCCGGTTTTTTCGTCGCTGGCTACATAGGTAATGTTATTTTCAGTAAACGGTGTGGTGATGGCCTCGAATGCCGCATCCGAGATATCTTTGGGGTGCACTAAAACCAAAAGCCTGTCGGCGGGATAATTGGCGCCTATGACGCCGCCATGTTTTACCATGCCAATGGTGGCGTAGTAATTATAGTAAAATGATGCCGGCCGCAAAGTTTTAACGATAACACCATTCAGTTTGGCAAATATGGCCTCATCGTCATGCATACCCGAAACCGGACCGGCTCCTGTTGCCATGTGCGCGCCGATACTGCTCAAATTAACCACTTTGGTAACGCCCGAATTTTTGACCGCTTCCGCCAGGTTACCGGCTATCTTCCTGATGAATGCCTTATAATCGTTTGAATCGTGCTGTTGGGGTACCATGGTGTACACCACATCGGCACCGGTAAACGCTTTGGTTAAAAAGTCAACGTCTTCCGCGCTGCCAACGGCTGCCTTTGCGCCAATGGCTTCGATATCTGCTGTTTTGCCTGCGTTGCTGGTTACAACGGTTACGTCATGACCGGCATTAACTAATAAAATGGCCAATGGGCCACTGATATTTCCTAATGAACCTGTTACTGTAATTTTCATTTTGTTTTTCTTTTTGTTGGGAACAAAGGTATATTTGTACTTACTTTTTTACAAGTACTTACCCCAAAGTATGTAACTATGACAGCAGTAAAAGAAAGCTCGACCCGTAATTATAACAAAGGTGTATCAGCGTCGATTTGCCCGGTAACCTACGCCATAAACAGGATTGGCGGACACTGGAAGCCCATAATTTTATACCAGTTACGAAATGGCCCCCTGCGTTATAGCGAGATCAGGCGTGCTATCCCTACTATCACCGAAAAGATGCTCATTCAGCACCTGAAGCAGTTGCAGGAGGATAATATTGTAATAAGAAGATCGGAAAATACCGTGCCGCCCTTTGTTACCTATCACCTCAGTCCTTCAGGCGAAGAACTGACCAGTGTTTTGAACGCCATGGCAGAATGGGGAATCCGTGATAGTGAAAGAAATATGGCGACAGAATGTTGAGATCAATCCGTTTCGCAGCAGACGCGATGCACCGTGTCTCTACAAATACAAGGCGAGAAATATTTTTTTGTTGAAAATGTAGAGACGAGATGCTCGCGTCTCCTAACCAGGCGTAGACCTATTCAAATAACTCCTGCGCATCCGTATAATACGTCTTCCTTGAACCTACAGGCTTTTGATGGATGGTTTCCCCTTTGGCGGTCTGTTTCTTTTTAGGTTGATGAACCTGTAGAAAATCCCTCACCTCGCCGCTGATGAGATCAGGATGTTCTTTCAGGATCTGTTTCCCGGCATCCTCCAAAACACTTTTGATCGACTTCGCCAGCTCTTTCACCTTGCTTTCCGGGATCTTGTTTGAAATAGAGAAAGGCGACAATTTAGCATCATATAAGATCTCATCGGCGTATGCATTACCAATACCGCGCAACACTTTCTGATCCATCAGCAAGGTTTTAACGGCTGTTTTGCTACCGCTTAGTTTTTTAGCGAGGTAAGCCTCATCAAAATCCAGAGCATCCGGCGTATCCAGTTTTTCAGGATCGAGGGTAGGAGTGGCGGCCTTTTGGAAATCGGTTAGCGCAAGGCCCTTGTTGCCCTCAAAAAGCATTTCCACGATGGTAAATTTCTGCTCGTTCTTCCTTTCAAATACATGCAACTGTCCATGCAGCATCAGGTGCGTGGCCAATATGTGTCCGTTGGCAAATTCAAACTGCAGTTCTTTACCTACGCGGTTTACTTTGCTTAGCTTAGCGCCTTCCAAAGTTTCCTGTACCTGTTTTTCGGGCACGTTCAGTTTTTGCGATACTTTGACGTCGATCTTTTCCAGTTTTTTATCCTTGAAAATCTTGGTGAGGTTGTGGCTAAAAACCTGGAGGTCTGGTAATTCGGGCATGATGTTGATTTTTATTCAAATTAAAGAAATATCCGCCGCAAAATCGGGTCCAAAATATTACCGCGCTACTACAATATACCGGTTGGTATGCTTGATTTTAGTGTTACCTTTGCGCCTGTTTTAATTTAAACGCATGTTAAAGAGAGTTGTAATAACCGGGT
>DATCQV010000152.1:0-51226 GCA_036569325.1 Mucilaginibacter sp. | reverse complement strand
TGCTATTACGTTATTAGCAGCGTGGCAGCCCGTTGGGC
This sequence comes from Mucilaginibacter sp., assembly GCA_036569325.1. Taxonomy (GTDB): domain Bacteria; phylum Bacteroidota; class Bacteroidia; order Sphingobacteriales; family Sphingobacteriaceae; genus Mucilaginibacter. The sequence goes on along the minus strand of DATCQV010000152.1, from coordinate 51,188 downwards.
TATGCAAACAGGTTCTCCGGATGAAAAAAATACATCTTTTAATTCTTAAATCGTTCATACGGCCGTTTATAGTCACCTTTCTTATCGTGATGTTCGTGCTGCTCATGCTGTTCCTGTTTAAATATGTCGACGACCTGATAGGCAAGGGATTTGAATGGTATATTATACTCGAACTGATGCTGTATGCATCGGCCACCAACGTGCAAATGGCACTACCGTTGTCCATGCTGCTCTCTTCTATCATGACTTACGGCAGTCTTGGCGAAAATTATGAGCTGGTTGCCATCAAATCCGCCGGTATTTCTCTAAAACGGGCCATGTATCCCATGGTTGTAGTGGTGTCGATATTAAGTATAGGTGCGTTCGTCTTCTCAGATTATATGCTGCCTATTGCCAACCTTAAATATTATTCGCTGCTGTATGATGCGCGGCAGCAAAAATCGGCTAATTTTTTGCCCGAGGGCGTGTTCAGCAATAGTTTTCCGGGTCATGTTATCCGCGTGCAGCGGAAAGGGGCCGACGGGCAAACGCTTTACGGCATCATGATCTACTCAAAAAATCCTGCCGAAAATAACACCGATGTGCTGATAGCCAAAGAAGGCAAAATGTACCGCACGCCTAATGGCGAGTTTTTGGTATTAAAGCTGAAAGACGGCGTCCGTTACTCCGAAGATAAAGGTCGCGACAACTATAATTTCCGTCAGCGGTTGATCCGTTACCGCTTTAAGGAAACAGAACAAAAGTTTGATATTTCGGGCCTGAAGATCCACCGGACGGATGAAAATGAGTTCAAAGGGGCTTTTCAGATGATGAACCTCAAGCAACTGGATGATAATGAACATCTTTCGAGGCGGCAGATAGATAGCGCACTGCAGGTGAACTACAAGCTTATAACCGCTTACATTAAATATTACTCTATAAAACCCCAGCCCGATTCTGTAAAAAAATATGCCGGCAAATTAAAGGTCGGTCAAACAATAACCGATCTGAAGCGCAACGAGCAACTCAGCACACTGGCAAATGCGGCGAGCGAGGTGCGCTCCATTCAGGACCTGATAAAGAATCGTGCTGATAGGGTTACCGAACTCGATAAGAATGTCCGCCGTGCCATGCTGGAGTGGCAAAAAAAATTCACGCTTTCTGCTGCCTGTCTGGCATTATTCTTAATAGGTGCGCCACTTGGCGCCATTATTCGCAAGGGCGGTTTAGGGCTGCCGGTGGTGGTATCGGTAATCTTCTTCCTGATATTCTACATTATTTCAACCATCGGCGAAAAATCAGTTAAAGACGGCGACCTCTCGCCTATCATTGGTTCGTGGGTGGCTATTTTTATTATAACGCCGATAGGGTTATTCCTATCGTACAAAGCCGCTACCGATTCTGTTATCTTCGACACTGAAGCATATAAACGTTTCTTCAATAAGATCTTTAAACGACAAAAAGCAGAAGTGAAATGAGGTTAAACCGCCGCAAAATTTGTCTCATCAAGGCAACTGATGATAAAAAACGGCGTAACTACTTAAAAATATAATGTTTGCGGTTATGTGAACCGGGTGCCTTGCAAGCCGCTCAATTTTTACAACCCGCAGACCTGAATGAGGTTATTTACAATTAAATTTGCGTTAATAAGCAAAAAACAATGTGTATGAACCAGTAATAGATTCATATTCAAACATCCCGCATACATGTTAAATACGATAGACGAAGCCATAGAAGCCATCAAAAATGGCAAAACAATAATAGTAGTTGATGATGAGGACCGCGAAAACGAAGGCGATTTTTTAACTGCCGCCCGGAATGCAACTCCCGAAACGATAAATTTTATGGTACGCCATGGCCGCGGCCTGGTTTGTGCGCCAATAACTGCAAAGCGTGCCAAAGAGCTGGATCTGCAACCCATGGTGAGCCGCAACACCACATCGCACGAAACGAACTTTACCGTTTCGGTCGACCTGCTTGAAGGATGCACCACCGGTATCTCGGCGTCAGACCGTTCAAAAACTACACTGGCACTGATAGACCCGGCTACCAAACCTGAAGACCTGGGCCGTCCGGGGCATATTTTCCCGTTGATTGCAAAAGATGGCGGCGTACTGCGCCGTACAGGCCATACCGAAGCTGCCGTCGATCTTGCCGTATTAGCGGGTTTCGAACCGGCAGGTGTAATTTGTGAGATCATGAAAGAGGACGGCGAAATGGCACGCCTGCCCGAACTGTTGGTTTTAGCTAAAGAATTTGACCTTAAGATAGTTTCGATAAAAGACCTGATTGCCTATAGGTTGGCTACCGAATCGCTGGTGCATAAAGATGTATCCGTAAAAATGCCCACCCAATGGGGAGATTTTGAAATGGTAGCCTTTACACAGGCCGATACCGGCGAGCATCACCTTGCCCTGGTAAAAGGCACGTGGGAACCCGGCGAGCCTGTTTTGGTGCGCGTGCACAGTTCGTGCGTAACAGGTGATATCTTTGGCTCCTGCCGCTGCGACTGCGGGCCTCAACTGCACAAGGCGATGGAAATGATAGAGAAGGAAGGCAAAGGCGTGGTGGTTTATATGAACCAGGAAGGGCGCGGCATTGGGCTCATTAACAAATTGAAAGCTTACCACTTACAGGAAAACGGTATGGATACCGTGGAGGCCAACCTAAAACTGGGCTTTAAAATGGATCAGCGCGATTATGGCGTTGGTGCCCAGATCCTGCGCAGCCTCGGTATCTCAAAAATGAGGCTAATGACCAACAACCCTAAAAAACGTGCCGGCTTAATAGGCTACGGACTTGAGGTGGTTGAGAACGTGCCTATCGAAATAGCGTCTAACCCTCATAACGAATTTTACCTGCGTACTAAACGCGATAAAATGGATCATGCCATTATGCTCGATCACTGATCTTCGTCATCAGGCTTTGAGGGTTGAACGGCGGGGGTATTTGTGGTTGGCGGAACCGGGGTTGGGTTAACGGGTGCCCTGCGGCGGTTCCCGCTTCTGAAGATATTCCTGATAAACTCGGCGAATGTGTCAAAATCGCGCTGGTAAACCAAACCTATACCGTTTACATACTGAACGCCCAGCGAACCATCCTGCAATGTGTTTAACGTAGTACTGTTCAGTACCCGGTATGAATATCGTGCGCTTAGGTTTCCGTCTTTACGGATCAGGTACTGTGCTTCAAAATCCTTTGTCAGCTGGCTGAAATTCGAATTAAACAAACTGGTGTTATTGTTAAACAGGTCGCTGCTACCCGAGGTAGAGTTGAATAAGCTGCCGGTAAGTATCAGCCTGTTCTTTAACCGGTAGGATACACCGAGGTCATTGAACGACCGAATGTTCAGATCGAGGTTCTTGATGTTCGATTGTGATATAAAGCTATTCAGTTTATTAAATGCAAACTCACTTATCGCCTCGCCTGCCGTACCTAAAACCTGGTTGGTAAGGTTGTTGTTGGCGCCGTTGCTGAAGTTACGGCGTACGATAATACTCAATGCCTGCTGGCTGCGGTTATTATTATCAGACAGGTAAGTGCTCAGGTCGTCCTTAATGGATGGATCGAGCGGGAAGTTAAAGTCGAAATCGATCGTTGGCTGTAAGAGTGTTTTGGTTAAAATGAGTTCTGCCTGCACCAGTTCCAGCGATCGTCCCTTTGGCGATTGTGAGCCTGCCGCCTGGTATAATGGCTGGATATCCGTCCGTACTTCGTAAATAGCGTTCAGGTTAATAGAGGCGTTCGACGGATTGCCTGTCCACCTGATGGTACCACCCTGGTTTACCGTAAAGTTTTTGCTGATAAAGTTCTTGGCCGTAAACTCAAACTTACCCGAGGTGATCAAAAAGTCTCCGAACATTTCAAAATCGCCGAGGCTATTAATGTTCAGCTTCAGATCGCGGGCCTGGCCGCTGCCTTCAAGCACACCGTAGTCGGTGGTTATTTTAACGGTGGTTTTTTCGTCAACGGTCAGGTCAAAATTCAGGGTCACACCGTCAAACTTCAGCGGCTTATTGGTTGCTTTGGTCGTATCGTTATGACTTACAAATTTAATAAAGTCATAGTCGCCAACCGTCATCGAGGTATTCAGCGGAATATTGAAAACCGTTCCGGCTTCGGTGCTGGCCTTAATATCGATCTTCATGTTATCAACGAGACCATTAAAGGCAAAGCGGCCTGTGCCATAAGCGGTTCCAAAATAAAGGTGATTATCTTTAAAATTGGTATTCAGCGCCATCAGGTTCCGGGCATTAACAACCACCTCTATGTCCGGGTTTGAAAGATCATTCAAATCAACCGTTCCCGTAACTTCACCCGTTCCTTTTTTGATATCTCTCAGCGTCATGTGAGTTATCTTCACCACGCTGTTCTCAACATCCAGCGTATCGCTTACCGTGTACGGTGTTTTAAGATAGTTAACGGTAACCCCGGTATTATTCAGCATTACTTTTCCGTTCAGTTTGGGCTTGGAAACAGGGCCGGTTAACTTTAAATTGGTCGATACCGTCCCTTTAATATCTGATACAAGGTCTTTGATGAAGGGCTCGAAAATTATGGCCTCGGTGTGGTCCATGTTCACGTCGAAATTCAGGTTATCCTCAACGCCGTGGCCAATCTGGTAGGCTCCGGCAAGGTTCATAGTTTCAAGGCCGCGGTTTTTAATATTGATGTTAACATCAGCCTGCTTACGGTCGGCACCAAGGGTTGAGGCTATTTTCACATCGCCCACCAATGTTTTGTTCATCACCAGGGAATCTATCCCCAGCTTTGCATCTATCCCCGGCGATTTGGTAATGGCGCTGAAATTTACATCACCATTCAACTGCCCGTTCAACTTTATCCCCGCCGACTTGGTTAACTGGTTCAGCGTGGCCATACTGAATTGCTGGAACGTGAGCTTCAGTTTATCATCCGGGCTATCGGATATAAAGCCGTCTATTTTAACCTTCTGTTTACCGTTCGAAAGTTCAAATCCCTGGATCTGCGTTTTGCCGTCCAGGAACTTCACCCGCACCTTTTCCAGGATCTTCCAGTTCTCGTGTTCCAATATTACGTCTGAGGGCAGGATGTGCAGCCTGGCCGTGGTGTCACGCCCGAATTGCACAAGGCCGTAAAGGTCTAACTGGTTAACCGCGTCCTTATCCGATAATTTCAGGTTGAAATTAAGACTGTCTTTCTTTAGGAAATTGGTGACTGTAATGTTCTTAATGAACAAACTATCGGTAATATTTATTTTGCTGAGCGAAACGTTGAGGCCCAGGAAATCATCATTAGTGCTTTCGTCGATAATGAAATCGTGGAAAACCGTTTTGCCGTATTGAATGGTTTTAATATACGATGTAAGCGTCGCCGTTTTCTTTTCCGAATTGAATTCGCCCACAAAAGTACCCTGGTCAGGTATCTTCAGATCGGGAACAAAGATGGCCAACAGCGGATTAATGTTTTTTAAGGTCAGATTGAATGAGAAATCCTGGGGCTTCGGCGGCGTGATATCTGTTTTTAATGACGGAATGTACTTCTTTACGATAGTTTTAAAATACGAAGGCAGCGTAGCCAGGTCATAGCTTCCTTTGATATAGCCGTCGGCCACGTCTGATTTCAGGTTGATAGCCCGCTGATTGCCCTCGCCCGTTGCCGATAACATCACTGAATCGAGCACATAATTATTCCTCGGATCAATTATCCTGACCCTTTGTAAGGCCGCTTTGCCGGTAAGGTTGTTTAAACTATTGCCCGAAAAGTTGGCATTAATTTGGGTAGTGAGGGTTATCGTGTCGTTCACCAGCTTCAGATCATGCAGGCTTGCATTTTCAATATTACCATTAAAGCTGTAAACCGGCAATTCCGGATTCAGGTCAACACTTCCGCTGCCATCAAGCTTTATCTTTTTATCGTTAACGGTTAATTTGCCGCTGGCCACCTTCCTGATAAAACTTCCGTTAAACGCCAAATTATGATAGTTGTATCCTTTAAAGGCCAGCTCGCTTATCTTGGCATCTACGTTTTCTCTTAACGTTTTCAAATCATCGCCGCTGCCCTTTACGTTGGCTTGCATGGTTACCCGCCCAAGGTCGTCTTCATCCAGCAGGTTGCCCAGGTCGAATGCGTAAGTATCCAGTTTGCCGCTGTACGATGGTGTTCCGGCTTCATTTATTTTCAGATTGATGTCCGAATCAAAACGCCCCAGTTTGGTTTTAAAGGTTCCGTAGGCAACAAAATCGTTCTGCAAACCGGTAAACCGCCCCGAGAAATTCACGTTCCCGAACTTGGCGATGATGTCCGGCACTTTGGCGTATCGTTTCTGCACAAAATTGCTGTACAGGTAATCCAGGTCGGCTTTGTTGGTGGCTATCTGGTCGAAGTTCAGCTCCAGGAAGGTATTATCCCAGTCGGGCAATCCCTTCAGGCTAAAATCGCCCCTGATGTAGGTCGATTTAGCCCCGGTAATGGTCAGTTTTTTTGCTTTCAGGTTGTTCACGTACCCGTTGATCCGCCCGTCAAGCCCGAGATCGAATTTTACATATTCCAGGCCATCGGTAAAGTAGGCAATATCGCTGGATGATATCCTCGACGACTTAAAATCGCCATCCATATAAACCTTGTCCTCAATATGATCGCCCACATCGTCGAACGATTTGAACTTCATCCTGAAATAATTCTTCAGTAAGGAATGATTGGTAAGTATATACAGGTTTTGCGCCAGGATCTGGTTACTGTCTATCGTAGCATCGGCATTGAATTTTTTGAGGTAGAAACCGCTTTTTTCATGAAGGGTAAGGTTGGTTACATTGCCCTTGAAAATGTGATGCGCAATATCCATATCCTTCACCACCACGCTGAATTTCCGCACATCAAGGTCATCAAAATTGATCCCTTTGATAACGGTATCCACCAGCATATTTTTAAAGCGGAAGTGAAAGTTATTGATAGCGATTTTCTCGAAAACAATCTGCCACGGTTTACTTCTGGCGGTATCGGGCGGGCCGCTCAGCTTATCGATAATAAACTGGAGATTGGAAACACTGTCCTTTTGCTTTTTCAGATAAGCCGAACCGTTATCGAGCTGTATCAGTTTAAAGTCAATTTTGCGTTTTTTGATGCTGCTGAAAAGCGAGAAACCGCTCAAATCGACTTCCAGCCTCGGTGTGCTTAATAAAGTGTCCTTTTGCTTGTCGAGCACAAAGAAACCTTCCAGCTCTACCGACGAAAATGGCTGTATATAAAGGCTTTGAATGTTTACAGTAGTACCTAATTTTTCGGAAAGATAGTCCGTGGCCTTTTTTGCTGCCCAGGTTTGTACCGGTTTATATTGAAATACCAATAGCAGGATGCTAAATATCAGCAGGATAACCAATACAATACTTAACGCTATTTTGAGTACTTTTTTAATAACTTTGCTTTTTTTAATTAGTGAGTTATTGAATTAGTGATTTAGTGAATTGTCAAGTTGATGATTTATTAAAACCCGGCTTTAGTTTAACAGCGCCGGCATCATTTGGTTTAACCTGTATTGCATTTAAACCTCCTCCTATTCATTCATCTACTCAATAATTCACTAACTCAAAATTAATAACTCACTAATTCAATAATTCACTAACTCAATAATTAACACCCGTGCCCGTAATATTAGGAATCGAATCTTCTTGCGATGAAACCTCTGCAGCCGTTTGCGTTGATGGTGAGATCTTAAGCAATGTTATTGCCAATCAAACCATACACGAGGCTTACGGAGGCGTCGTGCCCGAGCTTGCCTCGAGGGTGCACCAGCAAAATATCGTTCCCGCCGTTCAACAGGCTTTGTCGAAGGCAAAAGTAAGCAAAAATGATGTGGATGCCGTAGCTTTTACACGCGGTCCGGGACTTTTAGGCTCGCTGCTGGTGGGGGTATCGTTCGCAAAGGCTTTTGCATTGGCCAAAAACATCCCGCTTATTGATATTAACCACATGCAGGCGCACGTGCTGGCCCATTTTATAGGCGCTAACAAGCCTGCCTTTCCTTTCCTGTGCCTTACCGTATCTGGCGGGCATACGCAGATCGTTTTGGTAAAGGATTATTTTGATATGGAGGTTGTGGGCCAAACGCTTGACGATGCTGCCGGCGAGGCCATGGATAAAACCAGCAAGATCTTAGGCCTGCCCTATCCCGGCGGACCACTGATCGATAAATACGCCCGGCTCGGCAATCCTGACGCCTATAAATTTCCCGAGCCGCAGATCCCGGGTTTCGATTACAGTTTCAGCGGATTGAAGACGGCTATTCTTTATTTTATCAGGGATAATGTAGCCGCTAACCCGGATTTCATCCAGCAAAACATCAATGATATCTGCGCGTCTGTAGAAAAACGCATCGCTACCATTCTATTAAACAAACTGGAACGCGTAGCCAAAGAATACGGTATTAAAGACGTAGCACTGGCAGGAGGCGTATCGGCAAATACAGGTTTGCGTCAGGCCCTGCTGGCTATGGGCGAAAAGAATGGCTGGCGCTGTTTTATCCCGGCTATGCAATACTGTACCGATAATGCTGCCATGATTGCCATTGCCGGTTACCATAAATATTTAAAAGGAGAGTTTACAGGTCAGGATGTTTCGCCGCTGGCGAGGATGCCTTTTTAAAAGAGAGTCAAGAATCAAGAGCCAGGAAAAGTCATAATTGATCAACTTTTGGCTATCGGTTATAAACTTGCTATGACCCATGAACTATTAACCATGAACTAACAAATGAACGCACTTTCATTAGTTTTCTGGGCAGTTTTTGTACTGCCATTCGTTGCATTTCTGGTCTGGCTGGTACGGCAGGATAAGCGCAAAGGAACTTTGGGCCTTATTGTATTGGCTATTACCGTTATTGGCTGCATCATTTATATGTACTGGAAAACCCAGGGCAAATAAAAAGGCGCTCTTTGAATAAAGGGCGCCTTTTCTGCGAACTGTGCCAAAGATCAGGCGCAATACAAAAATGCTCCGTGGCCTGCCGCGCTGCAGTAGGCGGGCTGGCAACCTATCGGCTGCTGACCATTGGGAAACGGCCCGGCACCTCCATGTCCATCACAATAAGTTTGCTGTAATGCTCCTCCGGTAATTTGTTTCAGCTCTTTTCTCGACAGTTCTGTCTTCAGGCTTAATTTGCCTGCAGGTTTAGGTTGCTTTTTCATAATGTATAAATTTAGTTTGGTTAATTAAATTTAGAGACATATTTTTTATTATACAAATATATTTTAACCAATAGCTAAAAAATAATTTTAATTGCCCCGGCATAAACCAGCACCTTAACCGTATTTATTATCAGTTCTTTAAAGGAATTGTAATCATCTTCTATTTCTTCCGGCGAAAAATATTCCTGCATTTCGGGCAACAACGCGGCTATGGTCATATTTTCTCTTAACGTATTAAATATGATCAGATCCAGTTCGTCGGGATAGTATTCCTTAACATTACCCGTCAGTTCGCCCGGGATCAGCATAACCGGATGATGTGACTTCCTTGTATTAAAATTCCGCTCGGTCAGCGCATTCACCTGCTCTTTGTAATCCAACCGCCAATCCCAGCAGGCTTTGAGCAACTTGTAATGTTCGGGGCGGCCGATTTTTGTTTGCAGCAGATCGCTTTCGGGCAAGGCAAAAGTTTGCTGGGCTGTTTTGAAATTTTCAATCCCGGCTTTATACAGTTGTGTCGTCGCGACTTTGTCGGCGTAGAGTTTTTTTAATAAGGCGTTTGACCGGTACTCGAGCTTGTAGATTTCCACAAAACAGGCTTGTTCGGTCTTATCGGTGAGTATTATTTTTGCCTGATCTACAAATTCCTTATAGCTAATGGTCGTTTTAAGCCGACCGATATTTGGGTAGACTTTAACTAAATAATTAATAGCTGCATCTGTCCGCTCAAATGATGGTTCAACTTTTTTGCCGATCGCCGAAACCGAAACCTCCCCCAATTCAAGCAACGGCGAATAATAAATCGCCGAGCGCATATCCACGCCGGCAGACTTTACCCGGTTAATGATGCGGTAATAATGCTCCGGATAGTCGTTCCGTAATTTTTTTGCGAGATGATCACACACATGAGGATACTTTTTGAAATTTCCCACCGGGTGAACCATCTCCATATCCGGCCAGTCTTCAAATTTGATATAATCCTTAAAAACCGGACTGTCAACCATTGGTTGGTAATAGGCAATAGCGATATTTTCTTCAGCAGCAAGGCTGCAAAAAAGGTATTGCTCGAAGATAAAATTCAGGTTACCGGGATTTAACTTACCAAGATCGCCCTTGTTCTTATCGATAAAACCGAATGCCTGCTGGCAATACCTTTTGAAAAAGGCCATATCGCTGCCGCCTAATAGCCCGGCATTGCTTCCGTAAATGGATTTTGTTTCGTAGTACTCCTTTCGCATAGTTTCGGGGATATGCGTAAAGTGCCGGTTTATTTCGTCTAATCCATAGCTGTAAAACTCAAGGTCTTTATCCATGTTCTGCGCAATAAGCCTTGCGGTAAGCAGGTCATCATGCGGCTTGTGCCATAAATAAACATCGCCGTCGAGGTGGAGAAAGGGTTCCGTTTGGCTGCCGTAAGTGAAGATCTTTGCGAGTGAGAACAAGGCAGGATGGTAATCATCGAGCGCGCCTTCTAAATCTGTTGAAACACTTGTGTAAGGTAAGTGCAGCTGATCTACCAAAATTTGTTTTCCTTTCAAATCCGTCACCAGATGCACCTCTCCGAAAATTTCTTTGGCCTGCAGGCAGCTTAATGCCCAACTCATCCAATGGTATTCGCACGTGAGCCAGCCGCCTTTCATATTTATCAGATCGCCGGTGTTGTATGCTGAAGGACCAGTCCAAAAAGTTTGCAGTATTTTCATGAGAAGATTTAGGAATATTACCACAAGATAATACGTTTTATTTAATCCATCAATTGTGTTACAAACCATTGTTAACTTGTACACTAAGGCAATAGTTAATAACTTGTCGCCCATCTGTTTAATTCAATAAGTTTTTATGATGACCAGGACCGTTAAAACCCTGTTATTTTTTGGTTTGATGTGCGTTGCACGTGTGGCTGTTGCACAAAAGATCAGCGTGAGCCCCGAAATTGAAAAAGCAATGGCCACAGTAGATACCGCACAATTTAAAGCCGATATTGCCTACCTGGCCGATGATAAACTGAAAGGCCGGGGTCCGGGCACTGAGGGCTATCAAATGGCGGTTGATTATGTGGTGAAGCGCCTGAAAAGTCTCGGCGTAAAACCAGCCGGCGAAAACGGTACCTGGCTGCAGGAAGTAAAACTGCGCAAGGCCACTACTGGTACCACCAGCGTTTCTCTGTCATCAGGCGGTGATCTGAAAGCAGGTACCGATTATGGTATCCTGCCCAATCCGTCAAAAACAGAGATCTCATTAACAGCCCCTCTGGCGTTCGCAGGCTATGGCGCAAGCGAGCCTTTGCTGGGATACGACGACTATGCCGGGATAGATGTAAAAGGCAAAGTGGTGCTGGTGGTACGCGGCGCTCCCGATAAATTTTCGTCATCGGTAATGGCGCATACCATGAACCCGACCACCATTTTAAAATCGGCCGCCCAGCATGGTGCCGTTGGTGTGATCATCTGCACTGCCGATTCTGCAGCCCGTTTTAGTCCGGCGCGTGGCGGACAGTACAGTGTTATCGGTAAGGATGGTTCAGTAGTTATTTCCCGTTCATTCTATTCCGACGATGTAAAGGTGCTGGGCTTATTCGGCTATTCGGTTTTCAATAAACTGGTAAAGGAAGCTGGTAAAACCATTCCGGCGGTCTTGGCGCAAATTAAAGGCGGGCAACCATCGTCATTCGCTATTAACGAAAGTGTGAAGGTGGCCTACAACTCGGTTTATAATGACATCATCAGCTATAACGTGATCGGCAAAATTGAGGGTACCGACCCTAAACTGAAAAACGAATACGTGGTGCATAGCGCCCACCTCGATCATTTGGGCATCGGCCGCCCGGTTGAGGGAGATTCAATTTATAACGGTGCACATGACAATGCCTCAGGTGTGGCAAGCGTGCTGGCCATATCGGGCATTTATAAGCACATCAAACAAAAACCAAAACGCTCTATCCTGACTGTCTTATTGACGGGCGAAGAGTTGGGCGATCTGGGTTCCGGCTATTTTGCGGCTCGTCCTACCGTTCCGGTTAAAGACATTGTTGCCGATGTAAACACCGATATGCCTACCATTATTGCGCCCTTGCTTTCGGTGACCGCCTTGGGCGCAGAGCACTCATCGCTGGCCACGCAGGTAGATCAGGCTGCGGGCTACCTCGACCTCGGCGTAGAACCCGACCCCGAGCCGAAGCAAGTGCGCTTTGTGCGCAGTGATCAGTATAGCTTTGTAGTGAACGGCATCCCGGCGCTGCACATTAAATATGGCAGTAAAACCGCCGATGGAAAAAATAACCTGAACGATTTTGTGGCCAAATGGCGCGCCAGGTATTACCACAAGCCGCAGGACGATATTAACGGCATTTTTGATTTTGCCGCAGGAAAAAAATACGCGCAGCTCAACTTTTTGATCGGTTACCTCGTAGCACAAGATAAGGGCCGGCCAACATGGAACAAAGGCGATATCTTTGAAGTGAAAAAGTAAGCGCCGCAGCCTGGATAAATTCAGGAAGAACAATATATAGTAGTAACTGTGAATAATTTAGAAATTGAAACGGAAACCGGTTCGTTAATTAAAAATTTAACCTGCCCCGAATGCGGAACCGTACATAACCCCGCAACTATTAATACGGTATGCATTAACGATGCATGCCGCTCTACCCTCTTCGCCAAATACAACCTCGACGGCACGTTTGATAAAAGCATGCTGCTTAACCGCCCGGCTACCATGTGGCGCTATAAGGAGTTTTTACCTGTAGCAGAAGAGAAGAACATTGTTACCCTCGGCGAAGGATTTACGCCGATGATCCCCATTGAAAACCTGAAAAAGTTTACAGGTGATAATGAAGTTTTCTGGAAAGATGAATCGGGTAATCCGACCGGCTCGTTCAAGGCACGCGGCATCAGTGCCGCCGTTTCAAAGGCAAAAGAATTAGGCATCGAAGCCATTGCTACGCCAACCGCAGGTAATGCGGGAGGCGCACTGGCAGCCTATGCCGCGCGTGCGGCTATCAAGGCCATAGTATACATGCCCAGACAAACGCCGCAGGTTTTTAAAGATGAGTGCCGCTTGTACGGCGCCGACCTGGTAGAAATTGATGGCAACATCAGCGATTGCGGTAAACTGGTAAATGAACACGCATCGGTAAACGGCTGGTTCCAGGTTTCTACCTTAAAAGAGCCTTACCGCCTTGAAGGTAAAAAGACCATGGGCTATGAAATTGCCGAACAGTTCAACTGGCAATTGCCCGATGTGATCCTATACCCAACCGGTGGCGGCACAGGTCTCATCGGTATGTGGAAGGCCTTTAACGAACTGGAACAAATTGGCTGGATAGGCAGCAAACGCCCCCGTATGGTTGCCGTACAATCTGAAAGTTGTAATGGCATAGTTACGGCATTTAACGCCGGTCTACAGGTATCGCAATTTGCCGACGGCGGTTTTACCATAGCCAACGGCCTGCGGGTACCCAAACCTTATGCCGATAAACAGATCCTGAACGTACTGCGCGGCAGCAACGGCGCAGCCATCACCATACCCGATTATGAAATGAGCGATGCGTTAAAGGAAATCGCCCGCAACGAAGGTATGCTCATCGCTCCCGAAGGTGCTGCGTTGTGGCAGGCTTATAAAAAGCTTGCGGCAAGTGGTTGGATTATGCCTGGTGAAAGGGTGCTGATGGTAAATACAGGAAGCGGGTATAAATATCTCGAGAATATTGAGGTTGGATAATCTTTCTTACCAACCCCCGCAATAATATGTTTGGAGAGCACAACAAAAAAGCCCTGTATTTCCATACAGGGCTCAGAAATCATTATTATAAGATCAGTTAGGACATTTTTAGCTTCTTCTGAATATCGGCTACATAGCCTTTGAATTTCTTATCGGTATCAATCAGGTCTTCTACCGTCTGGCAGGCATAGATCACGGTTGAGTGGTCGCGGCCGCCGAAGAAATGACCGATTGATTTTAATGAACTCTTGGTATGTGCTTTTGCCAGGTACATCGAGATCTGGCGTGCCTGAACAATTTCGCGTTTGCGGGTCTGCGATTTTACCATTTCGATAGGCACTTCGAAGTATTCGCAAACCAGGTTCTGGATGTACTCCATAGAAATTTCTTTGGAAGAGTTCTTCACAAAGTTTTTCAACATTTGTTTAGCCAGGTTCAGGTCTATCTCCTTACGGTTCAGGGTGGACTGCGCCAGTAAAGACACCATCGCGCCTTCCAGTTCACGCACGTTGTTATCGATGTTGTGCGCAACGTATTCTATTACGTCGTTCGATAATTCGATGCCGTCCTGGTAGGTTTTATTTTTGAGGATAGCCATGCGGGTTTCCAGGTCGGGAACCTGTAAATCGGCAGATAAGCCCCATTTAAATCTTGATAACAGGCGCTCTTCCAAACCGGCCAGATCTTTCGGAGCCTTATCCGAGGTGATGATCACCTGCTTGCCCGACTGGTGCAGATGGTTAAAGATATGGAAGAAGAAATCCTGTGTTTTTTCTTTACCGGCAAAGTTGTGCACATCGTCCATGATCAGTACATCTATAGCCTGGTAAAAATTCACGAAATCATTAATATTGTTGTGTTTCAGCGCATCAACAAACTGCTGGGTAAACTTTTCGCACGATACGTACAATACCAGTTTATCGGGCAGCGAGTTCTTGATCTCGTTACCAATGGCCTGCGCCAGGTGCGTTTTGCCCAAACCAACACCACCGTATATCATTAACGGGTTAAATGAGGTACCTCCGGGTTTGGCAGCTACGGCGTAACCGGCCGAGCGGGCAAGCCTGTTGCAATCGCCCTCCACAAAATTACTGAAAGTATAATTGCGGTTAAGCTGAGGGTCAACGTTAAGCTTTTTTAGTCCGGGGATAACAAAAGGATTTTTGATGTCCTTATTTATTGAGATTGGTATCGGCATAGACTGATTTTTTGCTTCAGCGCCATTTCCGTTTGATGGGAGATTAGTGGTGTATGGCTTGCTGGAAGATGATTGTTCTACAACTATATTATATTCCAAACGTCCGTCGTCGCCTAATTGTTTTTTTATTGTTTTTCGTAGCAGGCCCACATAGTGCTCTTCGAGCCATTCATAGAAGAATAAACTTGGTACCTGGATGGTTAAAACACTTCCTTCCATACGTAAAGCTTTTATTGGCTCAAACCACGTTTTAAAGCTCTGGGCGGGTATGTTGTCTTTGATGATCTGAAGGCAGCTATTCCAAACGTTAGTACAAGTTTTTTCCATAAATAAATTCTCCTAAAATATTGATTTCCAACCCCCAGCGAAACATCATTTGGAACTGCTACGGAACATCGAATATTCTAAAAAAAAGTGGATTAAAAAATAAATTTTTACTTTTTTAATAAAATAAATTTATTAAAAAATAACGCGCTTTATACCTGAAATTCAATATTAAATATTAAATTTCGCGTGTAGCAAACGCTCAAATTTACGGTTTAACTTATCCGTTATTTTTTTAATTAGTCCGTCATCCGCGGGCAAAATCCTGCAATTTTTTCATAGGCTGCAAGGCGGTCGGGATGCACAATTTTCGCGCCGTTTTCCACATTTTATTCCTTTTTGTTTTAAGTTACTAACAATGAACAAAATAATTTTTATTGCCTTAACAGGGTAATGTAAGACCGTACAAAATGGCAGAAAAATTTTGTCAGTATTCGCCGAAAACGTGACGGAGCGTGTCGGAGATCTCGCCCAACGTGGCATAATTTTCCACGGCTGTCAGGATAAATGGCATTAAATTCTCTGTAGTTCTGGCAGCTGCGCCAAGTTTTTGTAAAGCAGCAGCGACAGCGTCATTATCGCGCTCATTTTTCAGGGTGTTTATTTTTTCGGTTTGATGTTTACGGATAGAATCGTCCACACGGAACACATTAATGGCGGCGGCTTCCTCCTCGGTAAACTTATTAACACCCACCAGGGTCTTTTCTCCACTTTCTATCTGGTTCTGGTATTCGTAAGCCGACCGCGCAATTTCCTGCTGAATGTAATCCTGCTCTATCGCTTTTACCGAACCACCCATCGCATCTATTTTTTCTATATAGGTCTGTGCAGCTTTTTCCAGTTCATCGGTCAGCGCTTCTATAAAGTAGGAGCCTGCCAGCGGGTCCACCGTGTCTGTCACGCCGCTTTCAAAGGCGATGATCTGCTGGGTACGCAGGGCAATTTTGGCGGCCGCTTCGGTTGGCAGGGAGATGGCTTCGTCGTACCCGTTGGTGTGCAGCGATTGCGTACCACCCAGCACCGCGGCCAGCGCCTGGTTGCTTACGCGAACGATGTTATTCATCGGCTGCTGCGCTGTTAAGGTAGAGCCGCCGGTTTGGGTATGGAACCGCAGCTTCTGCGCGCCGGCATCGGTAGCGCCCAACTCTTTGGTGATATGCGCCCACATGCGCCGCGCTGCCCTGAACTTGGCTATCTCTTCAAAAAAGTTATTATGGCAATTAAAAAAGAAGGAAAGCCTTTTGGCGAATACGTTTATGTCAAGTCCCTTTTGAAGCGCTGCCTTTAAATAGGCCTTTCCATTGGCCAGCGTAAAGGCCAGTTCCTGTACCGCGGTCGAGCCAGCCTCGCGGATATGATAACCAGATATAGATATGGTGTTCCATTTCGGTACCTCTTTGCTGCAGTATTCAAATACATCGGTAATCAAACGCATCGATGCTTCCGGCGGATAAATATAGGTGCCGCGTGCGGCGTACTCCTTTAATATATCATTCTGAACAGTGCCTGAGATCTGCCTGATATCCGCACCCTGCTTTTTGGCCAGCGCGATATACATACATAATAATATAGGTGCAGTGGCATTGATGGTCATAGAGGTGGTGATGCTCTGCAGTTCGATGCCGTTGAACAGGATCTCGATGTCCTTTAATGAATCGATAGCCACACCAACCTTACCCACTTCACCCTCGGCCAGATCATGATCAGAGTCGTAGCCTATTTGCGTAGGCAGATCGAACGCTACCGAGAGGCCCATAGTGCCCTGACTCAACAGGTAATGATAGCGCTTGTTGGATTCTTCGGCGGTAGAGAAGCCGGCATATTGGCGCATGGTCCACGGTTTACCGCGGTACATGTCTTTTTGTATCCCGCGTGTGTAGGGGAATTGCCCGGGCAATTCATTCATTCCCGAAGGCTCCGTGTAAACCTCCTTTATTTCAATGCCGGATGATGTGGTAATTTTTTTTTCGCTCATAATATTCATTCTAAATTCCCATTTTCAACTCTTTCGTAGGCAATATATAAAGCCTATAAAAAATAGCGCTAAAAGAGGAAAGATTTTGAATTTATGATATACAAGACTTTTTTATTAACTCCATAGTCTGTATAGCTATATTTGCTACGATGTCTGATACTATATAGTTTTTATATCTGGCATTCATACAAGTATCGTAGAGCCATCTATAATTTGACGATACTGGCCTAATATAGATCTCAACTAATTTTATTTTTGCTTCATGTTTATTAGTTGAGTTAGATTCACTTGGGGTGGCTATGTATTTATCGTGATAATAACGATTGAAATTATTATACTTTTCATTACCAATTGTAAGTGGAAATAGTTTATGCTCTACGTAATGTATACATGAATAAAAAGCGGTCGTCACTACCCAATCGTTATAATTATCAGGCAACGCTTTTATTATTTTACATATTTCTTCGTTATGCTTGGCGTGTTGAAGCCTCATCTATAGGTGAAAATTTTATTTGATATCCATCACTCATCAAAGCTTCATCGAGATCATCTGGAATGCCATCTAAAAAAGAAAATTTCAATGTAAAGAAATCGGTTTGGATTTCCTGTTCAAAGTTGGTTAAAAATTCATAGTTTGATAAAAAAGACTGTTTTATAAAATCTTCTTCTTTAACAACTATTATCACTTTAAAAGAAAAAACCGATTTAACCTTTAAATAAGCTGCAAGCGGATCGAATTCATTCTTTTCGAGTTCGTTGAGAACTCTTATTATATTCTCTTTAGCAAAATTAAAGTTATCCGAGAATTGTTTCAAGGAAAGCTTTTCCGTTTGAGAGATACCGTCAGCCTTTCCTTTGAAATAAGCTTCTATTACCGCGTCTCCTTCAAAATACTGCGAAGGATCATCAGGTTGTATAACCTCCCATTGGCTTAAAGATATTCCAGTTATTTCTTCGGCTTTATTCATTGTTATTTATTGCAAGTGCAATACTCATATTTGCGAGACAAATATAATACGAAAGCAATCTACAAATTGTTTCTGTATTGTCAAGTATAATTATACAAAGATACGTGATATTATCCCGTTCTGCAACTCACTTTCTCACCAACCATTTATGTCAAAGGCTGAGTCTATATCAATACAGTCTAAAAAATCTCCTCTACATCCTTGCGCAGCATATTTGCGCCAAGCTCATAAGGGTTATCTTCCAGCTCATTGATACTTGCCAGTATGATCTTGCTCAATTCAAGCCCGGTAGCGGTTTCCGGCACACCTATGGCTGCCTTATTGATAATGCCGAGGGTATCGTCCTTTACATGTTTAATAACGCCCCATGCACGGGTGCTCACATAAATTTGCTGGGTAACATTATGCTGAAACTCGTTACGGATCTCCTGTACCAAAAGGCCATGCAATTCCTGAGCGCTGTACGCCGTAGCATTAACACGCACCAGCATATTAGCCGGGTTAACACGCTCTATAAACAACACCATCCGCTCATAAGCCTGCAGACGAAGCGGCAAAGTTTGGGTGCTTAACGTCTTTTTAAATTCGAGCAGCTGGATCTTTTCATCTCTGTCCAAATAAGGTTTAAGGAGGTAAAAGGCAATCCAAACAACGCCCATACCGGCTATGGTGTACGTTATAATATTATACAGGTATGGCAAAAGATTCATATTGGTTAATGTTAAATGCAGGTCATATAAATCCCGCTTGCAACAAAAATCTGTATTTTACCTTATATTTGTGTAGCTAATTAAAAATTAAGATGAGTACTGCTGTTGAGATCGCAAACGGACCGGTTACTTTTACCGGCGGCGCTGTAAAGGAATTGAATAAGTTAAAGAGTCAGCAAGAAATTGGCGACGATTTTGGCCTGCGCGTTGGCGTTGAAGGCGGGGGCTGCTCGGGCATGAATTATGTATTGGGCTTCGACCAGAAAAAGGACGGCGACCAGGAATTCATCATCGACGGTATTAAGGTATTTATGCACAAAGCACACGGCTTGTATCTTGCCGGTATGCAAATAGATTTTCAGGACGGCCTTAATGCCCGCGGATTTACTTTCAATAATCCTAATGCCGCAAGTACCTGCGGTTGTGGCAGCTCGTTCTCTGTTTAATGGAGTGAAAGCGAAAAGCAAAAAGGCTTTTAAATATAGAAGGCGAAATGATTGATCATTTCGCCTTTTTTTGTAAGCTTTTTGCTTTAGTCTTTCCGCTTTAAGCTGATCATAGTACTCAGTACCGGATGTGCGGAAAATTCATCACCAGGTAAATGAATCCCCAGGCCATAAACAATGCAACGCTGTAAGGTATCAGGTCGGGGTATTCAAATTCCTTGAAAATTCGGCGGTTGGGGTTTCCGGTAATTTGCCTGTCCATGTTGCTTTGCTATTTCCTTTAAATATCGAAAGTTATTCTGCCAAAAGCAAGAACACTATACAATAACCTTATACATGACTGTAACAAACCGCTATGTGTTACAGTCTTATCATCAGCTTTCGTAACTTTACACAATGGCCGTAAAAACTACTTACAGGGAAAATATTTCAATTGCCTTGCAGTCGATAGCGGGTAACCGTTTGCGCACCTCGCTTACGGCGCTTATTATTGCTATCGGCATTATGGCGCTGGTAGGTATTTTAACGGCAATTGAGGGTGTTAAACAATACACCAATGATGCATTTGCCGGCCTTGGCGCAAACTCTTTTACCATACAAAACCGGGGCGATGGTTTTGGATTCGGTAATGGCGGTCACCGGAAAAGGTTCCCGGCTATCCGCTATGAGCAAGCCGACAGATTTAAAAAGAAATTCACACTGCCAGCCATCATCGCTATTAACCTGCAGTTGTCTGGCACGGCAGTGGCCAAATATGGAAGCGAAAAAACCAATCCAAACATATCAGTAAGCGGCTCGAACGAAAACTATCTCGCTACCACCGGACAAAAACTTGCCTTCGGTCGTAATTTCTCTGCCTCGGAGCTGGAACACGGCAGCAACGTAGTGCTTATCGGTAACGAGATCAAAAAGAAGCTTTTTAAAGATGCCGATCCCATCAATAAAATGATCTACGTGGGCACCAATGAGTTTAAAGTGATCGGTACGATTGCCTCAAAGGGGCAAAGCGCGGGCTTTGGCGGCGACAAGTTTTGTGTGATCCCGATCCTGAAAGCTAACCAGCTGAAAGATTCATTGCATACGTCATTTACCATCACCACCATGGTGGGCAGTTCCACGGTACTTGATGCTACCATAGGCGAAGCAACTTCATTGTTCAGAAATATCCGCGGTCTTAATATTGCCAGTCCGGACAACTTTGAGATCGAGCGAAGCGATTCCATCCAGCAGGAACTGTCAGGCCAGCTGGCTTACATGACCATCGGCGGCGCTGCCATCGGTATAATAACACTGATCGGTGCCGCTATCGGCCTCATGAATATCATGCTGGTGTCGGTAACCGAGCGTACCCGCGAAATTGGCCTGCGCAAGTCGTTAGGCGCTACGCCGGCTATTATCCGCAAACAGTTTTTAATCGAAGCTATCGTGATCTGCCTTATTGGCGGGCTGGGCGGCGTTATCCTGGGGATGATCATTGGAAATGTAATGCCGTTGCTCATTGGCGGCTCGATGGTTATCCCGTGGAAATGGCTTTTTGCTGCCATTGTGCTGTGTACCGGCATCGGGCTTATTTCGGGCTTTTATCCAGCCAAAAAAGCTGCACGATTGGATCCGGTAGAGGCGTTGAGGTACGAGTAAAAGAGATTCAAGAAGTCAAGAGCCAAGAATCAAGATTTGAAATAAAAAAGTAAGGCGGGTAATGAATAATTATCCGCCTTACTTTTTTCTGTCTTGACTCTTGGTTCTTGGTTCTTGATTCTTGATTCTCCGCTCTCGACTTCTTGACTCTTAAAACAGCATCGGGTTCTTCAGCGGGTAATCTGTCAAAAGCCTTTCTACATACGGCATGCGCAGGGCATTCTGGAATGCTTCGGCGTGACGCGGGTGGTGCATGTCGCTGGAGATAAATTCAACCAGATTATTGTCTATCAGCTCTTCTGCTATCTTTTTTGCACCGGCGCCGTAATAGCCACCCAGCGATATGGTATTCAACTGAAAATCGACACCCCAACTGTGCAGCACCTTGTATTGTTCCAGGTCCATGTAGGGGTAGCGCTCGGGGTGCGCCAGGATGGGCTTGTAACCTTTCGCCTTTATCTTTTCTATAACCGGGATGGTATTTACCGGCTTGCTGATGAATGAAAATTCGAAAAGGACATAATTATCACCGATGATCATCAGCCTGTCTTCGTCAACGCGCTGCTCAAATGTCTCGTCAAAATAATGTTCGGCGGCTGCCTGCACTTCAATATTGATGTTTTCCTTTACCAGTTCAGCTTTCAGCGTGGCAAGGGCATTATTGATGGTTTCGGGCGTATTACGGTAATAATCTACCATAATGTGCGGTGTGGCAATAATTTTTTGAATACCAACCTCCATCATCTTCCTGATCAGTACGATCGATTCCTGTGGGTTTTGCGCGCCATCATCAATGCCGGGCAGCACATGTGAATGCATATCAACCTTCAGCGAGCTATAATCTACCGTTATCTCTCTTTTTTGCTGCTTGTCCTTCTTCTTAAATAACCCAAACATCTCTACCGGTTGTTATATTGCTCCGAATAATATTGCTGATAGTGACCCGATGTTACATCGTTCAGCCATGTCTCATTCGCCAGATACCAATCGACGGTTTTTTCCAAGCCTTCTTCAAAAGTGATCGACGGCACCCAGCCTAATTCTGTTTTCAGCTTGGTAGCATCGATGGCATACCGCAAATCGTGGCCTGCTCTGTCGGTTACGAAGGTAATCAAACTGGCCGACTGTCCTTCCGGCCTGCCCAGCTTCTTGTCCATGATCTGGCAAAGCAGGTTGATAAGATCAATGTTCTTCCACTCGTTGTGGCCGCCGATGTTATAGGTCGATCCGGCCTTTGCGTTATGGAAAATCACATCGATGGCACGGGCATGATCCTCTACCCACAGCCAGTCGCGGATGTTTTCACCCTTACCGTAAACCGGCACGGGCTTCATCTGTTTGATATTATTGATAGCCAGCGGAATCAGTTTCTCAGGAAAGTGGAATGACCCGTAGTTATTTGAGCAGTTCGAGATCACCGTACCCAATCCGTAAGTATCATAATAAGCCCTAACAAAATGGTCGGAACTTGCCTTTGATGCCGAATATGGCGAGTGCGGATCATAAGCAGTTGTTTCAGTGAACATACCGTCTTCGCCCAATGTTCCGTAAACCTCATCTGTCGAAACATGATAGAAACGGGTTTTATCGTAATTGCCTTTCCAGGTATGGCGGGCAGCGTTCAGTAAATTTACCGTGCCCACCACGTTGGTGATCACAAAATCAAGCGGATTGGTGATCGAACGGTCAACGTGTGATTCGGCTGCTAAATGGATAACTGCATCGGGCTGCTCATCAGCAAAAAGTTTTTGGATAAAATCGATGTCAACAATATCGCCTTTTACAAACTTATAGTTTGGCTCGTGCTCAATATCTTTCAGGTTGGCCAGGTTACCCGCATAAGTCAATTTATCAAGGTTGACAATGCTATAGTTGGGATAGTTTTTTACAAACCGGCGCACCACATGCGATCCGATAAACCCTGCTCCCCCGGTAATAATTATCTTTTTCATTACAATCAGTCGTTGCTTTATATTACCGCAACAGCCGTCCCGGTGCTTTGACGCTTATCGGGTATCGGCTGTTACAATATCAAATCTTATTTTATATCCAGTGGATTAAAAGGGGTTATCCGCCAGGTATTTTTCCCACGCCCAGGCCGATGTCATCATGGTATCAATATCCAGTTTCGCTGTCCAATGCAGGCCATTTGCCGATTTGGTTACGTCACCCCAAACCTTCTCCACATCACCTTCACGGCGCGGGCCTATTTCATAGTTCAGCTTTACACCGGTCGTATTCTCAAACGCGGCAATTATTTCGAGTACTGTGTTACCGTTGCCGGTGCCCAGGTTAAATACATCATAACCTTTAAAGCTTTCATCAGCCATCAATTTAAGGGCCGCTACGTGAGCTTTTGCAAGGTCGACAACATGAATATAGTCGCGAACGCAGCTGCCATCTTTCGTGTTGTAATCATTGCCAAATACGGTGATCTTTGCGCGTTTACCAATAGCGGTTTGGGTAATGAACGGCACCAGGTTTTGCGGAACACCGTTTGGCAGTTCGCCAATCAACGCGGTTTCATGTGCGCCTACCGGGTTAAAATAACGCAGTGCAATTACTTTTTGCGTCTTGCCTGCAGCTACCGCATCTTTCAATATCTCTTCTGCAATCTGTTTGGTATTGCCATAAGGTGACTGCGCAGGCTTAACCGGTGCATCCTCGGTTACCGGTAAAATATCGGGCTGACCATAAACCGTACAGCTCGACGAGAACACAAATTTCACTTGCGTGCCTTTATAAGCTTCCAGCAAATTCACCAGCGAGTAAATATTGTTCTTATAATATTTCAGCGGTTCCTTAACCGATTCGCCAACCGCTTTAAAGGCGGCAAAATGAATAATGCCGTCAATATCGGGCTCAGCCGCCGTAAATTCATGCAGCTTGGCCTCGTCACAAAGATCGAATGCATAAAAAGCGGGCTTAAATCCGATGATCCTGGTTAACTGGTCTAAGATCTGGATGCTCGAATTTGAAAGATCATCAACAATTACGGGCTCATATCCGGCTTCTACCAGTTCAACTACCGTGTGCGACCCGATATATCCCAATCCGCCTGTTACTAATATTTTGGCCATTAGCTTTTGTTATAATAGGTAAAATCTTTGTGTTGTATCTCCTTTTCAGGAAGCGATTTAAAGTATTCGTAAGTAATTTTCAGGCCTTCCTGGCGTGATACCTTCGGCTCCCAACCCAAAATGCTTTTTGCCTTGGTAATATCCGGACGGCGCTGTTTAGGATCGTCGGTCGGCAACGGCAGGCTAATCAGTTTCTGATCGGTGCCGGTTAGCTTGATGATCTCCTCGCCAAACTCGCGGATAGTAATTTCATCCGGATTGCCGATATTCATAGGCTGTGCATAATCGCTGAACAGCAGGCGGTATATACCCTCCACCAGGTCATCCACATAACAGAATGAGCGGGTTTGCGAACCATCGCCAAACATAGTGAGCGATTCACCACGCAGCGCCTGGCCAATAAAGGCAGGCAGCACACGGCCATCATTCAGTCGCATACGCGGACCGTAGGTATTGAAGATCCTTACAATACGGGTTTCTAACCCGTGAAAAGTATGATAGGCCATGGTAATAGCCTCCTGGAAACGCTTAGCCTCGTCATAAACGCCCCTTGGTCCAACCGGGTTAACATTGCCCCAGTATTCTTCGGGCTGCGGATTAACGTTCGGATCGCCGTAAACTTCAGATGTCGAAGCGATCAGCATTCTCGCTTTCTTAGATCGCGCCAAACCCAGCAGGTTATGCGTACCTAACGAGCCTACCTTCAGAGTCTGGATAGGAATTTTCAAATAATCGATAGGACTTGCAGGCGAGGCAAAGTGCAGGATATAATGCAGATCGCCGGGAACATACACAAACTTCGATACATCATGGTTGTAAAACTCAAAGTTCTCCAGTTTAAAGAGGTGCTCGATGTTGCGCAGATCGCCTGTAATGAGGTTATCCATACCAATAACATGGTAATCCTCGGCTATAAACCTGTCGCACAGATGCGACCCTAAAAAACCGGCTGCGCCGGTTATCAATATTCTTTTTCGTTGAGCCATTAACCTACAATTTTACGACCAATGCTGCTGTAATAAAATCCGCAATCTTTCATTCTATCCAGATCATACAGGTTACGTCCATCAAATATAACGGGCGATTTCAGTTTTTCCTTCATAAAATCGAAATCCGGAGTTCTGAAAACAGGCCATTCGGTTACTATCAGCAAAGCATCCGCGCCTTCAAGGGCAGTGTACCTGTCGGTAGTGTAGCTTATTTTATCACCCAGTAGTTTTTTTACGTTTGGCATCGCTTCCGGGTCGTACGCTACAACGTTCGCGCCTTCTGCAAGTAGCTCGTCGATAATATACAACGCAGGGGCTTCGCGGATATCGTCGGTTTCAGGCTTAAAGGCCAGGCCCCACAGTGCAAAAGTTTTCCCTTTTAAGCCACCAGGGCCGTAATGCTCACGCATTTTTACAACCAAACGTTTTTTTTGAGTCTCGTTAACTTCCATTACCGAGTTCAGTATCTTGAAGTCGTATTTATTTTCTTCTGCCGATTTTGCCAGCGCCTGCACGTCTTTAGGGAAACAGCTGCCTCCATAACCCACGCCGGGGAACAGGAAACGCTTGCCGATACGGGCATCAGAGCCTACACCCTTGCGCACCATATCTACGTCGGCGCCCACCAGTTCGCACATGTTGGCAATTTCGTTCATGAAAGTGATCTTGGTGGCCAGGAACGAATTGGCGGCATATTTTGTAAGTTCAGACGACCGTTCGTCCATATAAAGTATTGGGTTACCCTGGCGAACATAAGGCGCATACAGGTCGCCCATGATCTGGCGGGCTTTCTCGTCCATTGTGCCGATCACCACGCGATCAGGCTTCATGAAATCCTCTACGGCCACACCTTCACGCAAAAACTCGGGGTTAGATACTACCGCGAAAGGCACGTCGGTATTAGCTTTCAAAACGGCGGTCACCTTATCGGCGGTACCTACCGGCACGGTCGATTTGGTAACTATAACTTTATATTCTTTTATGATTTTTGCAATATCCTTTGCTGCGCCAAGCACGTAGCTCAGATCGGCCGAACCGTCGGCACCGGGAGGAGTCGGCAGTGCCAGGAAAATAACTTTAGCAGGTGCTATAGCCTCGGCAAGATCGGTGGTAAATGTAAGCCTGTTCTGCTTGATGTTGCGGTGAAACAACTGATCGAGACCGGGCTCATATATCGGCATTTCGCCGGCGCGCATTTTGTTAACTTTTTCTTCAACAATGTCAACACAAACAACTTCATTGCCGGTTTCGGCCAAACAAGTTCCGGTCACCAGGCCTACATAGCCGGTTCCGATAACAGCGATTTTCATAGATTAATTATTTATTTTGTGACTACATTTATCCCCGCGAAGTTAATAATTCATAATTAAAATGCGCCTACTATATAATACCGGGGTTATATTATATTTCGTAACAGTTTACTTAGCTTCATTTTTCAGTAAAAAGGCCAAACTATGGATAAGCGGCCGGAAAAATCAGTCGCTTATACGTTCAAACGGGTGCATTTGGTTTCACTTCGCATCGCTTGGCGAGTTTGAACAGGGCAGGCCTGTTTTAGAGGAAATGAGGACGCTTTATCCGTCAAAAGAGATGGTTATCACGTTCTTTTCGCCTTCGGGATATGAGGTAAGAAAGAACACACCGCTTGCCGATGCCGTTTATTACCTGCCGCTGGATACACCCGCAAATGCCCGCAATTTTATCGACGCCCTGCAGCCCGAAATGGCTATTTTCACTAAGTATGAATACTGGTATTATTATTTCAGGGAACTGCACGCAAGGCAAATTCCGCTGTACATTATATCGGGGATATTCAGGCCCAGACAGGTATTTTTTAAATGGTACGGCGGGCTGCACCGCAAAATGCTGGGCTGGGTAAGCCACTTTTTTGTGCAGGACGAAAATTCAAAACGACTTTTAAAGCAAATCAAAATCACCAATGTAACCGTAAGCGGCGATACCCGGTTCGACAGGGTTTGGGCCAACGCACAGCATCTGAAAGATATCCCGCTTATTGCCGGATTTAAAGGCGATAACAAGATATTTATCGCCGGCAGCACCTGGCCACCCGATGAGCAATTGATCGTATCACTGATAACTGAACATCCCGACTGGAAATTCATCATCGCCCCGCACGAAATAAATGAGGAAAAAATAAGAGACCTGATGCTGCGCCTGCCTGCAGATACGACCGCCAGGTATTCGCAGCTTTCAACGATAGAATATACTCCAAATCGTAATTCTGAGATCGTAAATCTACAATCAGGTATCTCATATCTCGTTATAGATAACATCGGCATGCTTTCGTCGCTGTATCAATACGGCGATATAGCATACATAGGCGGTGGTTTTGGCGCAGGTATTCATAATACGCTGGAGGCGGCGGCTTTTGGCATCCCCGTTATTTTCGGACCGGAATATTCAAAGTTTAAAGAAGCCTGTGATTTGATTGCCCTTGGTGCGGGCTTCAGTATTGCCGATGGCCCGGCTTTAAAAGAGATAACCAATAAGCTTATAACGGATGAAGCGTTTTATAACAATGCTCATGAAAAAATCAAGGCATACGTAGCATCCAACACCGGCGCTACAGCAGCAATTGTTGAGCGCATACAAACCCAAATAGACCTGTAAAAAGTGATCATCGTAATCTCCGTTACCCTCTTTTTTATCGTACTGCGCTTTACGGTAACGCTTTTTAATTTTATCTCGAACCCCAAGCTTACCCGTGTTATGCATCATTATGACGATCTGGTGTCTATCCTTATCCCCGCGCGCAATGAGGAAGAAAACATCGTGATCCTGCTGGCGTCGATTCTGAAACAGGAATATAAAAATTACGAGGTGATTATTTACGACGATGAGTCGGATGACAACACTTATAATGTTTGCAGTGTTTTTGCGGCGGCACATGCCAATATATCCGTTATAAAAGGTCGCCCTGTCCCCTCCGGTTGGACGGGGAAAAATAATGCCTGCCATCAGCTGGCAAAAAAGGCCAACGGCAAATTCCTGCTATTTTTAGATGCCGACGATGTGGTGAGTAATGGGTTGATCAATAGTTCTGTGCATCGCATGCATATCAACAAATTGTGCCTCCTCAGCCTGTTCCCAACGCAGATCATGCATACCGCCGGCGAAATGGTAACCGTGCCGCTGCTCAATTTCCTGCTGCTTAACCTGCTGCCGCTGCGGCTGGTGTTCCTGCTCAAAAACCCCGCAGTGGCCACCGCATGCGGGCAGTTCATGCTCTTCAACGCCGAAAGTTATCGCGAAAATGAGTGGCACAAACTGGTAAAGGACAAAGTAGTTGAGGATGCCGAGATCATGCGGCAGGTAAAAGCCCGCAAATGCAACGGCGAAGTTTTGCTTGCCAACAACATGATCCATTGCCGCATGTATAAAAGCTATAACGATGCGTTAAGCGGCTTCAGTAAAAATTCACTGGCGTTGTTCAATTATAGCATTACGGCGCTGCTCGTTTTCATTATCGTGCTGATTGGCGGCCCGATGATCGTACTGATGACGCTGAATATAAACCTCATCTTTTTCATGGCAGGCATTATTCTTTTGCCCCGCGTAATGATATCCCTGGAATCGGGCCAAAGCGTTTGGAAGAATATTATTTTACACCCGATTCAGATGATAAATATGGCAGTGATAGCGTTCCTGTCTATTCAAAAACATCTGACCGGGACCAATCAATGGAAAGGGCGAAGGATTTAGAAGATGTGCGGATTCCGGATGTGCAGGTCTGTTCATTAAGTTTGGCTAAAGCCGCATCTCTATTCATTTTCAAGTCCGTCATTTAAAGTGACGGCAATAAGTTATGTTTCGGGTATGAAGAGCCTAATATTGCCGTCGGTTTTAACCGGCGGGAAAGAAAGCAGGACAAATGCATCGTCGCATTAAACGCCATTCCACCAATGAACTAATGAACCATTGAACTAATGAACTAATAAATATGTAATTTTGTACCATCATGGGAGATTATCAGCTACAGGTTACTATCGATCAGGATTCGGGGTTTTGTTTCGGGGTGGTTTACGCCATTGATATGGCCGAAGAGATCCTGGAAGAAGACGGGTATCTCTACTGCCTCGGCGACATCGTTCACAACGATGAAGAAGTAGAACGCCTGAAAGCCAAAGGACTCCGCATTATCGATCATAAAGACCTTGCTGATCTGCATAACGAAAAGGTGCTGATCCGTGCGCATGGTGAAGCTCCTGATACTTACCGCCTTGCTTTAGAAAACAACATTACCCTTATTGATGCCTCATGCCCGGTTGTGCTCAAGCTGCAAAACCGCATCAAAACATCTTTCGATGCTAACGAAAAGATCCTGATCTTCGGTAAACATGGTCACGCCGAGGTGGTGGGCCTGCAGGGACAAACCAATAATGAGGCCATTGTATTCCAGGACATCGCTGAACTGGACGGCGTGGAATTACCTGAAAACATTACGCTGTACAGCCAGACCACCAAAAGTATGGAGAAGTTCTACAACGTAAAGGATCAGCTTTTGCAACGCGGTTACAACCTCAAAGCTAATGATACTATTTGCCGCCAGGTATCCAACCGCGATATGGACCTGCCCAAATTCGTAAGCAAATTTGATAAGATCGTGTTCGTATCCGGCCGCAAATCATCCAACGGTAAGGTATTGTTCGAGGTTTGCCGCAAGCATAACCCCAATACCTATTTCATTTCCTCCGCTTCTGAGCTGGATAAAAATCTTTTCTCGCCAAATGATAAGGTAGGCATTGCCGGCGCAACGTCAACCCCTATGTGGCTGATGCAGGAAGTTAAGGCGGAACTGGAGAAGTTCTGAGTTGAGTCCGGAAAGTCGGAAAAGACCAGAAGACCGGAAGACCGAAAGACAAAAAATCTTATTAGCTCAATAGCCTTCTTTAATTCCTCATTCCTTTCGGACTTTCTCTTTTTTCTCACTTTCGGACTTTACTGACTTTTCGGACTTTCGGACTACCATTTCACAACCACGTCATATCTTCCGGACTTTACTTACTTTCCCGACTTTCGGACTAAAAAATCACTATTTTTGCATCGCAAAATCATGAGCAAAAAAGGAATTTTACTGGTTAACCTCGGCACGCCCGACAGCCCTGAAACAAAAGACGTTCGCAAATACCTCAATGAGTTTTTAATGGACCCGCGGGTTATCGATATTAACCCTGTTTCGCGTGCGCTGCTGGTTAAAGGTATCATCGCTCCGTTCAGAGCACCGAAATCAGGAAAATTATACAAGCATATCTGGAGCAAGGAAACCGGCTCTCCCCTTTTACATTACAGCCTGTTGCAGCACAAGGCATTACAGGATCGCTTAGGCGATGGCTACCAGGTTGAGTTGGCCATGCGTTACCAAAGCCCGTCTATCGAGTCGGCGCTTGAACGTTTAAAAGCCGGCTTGGTAGAAAGTATCCAGGTTATTGCGCTGTTTCCGCAATACGCATCGGCCAGCACGGGTTCGGTGCATGACAAGGTAATGGATATTGTAAGGCATTGGCAAACCATTCCTTCGTTAACTTTCACCAACTCGTTTCACGATAACGAACTGATGATCCAGACCTTTGCAGATAATGCAAAGAAATATAACCCGGAGTCGTTCGACCATATCCTGTTCAGCTTTCACGGTTTGCCGCAGCGGCAACTCATCAAATGCGATCATACCGGCAATTACTGCCTTAAAAGCGCCGGTTGCTGCGACACTTTGAACGATACCAATAAATTCTGCTACTCCGCACAATCGCACAATACCGCAAAACTTATTGCCGAAAAACTAAATATCCCCAAAGAAAAATATACCATTTGTTTTCAATCACGCCTGGGCAGCGATCCTTGGGTACAGCCTTACACCAGCCAGGTAATTGAACAACTGGCCAAAGAAGGAAAAAAGCGCCTGCTGGTGTTTTGCCCGGCCTTCGTAGCCGATTGCCTCGAAACCGTTTATGAAGTTACCGAAGAATACGGCGGCGAATTCAAAGCTCTTGGCGGTGAGCACGTGCAATTGGTAGAAAGCCTGAATGATTCACCTACCTGGATTGATGCGTTGGAGCAAATGGTGGTGGGTGTGAAATAGTTGACGGTTTTGAGTTGACGGTTGGTAGGTTTATAAATCCAACATCTCTCTTTTGTCATCTCGAACGATAGTGAGAGATCTTAGACGTAATGCATTGACGCCAGTGTATTCCAACTCTATATTCCGATAAAGCTTTACTAAACTTCTCTTTGCGGCGTATGGACGCAATCTCGTCGCATATTACTAACGCTAACGTATGAGCACTAATGCATTAACGGTCGTATCGCTTGTATAAGATTTTTTCGTGTGCTCAAGAGAGTAGTTCTCGCTCACGCTCGAAATGACACGGGGAATGGAAAAAAACTGGAAGAAATCCGAAATCCCATCCCCGAAATCTACTTAAAACAATTGCCCAATAATATCATCAGCCGATAACCCTTCCGCTTCCGCATGGTAACTCCGCACAATCCTGTGCCTTAATATCGGTTTGGCAACGGCTTGCACATCCTCGATATCAGGAGAATATTTACCGCTGATCACCGCGTGGCATTTAGCGCCCAGGATCAGAAACTGCGATGCACGCGGACCAGCTCCCCAGTTCAACAGGCGTTTTACCTGCGGTGCCGCCATTTCGCCGTTGGGGCGGGTTTTGGCAACCAGTCGTACTGCATATTCCAGTACGTTATCGGCCACGGGAACATTTCTTACGAGTTGCTGAAAATAGATGATCTGCTCGGCATTCAGCAGGTGCTTAACATCTGCTGTTTGTGTACTGGTGGTATTTTTAACAACCTGCAATTCTTCTTTAAAGGTAGGATAATCGAGGGCCACATTAAACATAAAGCGGTCGAGCTGGGCTTCGGGAAGCGGGTAGGTTCCTTCCTGCTCTATCGGGTTTTGGGTAGCCAACACAAAAAAGGGCTGCGATAAGCGGTGGGTAACCCCCGCTGCAGTCACCGCCTTTTCCTGCATAGCTTCCAGCAACGCAGCCTGTGTTTTTGGCGGCGTACGGTTGATCTCGTCCGCCAAAATAATATTGGCAAAAACGGGGCCCGGTATAAACTTGAAGTTGCGATCCTCTCCTAATATTTCTGACCCGATAATGTCTGACGGCATCAGGTCGGGGGTGAACTGGATACGTTTGAAATCGAGATCCAACACTTGTGCTACGGTTTGTACAAGCAGCGTTTTTGCCAGGCCGGGTACACCTACCAGCAGGCAATGACCGTTGCTGAATATGGAGATCAGCACAAATTTAAGGACCTCTTCCTGGCCTACGATCACTTTACCGATTTCAGCGCTTACCTGCTGGTAAGCCTGCCTTAAAGCGTCAGCAGCTTCTACTTCCGAGCGGTGTTGCATAATTATTGTTTAACTTCGGCAGGTTTGGTATCGGCGGGTTTCGCGTCATCGGTTTTAACCTCGGTTGCAGCTGTATTGACCTGCGTACCCCAATCTTTCAGCATAGGGCAGCCCTGGTATTGCGGATCGATCCTGATAAAGGTTTCCTTCCTTTTCTTTTCAAACCACTCGCTAACTGTGCGGTTTATCTTATCGTTATTGGCGTATTCTTTTATTTTAGGATAATCCTGCGCAAGGTTGGCTTTGTGCGCGTTGGTGGTCGATTTCAGGTATAATATCTTATAGCCCTGCTTGCCATCCGGACCAGTGAACAGGAACGGTTTCGATATACTGCCAACCTTCATCGTATCGGTGATCAGCGCAACCTGCGGGTCGAGTTTATCGGTTGGAATATAGGTTGAGCGGCTTTCCACGTTCTCCGCATTCAGCATCATGCCGCCGTTAAACTTGGTGTCTTTATCATCAGAATAATATGCCGCTGCCGACGAAAAATCTATCGATTTATTTTTCATCAGCAAAGTATAAATGCTGTCGGCCTTTACCTTTGCACGGTCGATACTTGCCTGCGTCAACGCCGGCGCAATCAATATATGCCGTACATGCACCTGCTCACCGCGGCGTTCTATCACCTGTAAAAAGTGAAAACCGAAATCGCTCTCAAATACCGGCGAAATGTCGCCCGCCTTCAATTTGAATGCCTGGGCG
The DNA here is from genome assembly GCA_036569325.1 of Mucilaginibacter sp. GTDB lineage: Bacteria > Bacteroidota > Bacteroidia > Sphingobacteriales > Sphingobacteriaceae > Mucilaginibacter. The sequence continues at coordinate 17,903 of DATCQV010000152.1, read as the reverse complement.
GTAAATTCCTTTACAAAGGCGGTACGATCATTGAAGCCCAGATCACCGCCGTTAGGTGCGGAACCGGGGTCCTGCGAATACAGACGGGCCAGCTTTCCAAAATCCTCTCCTGCTATAACACGTTTGCGCAGTTCTTCGGCCTTTGCCTTGTAAGCTTCTTTCTCGGCAGTATTTAATTTCGGGTTGAAAACTATCTCGCCGACTTCCACTTCTTTGTTAAAGGTAGGCAAGCTGTCTTTCGGGATACCGTCAAAAAATTTCTTTACGTCGGCAGGGGTAGTATTTACGTTCGATGTGATCTTCTGCTGCATTTTCTGCGCGATCAAACTTTCCTTGATATCCGGACGAACCTCGTCTTTATACTGGATAACCGAGCGGCCTAAAAACTGCTCCAATCTATCCTGTCCACCCGCGCGCTGTATCATGCTGCGCATACGGCGATCAACTTCGGCGTCAACTTCATCGTCCTTCACGTCAACGCTGTCAATGATGGCTTGTTGAGCAAGTAGTTTTTGAGTTAACAGCTGCTGCAAGATCTGGCATTTGAAGGCCTGGGTTGCCGGGGCACCCTGTGCTATATAGGTAGCGTTTTTCAGTTCGATGTCTGACTGAAGGATGATACTGCTGCCCACCACGCCGGCAATTTTATCGAGCGTGCGCTTTGGCTGCGCCTTCACAACTGTTATGGTTAAAATTAAACTTAAAATGGCTATCCCAAACTTTCTCATGTACCTTTTTGTGTGCTAATTAAATACGCCCGTTTGCGCGGGAATTCAAGACCCCGAATTTCGGTAAAATTTATGAATTAAAGCTCATAAATAACTGAACCGGGTATAATTGTGCGAATATGCCGATAATGCATCAAACTGTTTAGCTACTTTTGGTTAAAATTTGTTAAATCGCAGCTGCAAAATGAACATAGAGAACCCGAGAGCATTCAGTTTTATTATGCAGGATGACATATACCTGCTCGATGCTGATAAGCAGCAATACACTCAGCCCGCGCAACAAGCTCCGGCTGCAACAGTCGCCGAACCCGAGCCTGTTTATATGTCCCCCGCACCTCCGCCTGTTAAAGAAACGCAGCCGCTCAGCTTTAATTATTTAGGCGGAAATAAAAAGAATTTTTGCGTGATGGTGCATTATCCCGAACATGATTTTATGCATGAAAAGCATCTTGCCGCTCTCGAAGCTACGATTGGCCGCTTAGGCTTTACCCGCGATGATGTGGCTATATTTAACCGGGCGAAATATCCTGATGCTGCTTTTGATGTGATCTCGGCATTTTTTAAACCGCAGAAATTACTGATATTGGGCAGCAGCAGTCGGCCTTCGGGCATCGGCTCTGTAGCGCTTAACACGAAGAAGATCATCAACAATCACCCTACCCTTTTTACCTTTAGTTTTGATGAGATGATGGACAGCGTAGAAAACAAAAAGGCTTTCTGGGAACAAATGAAATTACTCTGATGCACCGCCTTGTTTTTGCTACCAATAATGCACATAAGTTACAGGAAGTTGCCGCCAAGATAGGCGATGAGATTCAGTTGCTCACGCTTAACGATATCGGGTGTTATGATGATATTGCCGAGACCGGCGTTACCTTCCATGAAAATGCATCAATAAAAAGTCATTACATCTTCAGGAATTACAAGCTGGATTGCTTTGGCGACGATAGCGGCCTCGAAATCGATGCCCTTAATGGAGAACCCGGCGTATATTCTGCCCGTTACGCAGGCGAACATGGTAACCATGCAGCCAATATTGCCAAAGTGCTGGCAAACCTTGAAGGTATTTCCAACCGCAAGGCGCGTTTCCGAACCGTGATCTCCCTGATTTGGAACGGCAGAGAGCATTTTTTTGAAGGAACTGTAGAGGGGACAATTTGCCATGAGATGTCAGGAAGCGAAGGCTTCGGTTATGATCCGATTTTTCAACCTGACGGCTATGATATTACTTTTGCAGAGATGTCGCTTAAGCAGAAGAACAGCATTAGCCACAGGGCCATTGCAGTGGAGAAGCTGGTGGAGTTTTTGAAGAAGCAGTAATCTGATAGTTTTAAAAAGCAACGTGGTCAATACAATTGGCTAACCTGAACGCGGTGTTGCGCTCATACAGAGCGGAATTGGGCGGTATTTGTTTTCTACCAATATTTGGCCCCGCTGGGCCGGAATAGCGCGATGAATCCAAATGGGCCATTATTAATTACCCGCCGGCTTTTTCTTCACCGCCGAAGTATCTTTTACAGCAGGCGTTTTAACGGGGGCGCCCTTCAACACACTATCCTTCGCTGCCTTTATAGCCGGATTTTTATTAACGGCTTTATTTACGCTATCGCCAACAGCTTTTACGCCGGGTAGTTTTGCAGGCAGCTTGTTTAAACTATCCTTCACTGCCTTAACGCCGGGCAATGGTGACTGCGCCTTGCCGGTACTGTCTTTCACCGCTTTTACTCCGGGTGTTTTTTTATCGGTGACCTTGCTTTTGGCCTTGTCGGCTGCAGCAGCCCTCGCCTCTAATTTTCTGTTGTATGACGGTATGATGGATTCCTTCGAAACCGGCCTATCCTTCGGCTTCCAGATAAAGCCTTTCAGTATCTTATCGTCTTCAACAACTTTATCCATCGGCGTGTACTTATGTTCCGGTTTAAGGTAAAAGCCCGCCCGGGTAGCTTTATTATTTTCAAAGTCGACGCTGATGCGCGTACTTAACGATCGCTCCATGCCGTTCACCGTCATCTTTCCGCTGTCGCGGGCAAAATAGATGCTTTCGGCGTTGCCGTCTATAAACATCTGGTGAAGCTTATCGTCTTTAAAGTAGCCGCGCATCTTCTTCCCGGCCATCTGGTTAAAATGCAGCGAATCGTCCTTTTCGATATTTACGATGAAAGCGTGGGGGAACATGGTCATGTTGTCCATTTTCTTTTTCTTCATCTGCAAATAAATGGTGTCACCGCTCAGCTGCGAGCCTTCCGTCCAGATCATCGGGTTAACGTAACAGCGAATGGTAGAGTCGGAGCTGCTGTAGAACATAGAGTCGCTCTTAGCCTGCAGGTCCGATTTAAACAGCTTGAAATGATGATAACCGATCACTATCCTGATGCGCGCCGTATCGGCAGGCTCATTTTTTTTTGCGAATGCTATCGAATCGGCAATTTTTTTCTTGTGTAAGCTATCGGCAAGCAGTTGCCTTTTGCTCAGCACCGGGGCGGGTTTCTTCGGTGCGGGCTTCGGTGGCCCAAAAAACTCGCGGTGATGAAACGAGGTATCAGCAGGCACACCCGCCAGTTTTCCTACCAGAAATTTGGAGTCGGGCTTTTTAACCTTGGCTTTGGCCGAGGTATCAATTGTATGCTGTATGCGCTGTTTTTCCTGGTATACTTTATAGTCTTTGTAGGTCATTACCTGCGTCTCTATCGTGTCAGCCGACATATACACCGAATCGCGCTTAATGTGGCTGGTGTCTTTTACGGTCTTAGTAGCCGTCTGATCTTTTCCAAACTTAGGTTGCCCAGCGGTGAGCGGAATAAAATCCTTTTTTACGGCATCGGCCTTGCCTTTGTTTTTGGGCGGAATGATCTTTGCCTGCACCGACTTCATATTCATCGGTATTACATAACCCGGCGGCTTTCGGATCAGGGAGTCGGCCTTCGAGCGTAAGCCCGTGGTATCAACCGGTAGTTTTTTAATAACGGAATCCATCTTTGCCTTGTTGGCTTTTAACAGGTCAGGGTTATATTTCCGGGTATTGGTAACTGTGTCGATTTTAGCGGGGATGGTTTGCTTGATGAGCTGCCCCATGTTAATGGTAGGTGCCTTATCTTTTCCGGGGCTTATTTTCGCCAGTGAATCCGCTTTTCGCACCGAATCTATTCTCGCCAACGAGTCAGCATTCGTTGTGTCCTTTTTTTCGGTGACGATAATAATGTATGGATCTTCGGTAACTATTGTTCGCTCTTCGTTTTTGTAATAAATTCCTAAATTCCCTTTAATGGTGGTTTTCTGCTCCTTGTCGGTAAAGGTTACGTGCTTCACCGCCCGGCCATAACCTTTCAGTTTGTCATAAAAAAGGCTATCGCCCTTTAACGATTTGGTTCCCGATGTGTACAGATTATTCTTCCCAAAGGCAGCCTGTTCCACTACCGTATTGTAGGTACCATTTTCGGTGTACAGCGTATCATTATCCTTTTTTTCCTTCTTTTCTTTTGGCTTTTGGATGCCATAAATATGGGTAGGTCCGTAGAAATACGAAATCTTGCTGCCGGTATTATAACGCATGGTATCCGTTTTTACCAGCGCATCGGGCGTGGTAAGCGACACGTTATACCTGAAATACGCGTCCCTCGAAAAAGCAAAATAATAACCGTTTTTACTTAACAGCGTATTGTCTTTGTTTACCAGTTTACCGCCGTCGGTGTAGGTGCCAATTCGGGTTGCAGTGTTATAGGTAAGGTGGTTAGTGGTGAGCGTGGCATCCTTATCCACCATCTTAACGTTATCGGTGAGGATGGCAATTTTGGTATTTCCGTTATAATTCAGCTTGTCTGCAAAAATATGCAGCGTATCGCCCTGGTTAATTACCACGTTGCCGAAAGCATCGAAGGCGTTGTCCTGCGGGTGAAAATAAGCGCTGTCTGAGGTGAGGGTCGAAAAGTCCTGTTTAAACGTACCCTGGTAAACCTTAATCAGATTCTTGTCCAAGCCATAGCTGTCTTTTGATTTGATAAGCTGCACCAGCGATTTTTTTTCAGCGGGTTGCTTTCCCCGTGATTTCACCTGGCACATTGCTGCAACCGACAGGCATATAAAAAAAACAACTAAAGCATATTTCCTCACGCTGGCAAAATTAGTTTTTTGTTGGGGGTTTTAAATTAATAATTTTGATGGATGCTGCCGGTTAAAAACTTCACCGATTTTATTGAGCAAAACGAGCTTTTCAGCAAAGGCGGTAAAATACTTGCGGCTGTTAGCGGCGGTATGGACTCTGTCATCCTTATTCATTTATTAAAGGCCGCCGGCTACGATTTTGGCATTGCCCATTGTAATTTTCAGCTCCGCGGCACCGAATCGGATGGCGACGAACAGTTTTGCCGCGAGCTTGCCCAACAACTTGGCGTTCCTTTTCATGTTACTCGTTTCGATACTTTGCAATATGCTTCCGGTAATAAGGTTTCAACGCAAATGGCCGCACGCACCCTACGCTATCAATGGTTCGAACAAGTGCGCCATCAGCATCAATATGATATCATCGCGCTTGCTCACCACCAAAACGATGCAATTGAAACAATATTGTTAAACCTTACCCGCGGCACGGGCATTGCAGGTTTACATGGCATTTTGCCCAAGAACAGCCTGTTGGTGCGCCCGCTTTTGTTTTTGGGCCGGGATGAGATCAATACGCTTGTGGGTGAGCTGCAGATACCATACCGGGAAGACAGTTCCAATTCTTCCGCTAAATATGCCCGCAATAAGATCAGGCTCGAAGTTATTCCCAAACTTAAAGAACTTAACCCTTCCCTGGAACGCACTTTTGAGCGCAATTTTCAGCATTTTCGCGAACTGGAGCAACTGTTAACAGAGCAGGTTGATGGATTGCGCAAAAAGATCACGGTAACCGATGACGGTCAAAGCCACCTTCTATTAGCCGATATCAACGCATTGACATCCAAGCGTCTTTTACTTTTCAACCTCTTCCAGGAGTACGGTTTTAATGAAACATCAATCGACGATCTGATCGCAGCCCTCGACAAGCATCCCGGGAGATTTTTTGAATCGGATAGTTATAAGATCATCGTCGACAGGGATAAATTGATCCTTGCCGAAAGGCGGCAGCGTCAATTGAGAGAAATACTCATCCATACAGGTGAACATTTGGTTCATTTCGGCGAATACAGATTGAGTATATTGCATGATGATAGTCCGCTCATCATCAGGGATAACCCAATGGCAGTATCAGTTGATGCCGATAAAGTGATTTATCCGTTAATGCTGCGAAACTGGCGTAACGGCGATGCTTTTTATCCCCTGGGCATGAAGGGCAAACAAAAGCTAAGCGATTTTTTTATCCAGCAGAAGGTGCCGCTGCATAAAAAAGATGATATTGCACTGCTGATAAATGGCAACGGCGAAATTATGTGGGTGGCCGGCTACCGCCCCGACGAACGTTATAAAATAACTGCCGAAACCAAAAAAGTAATTATCTTCGAAGTGAATTCAATTTGAAGATGTGGCGATTTGAAATTTAAAGTCATCTTCAAATCAGCACATTTTCAAATCTTCAAATTAACATCATGAGCGAGAAGTCGGTTTTTACTGAGAAACAATACCTGGGCAGGGAGTTCATTCCCATTACTATTCGCCTGGTGCTGGCTATGTTCTGCTTCGCCGCTTACTTTTTTACCGACGAACGTGAGCGTAATGGCGATCTGCTTATTGTAGTGGGTTTCGGTATCATCATTATCTCCATTATTATGGGATTCCTGCTGCATTATCGTACCCGCATCGAAAATAAAAGCATTCTGGTCGATGGTTTGTGGACCGCCCGGCTGGTAAAGATTGATCTCAATAGTATCGTAAAAGTTGAGCAAAAAGAATATAGCCGCTATTTGTTCAATAATCCCGTTTATAACCTGCATTCAAAAGGTACTATCCGCTTTTATTGCGCCGGTAAGGATGCCATCCACCTTACCGATCGCGATGGCCTTATTTATATCATCGGCACCAGACATGTAAATGAGTTTTTGCGGGCGATAAAGGAAGAAATGAAAGGGTGATTTGAATGTGCGGATTTTGGATGTGCGAATGTGCAGACTGCCTTACTAAACGCTTTTTTATTTTGGCTAAAGCCGCATCTCTTTATCCGTTGGTTAAAACCGACGGCAATATTTTGATACTTACCCGGCACCCCTAAAAGCAAAATGTGCAGGCCTCACATTGGAAACCTGCACATCCTGCATTCTTTTATCTGCACATCCGCACATTCAAAATCCGCACATCTACAACTTAATCTCTTCATCTTTACCTGAAAAGAAGTGAAACTCGGTGATCTGGTATGCCGGATTACTTTTCACCTTTATCCATTGGTTATATTTCAGGAACCATTTGATCTGGCGGTTAATGAAGCCTTTTTTTATGTATGCCTCGATGTAAGGGTGCACGCAAAGTGTAATATTTTTTTCGTTCTGTTCAACCAAAATATAGTTGAAGTTTGTCTCGATATCATCAAGCAATAAAATCGTTGGCCTGATGGTCCCGGTACCGTTACAGGTTGGGCAAACCTCGTTGGTAACGATATTCATTTCCGGGCGCACACGCTGACGGGTGATCTGCACCAAACCGAATTTGCTTGGCGGCAAAATGGTATGCTTGGCACGATCGTGGGCCATTTCGGCGCGTAAATAGTCAAACAGGTCTTTACGGTTGTTCGGCTTGTGCATGTCGATGAAATCGATCACCACAATACCGCCCATATCGCGCAAACGCAGCTGACGGGCTATTTCTTTGGCAGCCTCTTTGTTTACCTGGAAGGCATTTTCTTCCTGGTTCTCCTTGTTGGCTGTGCGGTTACCGCTGTTCACGTCGATAACGTGCAGGGCTTCGGTATGCTCGATAACGAGGTAAGCACCGCCGGCAAGATTTACCGTCTTACCAAATGCTCCCTTTATCTGCTTGTCAACGCCGTAATGTTCAAATATCGGGTTGCTGTTCTTATGCAGGCGAACGATGTTTTCCAGATCGGGCGATATTTCATGAACATACGAACGCACTTCTTCGAACATGCTGTTGTCGTTCACATAAATATGCTGAAAATCGGGATTAAGGATATCGCGCAGCAAGGTCGACGTGCGGTCGATCTCTCCGAGCGCCTTTTTCGAAGGTTCGATTGATGGCAACCGTGTAATGAACGATTCCCACTTCGATATCAAATCCAGCAGGTCCTTCTGCATTTCGGCAACGCCCTTACCTTCCGATACGGTGCGGATAATTACGCCAAAATGTTTGGGTTTAATGCTTTCTACAATCTTGCGCAAACGGTTACGCTCGGTGTTGCTCTTTATCTTTTTTGAGATAGAGATAACCTCCGAGAACGGAACCAGGACCACATACCTGCCTGCAATAGAAATATCCGAACTCAGGCGCGGGCCTTTTGTAGATATAGGCTCCTTAGCTATCTGTACGGGTATCAGCTGATTTTTTGATAATAACTCGGAGATCTTGCCTCCTTTGTTAATATCCTGATCGAGCTTAAAGTTATCAAGCAGTTTAGATTGGTAGCCTCCGCTGCGTACCTGCTTGGTCAGTTTCAACAGGCTTTGCACCTGCGGACCAAGGTCAAGGTAATGCAAAAAGGCGTCTTTCTCGTAGCCTACGTCTACAAAGGCAGCGTTAAGCCCGGGCATGATCTTTTTGATCCGTCCCAGGTAAATGTCCCCAACAGTATAGTTGTTGCTGACCTGCTCTTTATGAAGCTCTACAAGCTGTTTGTCCTGTAATAATGCAATAGTAGTCCCGCTGGGGGATGAATCGATAATTAATTCTTTTATCAACTGCTACTCCATTTCTTAAAGCGGCTATGAAATAACCGCATGTTAATTGGTAAAAAACAAATTTGCCTGTGAAATAAACAGGAATAAGCCTGGGGTAGTCGTATTGTATGGATGCAGATAGCCCTTAGTTCGTAGTCCTGAGTCTAAAGTCAGCCAAAAAACGAACAGTCTTTAGACTCACGACTAAAGACTATCGACTTAACAATACCGGCTTATTTCTTTTTGTGCCTGTTTTTCCTTAAACGTTTTTTACGTTTATGAGTAGCCATTTTGTGTCTTTTACGTTTTTTACCGCTGGGCATAATAATAATTTTTAATTTGTGTGATTAATTCTTTAAATCCTTTATGTATTCGTCAATCCGTTGGGCAAAAGCCGGATCGGGCATTAACTCCTTACATTTTTGGTAAGCCTCAATAGCTTCCTTTTTCCGTCCCAGCTGCTTATAGCTTTCCGCCAGGTAAAAATAAGGTTCGCCTTCGGCTTTTTGCGCTATTACGGTTTTAAATCGTGCTACCGCTTTTTCAAACTGTCCGCTTTTCATGGCAAACAGCCCGAGGTTCAAATTTGCAGGCCTGTTGTTGGGGTCCTGTTTTACAACATCCAGCAACAACATAATACCCTGCATCGGCGATCCGCCGTCGGGGTCTGTGATGCCTAAGCTGGTCTGGTTCACATAAGCTACACCTAAACCTGTTTTGGCTGTCAGATCCTCCGGCTTCAGCTTGGTGGCATTCTTGTAACTTGCAATGGCATTGGTTACAAAAGCCGGCTGTGCTGTAGAATCCTGGGTTGCTTTAAAGGCATCATTAAAATGGCTTCCCGCATTTATCCAATCGTCAAAGTCATTTTCTTTTTGGGCAACAGCCTGGTAATAAAATGCAGCCGGTGCTGCCTGCCCGTCATCGTCCCATTGTTTGGCCAGTTTCTTTTGCAATGCCAGCTTATCGGCCTCGGCAGTTGCATTGTTCAATTGTCCTTCAAGGTCGTTTATTTGTGCAGATAAAGCCGGTCCTATTAACAGTTTGGCAGCCGTAGATGCCATTGTTACATCGAACTTAGCAGCCGGTTTGGCCTGGTTAACGGTGGCCGTTGCATGCCCCGGATCGTCCTTTGCTTTAATCAATCCTTTTACAGGCATAAAAAACAAACAGCCCATAATAGCAAACACTATTGCAACTACAACTATTTGTTTGGTACGCATTACTGTAAAATTATTTTACCTTGTTACCGCTTCTAACTTTGTCAACAAATGTTTTTGCCGGCTTAAAGCTTGGCACGAAATGTTCCGGGATAATTATGGCAGTATTTTTCGAAATGTTGCGCGCTGTTTTCTTAGCTCTCTTTTTAACAACGAAACTTCCGAAACCTCTTACGTATACGTTCTCACCACCCATCATTGACGATTTTACTACTTTAAAAAACGCCTCAACAGTTTCCTGAACGTCAACTTTCTCAATACCTGTCTTAGATGAGATTTCAGTTATAATTTCTGCCTTAGTCATATCTGCTTTTTCTTTTATTTATTATACAATTACTTAACTGATTTGGGGTTGCAAAAGTATCTCTTTATTGGGAAAGATTGAAATAATTAGCGGTTTTTTTTTCTTAACCCCTGTAATTCAGCTAAAAGCCAAAAAAAATTACGCTTAAATGGCATGTTTTCATTGTTATTTTTGCCCCGATGAATTTTAATTCCGAACTGATAAACTGGTACTTACAAAACAAGCGCGACCTGCCCTGGCGCAACACAAATGACGCCTATGTGATATGGCTTTCAGAGATCATTCTGCAGCAAACACGGGTTGAACAGGGGCTGCCCTACTTTGAACGATTCCTGGAGAAATATCCAACCGTTTCACACTTTGCCGCCGCCCATGAAGACGAGGTGCTGAAGTTGTGGCAGGGCCTGGGTTATTACTCGCGCGGCCGCAACATGCTCAAAACCGCACAGCTGGTGCAGGAACAATATAATGGACAGTTCCCCACCGTTTATAGTGACCTGATCAAGCTCACCGGCATCGGTGAGTATACTGCTGCCGCCATCGCCTCATTTTCGTCAAACGAAGCAAAGGCTGTTGTAGACGGCAATGTTTTTCGTGTGCTGGCGCGGTATCTTGGCATCGATGAGCCTGTCAACAGCACAAAAGGTAAAAAAATATTCCAGGAGGCGGCTAACGATTTTCTTAATAAGAAAAAACCGGGACTGCACAACCAGGCTATGATGGAGCTTGGAGCCGTCATCTGCAAACCTAAAAACCCGGCCTGCGGCACTTGCCCGGTACGGTTGGGTTGCTATGCCTTCAAGCATAACGCTATTAACAGCCTGCCGGTAAAATTGAACAAAGTAAAGGTGCGCGAGCGCTATTTCAATTACTTTTTGACAACTGAGAGTGATAAAGTGCTGATTAACCGTCGCGGTCAGAATGATATATGGGCTAACATGTATGATCTGCCGCTGGTAGAAACACCTTCATTACTCACTATATCTCAACTACTTACACATCAAGAAGTAAAAGATTATTTTGGTGGCGATCTTCAGATAGTTGAAGTGTCACCTGTAAATAAGCATATTCTCACTCATCAACGGCTATTTGTACGATTGATAACCCTGCAAAATCAACCCGTAAAATTAAAAGACAACTGGACCTGGATTCCCGTTAACGAGCTTCAAAAACTTGCACTGCCGAAAATCATATTTATATTTCTAAAAAATATTTTTAATTTGTAATATATTTTTTGTTGCTTTACAATATATATGTCCGGCGTTAACAAAGTTATTTTAGTGGGTCATCTCGGCAAAGATCCAGAGGCCCGTTCTTTAGAAGGTGGTGTCTCAGTTGTTAGTTTCCCACTCGCAACATCCGAAAGTTTTAATAAAGATGGCCGCAAGGTAGAGCAAACCGAATGGCACAACATTGTGATGTGGCGCGGCCTTGCCGATGTAGCCGCTAAGTTTCTGCAGAAAGGGAAGTTAGTTTATATTGAGGGCAAGCTCAGAACGCGCTCATTTGAGGATAAGGAGGGTATCAAGAAATACACCACCGAGGTTGTTGCCGAAAACTTTACGTTGCTTGGCCGCAAAACCGATTTTGAGAATGACGGCCATGCTAAACAGCCCTCAAAAACAAGCGAGGCGGTTACCGATGAAGACGATCTGAACTACTAAACCACCGATAAAAGTAATTATGGGCCATCCGGTAATACGGGTGGCTTTTTTGTTTATTAAGTTTTGTGGAGCTTATTGGATATTTTGGACTGTTTGCGCCTTATTATTTACCTCGGTATTCTTTGTTTTTTAACCACAGAGGGCACTAAGGTCACGGGGAAATTTGATAATGAAGTGAAGAAAAGTCAAAGCACAAAAAAGCGGATGGCATACCGCCATCCGCTCTATAATATTTATTAAATCCTACCTTCCACCCGGAGGGCAATGCTCTTTCAGGTATTGCGTATAAAGCGTACGCAGGTGCAGGCTGGTACCCGGACCTTCATAAATACCATGCGAACGGTTAGGATATGACATCAGCTGGAATTGCCTGTTGTATTTCACCAGCTCGTTAATCAGCATTTCGGCGTTTTTGTAGTGCACGTTATCATCACCGGTGCCGTGTACGTACAGCAGGTTGCCGCGCAGGTTTTTAGCGTAAGTAATTGGTGAGCCTTGTATAAATACTTGTTTACTGGCTTCGTCGATAGGTACGCCCATATAACGCTCCTGGTAAATGTTATCGTAAGTAAGCTGCCAGCCCACTGCTGCTATGGCAATACCGGTTTTATAGATCTCCGGGTGCTGGAACATCAGGTTCAGCGTACATGAGCCGCCGCCGCTCCATCCCCAAACGGCCACACGGGTTGAATCTACATAAGGCCATTTCAAGATCTCTTTCGCCCCCATTGCCTGGTCTTCGATATTAACAATACCGATCTTTTTGTAGATAGATTTACGCCACTCTGCACCTTTAGGCGCAGGTGTACCGCGGTTGTCTAACGAGATATAGATATAACCGTCGTCGGCCATGCTGCCTGCATATTCGCCGTTTTTGCCGGTGCCCCAGCTATCGGTCACGGTAGCGCCGGCCGGTTCGCTGTACACGTAGAATACAACAGGGTATTTTTTTGTCGGATCGAAATTGGTTGGCTTAACCATCCAGCCGTCCATCTCAACGCCGTCAACAGTTTTTACCTTGAAAAATTCAGCCTTATTTTTGGCATCCATGTTTAATTTAATATCCTGACCGCTGATGTGCTTATGGTCTGGCAGGCTGATCACCTCGCTTTGATAAGGAGTATAAATGTTCGAGAAATTATGCAGGGCTATTTTGCCGTTCGGCGAAATTTCATAGCTATGCGTGCCCGGCTGATTGAGCGGTGTAACGCGTTCTTCCTTGCCGCCGCTTAGTTTAATGCGGTACAGGTAACGCTGGGTGGCGTTATCCGGCGATGCCATGAAGTAAATGTAGCCGCTTGCCTCGTCGATCAGGTCGAGGGCTTCAACGTCATAATTGCCTTTGGTGATCAGCGTTTCCTTGCCGTCACGATCTATCTTCGAGATATGGCGCCAGCCGTCTTTTTCGCTGATCCATAAAAAATCTTTGCCTTTGTTTATCCACTCCCAGCCCACCGGGTCGCCGCCATTCCAGCGCGATTTGCCGTCGATCCAGGCCTTGTCTGTTTCGGTATGAATAACCCTCGCAGTGCCGTTAGAAATATTTGCAGTGAAGATGCGGCTTTCGGTTTGAGCGCGGTTCAACTGCTCGAGGATAATTTCGTTCGAGTTAGTTGTCCACTCCATACGCGGAATGTAATGCTGAATGGCATCGCCCGGAATATCCATCCAGGTAATTTTGCCGCTGGTTATATCAACCACCGCAATTTTGCAGGCACTGGGGTCTTCACCCGCCACCGGATATTCTACAGGTATAACGTACGGATAGATCGAATCGGTTGTGTTCAGCATCAGGTAGTTTTTGGTTTTTGACGCATCTATCTGCCAGTAAGCGATGCTTTTGCTATCAGGCGACCAGCGGAAGCCATCCCTGCAGTCAAACTCCTCTTCATAAGCCCAATCAAAAGTACCATTGATCAGTTTTTTTGTACCATCGAAAGTGAGTTGCTTTACAGCGCCGGTTGCTAAATCTTCAGTAAAAATATTATGTTCGCTCACGTAAGCAACTTTGGTACCATCGGGTGATAGCTTGGCGAACATCAGAGATGATTCAGGCCTGTCTTTTCCTACCTGTTTAAGGGTTTTGGCGGTAATATCGTACACCCAGTAATCGCCGCGGGTATTGTAACGCCAAACACGTTTGGTATTGGTGAACAGCAATATTTTCTGGCCGTCGGTAGATGAGGTGAAGCTGGCGGGTTTAAGCGCAGGCTTTCCCGGAGGGGTTAACGCTTCGGCAGTTACCAGTACGGTTTTCTTGCTGTTGTCGCGTGCATCTATTTGTGTTATGGCGCCGCCGTCCATGCGATAATATTGGTTGCCATCGGGCGTCCAATGTAAGTGCCCCCGTTGCGCCTTAACTGCAGGATGCAACAGCATCAGCATTAGGAACAGAACGGGTATCAGCCTTAATCTGTAAAATTTAAAATCCATTTGGTCAGTTTTTAGTTTATTTATTTAATGAGTAACGAGGCAGTAAATTTTGCGTTAAATTAGCATTTTATAGTCTACCAGTAAACCAGTGTAATGAAAAAAATACTTCTCGCGTGGATTGGATTACTTGCTTGTTTTACACTATCCTACGGACAGCGCATCGACAGGAGTAAGTTTATTAAGGACAGCCTCGACTTTTACATCAACCGTTCGCTAACTAACTGGCGCATTCCCGGAGCCGCAGTTTGCATTGTAAAAGACGATAAAATAGTGCTGATGAAGGGCTACGGCATTAAAGAGCTTGGCCTGCCCGCACAGGTGGATATCAATACACTATTTATGATAGGGAGTAACACTAAGGCCTTCACTGCCACCGCGCTGGCCATGCTGCAAACCAACAAGCAACTCTCGCTGGATGACAAGGTTACCAAATATCTCCCTAAATTTAAACTGGACAATAAGCCCGCCGATGAAGTGCTGATCCGCGACCTGCTGTGCCATCGCCTCGGCTTTCAAACCTTTCAGGGCGATTTTACCTTTTACAACACCAACCTGACCCGTGCCGAAATTATCGAAAAGCTGGGTATGCTTAAACCTGCTTATCCTTTCCGTACGCGCTGGGGATATACCAATGCCGCATTTTTGACTGCTGGCGAAATCATACCGATCGTTTCCCATAAATCGTGGGAGGAATATATGAAGGACAATATTTTTGCACCGCTGGGCATGAGCAATACCCTGGCATTGACCGCACAGATGCCAAAATCGATAAACAGAACCGTTCCGCATACTTTGATTGATGGGCGCCTGTCTCCTATCCCATATTGCCAGATAGACGGGTTGGCACCGGCGGGCGCTATATCATCTTCGGTAAATGATATGAGCAAATGGGTAATGGCTTTGCTGGATGATGGCAAAGTTGGCCCAAGGCAGATCATCCCGGCTGCTGCCATACAGGCTACCCGCCAGCCGCAGGATATTGTAGGCAGCATTAAGCATCTGAATGGCGAAACCAATTACGAACTTTACGGCCTCGGCTGGTTTCTGCAGGATTATGCAGGGCACCGTTTAGTAATGCACGATGGCGGAGTGAATGGCTACCTGTCGTCGGTAACGTTGGTACCGCAGGACCGCCTCGGTATTATCATCCTGACAAATACCGATCAAAACGAATTCTTCGAAGCCTTGCGCTGGGAAATAATGGATGCCTATTTCAAGCTCCCCTATCGCGATTATACCGATACCTACCTTGCAGCTTTTAAAAACAATGCTGCTGTTGAACAGGCAGCAGACAGGAAACTACGCGACTCCGTCGCGCTGAACCCTAAGCCCGCCCTGTCACCATCAAGCTATACCGGCAAATATGTAAACGATATTTACGGCAGCATGGTAATTACCCGCGGCGAGAACAGCGACCTCGAGATCCGCTTTGAGCATCATCCCAAAATGTACACGCATTTGCAGCCACTGGGCGGCAACCGCTTTTATGCCACCTTCTCAGACCCTACGCTGGGCAAAGCGGTTTTTCCGTTCACTGTGCAAAATGGCTCGGTTAAAGGAATCCGGGTAAAGGTGGCCGATTTTGTGGAACGGGATGCGTATGAGTTCAGGAAGGTTCAGTAAGATGAGTAGTTAGTGGCAGGTGAAAGTGGCAGTGGTTATGACGCCAATGCATTACCAAACATTTTTCTAACACATTCTGCCCGGTTTGGCGTTATGTGTTTTATTAATGCATAAGCGCAGTTTCATCCGATCGGTAAAGGGGAAGATCATCATTGCGGCTATATTGGCTTGCTTTGCTCTATTCCTGGCCTGGAGCACCAGTAAGGGCGCCTTCACGGCCATGCTCACGGCTTTCGAAAAAGTATCGGCGCCAAATGAAAAGTTGCGGTTAGTTAATGACCTGTCGCGCGGCATTGCCCGGATTGACCAACTACAACGAGCCCGCTCGGTTAACGATCCCAACAGGTATTATGGCGTTAATGACTCCAGGACGCTCATTCTTAAAATAGATACCCTGCAAACGCTTTACCCGGTTAAATCGGCACAGGAAAGGCGGCTATCGGCGTTAAAAAAATTATTACAGGACCGCGACCGGCTTTTTGCGAATTACATGAGGGTACGCGAAGGCCTTATCGACAATAAATCTTTTTCGGCACAGGTAGAAAGCCTGAACGATATTGTAGACCAAAGCGCAGCCCAAACCGACAGCATGGTAACCACCACTGAAAAAAAAACCTCTACTACAACGGTATATCCGGCACCACCCCCCGTGCCTGAAGACAAAAAAGATAACCGCAGCTTTTTCAACCGGCTTTTTGGCGGCAAGAAAAAGGTAAAAGATACCGTGGCAGATTCAGCCAGCAAACCGTTCCAGATAGTAAACGAAGAATTGAATGTAAAGCATGATACCCTTGCAAAGGCTATACAGGATAGCCTGCTGAAAGGCCTCAGCCAAACCATGCGCGAAATGGAGAAACGACAGCAGGAGAAAAGCCGGGCCTTTGTGAATCGGGAAGCGGTGCTTACACAGTCCAGCGCAAGTATTATCAGGCAGATCGTCTCTATACTTAAGAAGGTAGAGAACGAGGTTGTGGAACAAACTGCCGCCAATAACCTGGCAGCAACCAATGTAGTGCATGCCGGCATTAAACGCATAAGCTTAATCATGCTGGCGTTTGTGGTGCTTACGGCTATGCTGGTGTATTTTATTTTGAGGGATATCTCGCGCATCAACAAATACCGTAAGGAGCTGGAGGCGGCAAAAGACGAGGCCGACTATCATGCACTCGCTAAACAACGCTTCCTGTCTAACATGAGTCACGAGATCCGTACCCCGTTGCAATCCATCATCGGGTATGCCGAGATTGTGAGGCAGCAGCCTGCTCCTGATAAAAAAGACATCGAGGCTATTTACAGTTCGTCGGGCCATTTGATGCAGATCGTGAACGAGGTGCTGGATTACAACCGTATCATTTCGGGTAAGTTCAGTTTTTCGAATGAGGTTTTCGGGATGCGGAAGCTACTGGATGAAGTTGCAGCCGTGATGCAGCTACAGGCCGGCAACAAAGGTATTGAATTGCGCACCGTTTATAACGATAAGGTGGAGACTTTGGTTAACGGCGACCCATTCCGCCTGAAACAGATCTTGTTTAACCTGCTGGGGAACGCAATTAAATTTACGCAGCACGGCGAAGTTACGCTTACCGTAACTGGCAAACAGCACAGTGACGATATAGCCTATCACTTTGATGTGACCGATACCGGCATCGGGCTTTCGCCGGAGGAAATCGACCGCATCTTCAATGAGTTTGAACAGGCCGGCGACGAGCGGCAGGGTCGCGCAGGAACCGGGCTTGGCTTACCTATTACCAAAGAACTGATAGAGCGCCAGGGTGGGATTATTAAAGTTAAAAGCAAACCGGGCAAAGGCAGTTCGTTCAGTTTCAACCTGCGTTACAGCAAAGCGGATGTTCCGGTGGCGGCAAATCCGGTCAATAACGAGTCTGTTGTTATCCAAACAGGCAAGGTTTGGATAATTGACGACGACCCTTTTATACTGGAACTTTGCTCACGAATTTTCGAAAACAACGGCATAGCGTATCGCTGCTTTACCTCGCCCCGGGAAATTTTAACCGCGCCGTGGGATGACGAAGTAAAATTTCTGTTACTTGATATTCGCATGCCCGAAATGAGCGGTGTGGAGTTGTGCGGGCTATTGCGTAAACAGGTACCGCCGGGTGTGATGATCTATGCGC
>DATCQV010000151.1:0-5070 GCA_036569325.1 Mucilaginibacter sp. | reverse complement strand
ATCCGTAATAATGTTTGGGTTCCAGTAAATGGTGCTGCGCAGATCGGCCATCTTCTGGTTGGTATGCGGGTTATCATATTGCGGCGAGTAAAACTCCCGCGCTTTGTAAAAACCTTTGGGCATGTAGGTTACCACGCCGGGGGCGTAGCGGTAGTAATTTTTCACTTTATCACCTCTCTTAGTGGTGATGATTAGTCCTCCTGCGGCCATTCGCGATCCGTACACTGCAGCATAGTTTAAACTCAAAACAACTTCAATGCCTTCTATGTCGTCTATGTTCATATATTTAAATTCAGAATATTCAACAAAATTTCCATCAACCACTATAGCCATCGGTGACATTTGTTGCCTAACGTTCAATGGGATTCCATTTCGAAATATGACTTCGCTTATTTTACCCGCAAGGCAATCGGCTATTTTTACACAAGGAGCCATTTCAAAGTCTTTTGCTGTTAAAACTTGGTCTGCATTGCCGGGGCCGTTAAGGTTGTCTGAATGGAGTATCACCGGCTTTTTTGAGGCTCGTACATTTATCTGCCTTAATACAATCGTGTGCTTGTTAATACCGTGATTCTGCTGTTCTATAAAAAAATTTCTTTGATTATCCAGATATCTGTAAATGCGGGTTGAATCTATTTTCAATGGCACAACGTTATTTTTTACAGCTAAAGCGGGCGACAAAACGGTATCCAGATCTAATGTCACAGCGTCCTGCCCTTTTGCCACTTTTGCCTGTACCACAAATTTCGTACTGTCGCCAAATACAAGGTTTTTAAAGGCAAACCGCCCATCCTTGTCCGTCAGTGTATCCAACATAAAGGTCCCCCCTTTATTGCTGAATAATTTTACCGCGGCATTCATAACAGGCTTGCCCCATTTGCTTACTCGGCCGGATATTGAAAAGTCTTTTTCTGCCGGGTATTTTACGGCCTGTTCTTTTTCGTCCAGAACGTGTTTCCAGTCGAAGTGCCGGTAACCCTGTGTAAGCATCAGGTTGTCGAGGTCAGCTTGTGTTTTTTCCGTTATTTTATCAAAGTAATATGTTGGCTGTTCAACTGTGCCTTTCAGCTCTGAGGTTAACAGCAGATCGCTTATAATCGTGTTTTCGTTCACCGTATCTGCTTTAACCAGGCTCTCGTTGGTGACTGCTACCGAAAAGCTGCCCGTCGCCGGCCTGTTATCTTTGTTTATCGCAGTCAGGTCTAACTTAACCTTTCCCCTCGTTGCATAAATTTCCTTGGCGGAAAGCTTTAGCCTTACTCCATTTTCCCGGTTGATAAATACCAGCCTTTCGTTAAGCGGCTCACCGGCAGGGCTGAATAAGGTAAATTGAACGATGCCCACCGGGAACCTGCTCTTTGGTATGGCTGCCGAAAAAAACTTACCCCCTGATTGTTGATTTTCCGCAGCAAAATAAACTGTTCCGCCAGACTGTGCTATTATGGAAAGTTTATCTAATGAACTTGCTATGCCGGCTGCTACTCTTAGTCGTATCGTATCAGGATCAGTATTGTTCACGCTCAAGGTATAGCCTGTAGTTAATGCTCTGGGAAGTTCTATCGTTTTAGTCGTTCCGTCTGCAAAAACAACGTTGGCCTTATAGCTTTTTCCCGCCTGCGGTACTATATTGAACGAGCCCATGCCCAGGTGGGCGGAAGCAAAAGCTATGACTTCTTTACCTTCATCATTGGTTATCGTGCCTTTGATATCTTTTCCTAATCCATCCGTTCCTATGGCCTTAAAGGCCATCCGGGAGTAATTATCCGTCACCACGCTGCCTCCCTCCGGTAAAAACTGCACGTCGGTTTTATTTAAAGTTTTGACAGCTCCGGCAATTTTATTTGGAATAATTTTATTTTCAGATGTGCCTTTCATAGGGTAACCGGCCACAGGAATTATTTGCTCGAAAAACGAATCTTCTCCCTCGTTCCGCATCCAGTTGGTGTATGCCCGTACCCTGTAGTTGCCCCCTTTAAGCGTATCGGTCAGCGCAAAATCCCCCCATGTCGTACCCGCTGTGATCAGCAATTTTTCAGAGCGGGTGATTTTATTATCCGGGCTAACAAGTTCCACGTTTAAAACCCCGCTTAATGCCGATAGCTTGTGTTCCGGGCCTAAGGTTATATAGGCTTTATAATAAATAGTATCGCCAATAGCATAGTAGGGCTTATCGAATTGGAGATAGGCTTTTTCTGTGGGATGAGTAGCATAATATTCAGCAAGTCTTGCCGGGAGCGCCTTAATCGCAGTATCGCCAGCGGCATGCGGCTTGCTTTGCTGGCCAAACGCCGCCAAAGGCATAAAAATAAACCAAAAGACAACCCGTTTCAGCATATCAATTATTCCACTTTGTATCGCAGTACCTGTCTGCCCAAATTTCCATCTGCATCAATGCCCTCTATCACCACCCGGTAAGTACCTTTCCCATCTGCATTGAAATAGCTGAACGATGCCTTGCCATCCTTATCGGTAATAATGTTTGGGTTCCAGTAAATGGTGCTGCGCAGATCGGCCATCTTCTGGTTGGTATGCGGGTTATCGTATTGCGGCGAGTAAAACTCCCGCGCCTTGTAAAATCCTTTGGGCATGTAAGTTACCACGCCGGGAGCGTAGCGGTAGTATTGGTTTTGTTTTTTAGCCATCCGAGTTGTGATTATTATCGCACCACCAGCGGCTCGAGATCCATAGATAGCTCCATAATGCGGCCCTAATGCAACCTCTATTCCCTCTATATCACTTGGTTGCATATGATAAAAATCATCATATTCCACAAAATTCCCGTCAATTATTATTGCCATGGCGCCTCCCATTCCGCGAAGTGAAGATGCTCCGCTTTTCCCAAATTTTACTTCGTGAATTAGTCCTTGAATACAATAAATTATCGGGCCGGCGCAAATTAATTTGTCCATATCAGAAGCGGTTAATACTTGATCAGCATTTCCAGAACCATTTAGATTTTGCGAATGCGGGACTAATAATTCCTTTTTTGCATCAATTTTCACCTCATCTAAAATTATAGGGTGTTGGTTAATACCATACTTTTTTTGCTCGTTATAAAATAGTTGTGCTTTTGATGTGTAATTCGCAAGTGCAGCAGCATTCAATTTCGTAGTATCAGGTATTATTTTTGCTATTGATGTAAGTCCAGGCATGTAATTTGTATCGAGTTTTAGTACTATGTCGTCCTGGCCTTTTTTTACCCTCGATTGTATTAAGAATTTAGTGCTATCTGCGAATACAAGATCTTTAAAGAAAAATTTGCCGCTGGCATTTGTCACCGTATCCATCATAAACATACCGCCTGCCTTACTAAACAATTTTACCTGTGCGCCAGGTACACCTTTGTTGTTCCGCATTACTGTACCAGCAATTGTAATTCCTGTTTCAGGTTGATATTCCGGTTGCGTAGTATCAGCAATTTGTTTCCACGTAAAATGACGATAGCCCTGGGTTAGTAGTAAGTTATCCAAATCGATTTTTGTTGTTTCCGTTGGATGATTGAAATAATAATTAGGCTGTTCAATGTTCCCTTTTAAGTCAGATGCTAACAGGAGGCTCGTGAGTATAGTAGTCTCTGCCGAGGTATCTATGGGTACCGAACCTTCATCTGTCACTGAAACAGAGTAGCTGCCAATAGCTGGCTTTTGATCTTTGTTTTTTGCGTTAATCTGTATATTTACTTTCTGACGTGAAAAATAAGTTTGCTTATCTGTTTTTAAGTTAATAGCTGTTTCATTATGGTTTTCTATAAATACCAGCCTTTCATTCAATGGCTCCCCTATAGGCGAAAGCAACGTAAATTGAACTATACCTGTGGGGAATTTGCTTTTAGGGATAGCAACCGAAAAATACTTGTTGTCTGCATTATTTTCAACTGCATAATAAACTTTTCCATGGGCTTGGGCGACCAGCCTTAGTTTTTGCGTTGAGCTATTAGCTCCAGCCGCGGTTCTTATTCTTATAGTATCATGATTTGTGGTATTAACACTCAGCGTATATCCTTCATTTCGTGCTTTAGGTAAGGGTATTGTCGTCGAACTGCCATCTGAATAAGTGACAGTTGCTTTATAAGTTTTTCCTTCTTTCGGAACAAAAGTAAAGTTTCCCATACCCGCGTGACCTGATTCAAATTCGACTATATTTTCGCCGTTTTCATCAGTCACAACGCCTTTAACATCTTTTCCTAAGCCGTCGCCACCAGTTGCCTTAAAAGCCATTTTTGAATAATTTCCTGTTATCAATCCTCCACCTTCAGGAAGGAATTGTAAATCAGTTTTATTGATCTCTTTTTGCTGTGATTTGTTTTTTTTGGGCAAGCCAGCTGTTTCTATTATCCTTTTTGTATTTGTCCCTGCAACGGGTAGTATTTTTTTAAAAAAAAATTCCTGACCTACGTTTCGCATCCAGTTAGTATAAGCACGGATACAATAATTACCTGCCTTTAAACTATCTGTCAACGTAATATCTCCTATAGCAGTTCCGGCGACTATTTGCAATTTGAGTGTTCTTATTATCTTATTTTGCGGGTCGATCAGATCGGCGTACAAAACCCCGCTTAACGCCGATAGTTTATTTTCTGCACCGATGGTTATATAGGCTTTAAAATAAATAGTATCGCCAATAGCGTAGTAAGGTTTGTCGAATTGGAGGTAGGCTTTTTCAATAGCATGAGTAGCATTGTAATCTGTCAGTCTTGCTAAAAGCTTTTTCTTTGACGTATCGCTTGTCACATATTGCCTGTTTTGTAAGCCCAAGCATGCCAAAGGCATAAAGATCAAACAAAAGGAAACCAGTTTCAGCATGTTCAATTATTCCACTTTGTATTGCAGTACCTGCCTGCCTAAATTTGCATCTGCATCAATGCCCTCTATCACCACCCTGTAAGTGCCTTTACCATCTGCATTAAAATAACTGAACGATGCCTTGCCGTCTTTATCCGTAATAATGTTTGGGTTCCAGTAAATGGTGCTGCGCAGATCGGCCATCTTCTGGTTGGTATGCGGGTTATCATATTGCGGCGAGTAAAACTCCCGCGCTTTGTAAAAACCTTTGGGCATGTAGGTTACCACG
>DATCQV010000150.1:0-34032 GCA_036569325.1 Mucilaginibacter sp. | reverse complement strand
TACCCTGCCCGAAATGGCTTACGGTTATGAAATGAACATTACGCCGCTGCAAATGCTGGCTTTGTATAACGCGGTGGCCAATAACGGCAAAATGATAGCGCCGATACTGGTAAAAGAGATCCGCAGGTTGGGTAACACGGTGGAGCAATTCCATGCAAGGGTGATTAATGAGAAGGTTTGCTCTGATGCTACCCTTGGCAAGATGCGTGCATTGTTAGAAGGGGTGGTGACCAACGGTAACGGTAAAACGCTGTTCAAAAATTCCCTGTTCAAGGTGGCAGGAAAAACCGGTACGGCGCAGATAGCCAATGGATCGAAGGGCTACGGCGAGAAGAAAACTTACCAGGCATCGTTCTGCGGGTATTTCCCGGCAAATGCGCCTAAGTATTCGATGATCGTGGTGATCAATCATCCAACAAAAGGTTCTTACCTGGCTGCAAAGGTTGCTGGTCCGGTATTTAAGAAAATAGCCGACCGTGTGTACGCCGCCGATCATGACATTAACCAGGCCAAGCCTGAGCACTTTGTTGGAAACACCAATTTGCCGCTGATAAAGAAAGGCAATGTGAAGGCGCTTAAACAGGTGTACACCAAATTGGGACTGAAGCCGCTTTATGCTGCTAATACCGGAAACAGTGTAGATACCAGCAGCGGGATAGCATTTGAGGATGCAAATTACAAGGCCGGCGTAGTGCCGCAGGTAAAGGGAATGGGATTGAGCGATGCCCTTTATGCATTGGGCAATGCAGGATATAAAGTTGTGGCACGGGGCAGCGGTATTGTGTCGGCGCAATCGGTTGCGGCAGGGAGCATTTCACCAAAAGGATCAAAAATTATAATTGAATTGCAATGAGATACTTGAGCGATATAATTGAAGGGCTTGCATTTACCGAATTGCAGGGTAGTGCGGATATCGAGATCACTGCCGTGGTGTTCGATTCGCGCAAGGTGGTTCCGGGCTGTATGTTCGTGGCGGTAAAAGGGACCGCGGTTGACGGTCACGATTACATTGAACAAGCCATTGAGCAAGGTGCCGTAGCAGTGATATGCGAAGAGTTGCCCGCTAAAGTTACCGGCGAGGTCGACTTCCTGATGGTAGCCAACTCGGCAATTGCGCTGGGTATTGTTGCAGCTAATTTTTACGATAACCCTTCAGCAAAATTGAAACTGGTGGGTGTTACCGGCACCAACGGTAAAACTACCATTGCTACGCTGCTGTTCAAGCTTTTTCGCGATATGGGCTACAAATGCGGCCTGCTTTCAACGGTGGAGAACCGCATAGACGATGAGGTGATTGCCGCAACGCATACCACACCCGACCCTGTTGAGCTTAATCGCCTGATGAACGAAATGGTGGATCATGGTTGTGATTACTGCTTTATGGAGGTGAGCTCGCACGCGGTAGATCAGCATAGAATTGGCGCTTTGAAGTTTACCGGAGCAATATTCTCTAATCTGACGCACGACCACCTGGATTATCATAAAACCTTCGAAAAATACCTGAAAGCTAAAAAAGCATTCTTTGACGGGCTGCCGGCAAATGCATTTGCGCTCACCAACCTCGATGACAAGAACGGTAACGTGATGCTGCAAAATACAAAAGCACATAAAAAGACCTACGGCTTAAAAAGCATGGCCGACTACAAGGCTAAGATTTTGGAGAATCAATTTGAAGGCCTGCACATGCAGATTGATAACGATGAAGTGTGGTTTAAAATGGTGGGCACCTTTAACGCTTATAACCTATTAGCTGTGTATGCTGCCGCGATGTTATTGGAGCAGGATAAAACCACGATACTTACCAGCCTGAGCAAGCTGACAGGTGCACGCGGCAGGTTTGATTATATCGTAGCGCCGAACAAGGTAATAGGTATTGTTGATTACGCCCATTCGCCTGATGCGGTGCAGAACATCTTAAGCACGGTGCATGATATTCGCAAGAATGACGAAAAGGTAATTACGGTAATTGGCTGCGGCGGTGACCGTGACAAAGCTAAACGCCCGATTATGGCAAAAACTGCCTGTGAATGGAGTGACAAAGTGATCCTGACATCAGACAACCCGCGTTCGGAAGACCCGGCTCAGATCATTAAAGATATGGAAGAAGGCGTTGATCCGGCCTTTAAACGCCACACGTTGAGCATTGTTGATCGTCGCGAAGCGATAAAAACTGCGGTTATGCTGGCACGCCCGGGAGATATCGTTTTGGTAGCAGGTAAAGGCCATGAGAAATATCAGGAAGTGAAAGGAGTTCGCTCACACTTTGACGACATGGAGGAATTAAGTAACCTTTTTAAAGATCTCGAATAGGATGTGCGGATTTCGGATGTGCGAATGTGCGGATGAGAAGAAATGATGTGCGGATTTTAATGTGCGGATGTGCGAAAATTGAAGAATGAAAATAATGTAAGAGATGGGCGATAAGCCGAATTTGATAGTTGATCTGACTTTTAGTTTTTCATTGAAGATCATAGCCTTTACCGAGGTTTTGGAATCGAAGAGGAAATTCAATATGGCTAATCAACTTTTTAGAAGTGGTACATCAATCGGGGCAAATGTTTGCGAGGCACAGGGTGCAGAGAGTAAAAATGATTTTAAACATAAATGCAAAGTAGCTTATAAAGAAGCCGGGGAGACAGAGTACTGGTTACAGCTTTGCAAGTTTGCCGATAGTTATCCATTTGAGCAAGATATGTTGGATGATGTTCGATCCATCCTAAAAGTACTTGGGAAGATCATAGCAACAACAAGCAATTAAGAAAATGTGCAGATGCGCGAAAGTGCAGATGTGCGAATGAAAAATAGAGAATGAGTTTAATAATTAAATAGAAGGGAGATGGATGGCGAATATGCGGGTATCCGCAGATCCGCACATCAAAAATCCGCACATCAATATGCTTTATTATCTATTCACCTGGCTTAACAAAAATTACACTATTCCCGGGGCGGGGGTGTTTCAGTATATCACGTTCCGCATGGCGATGGCTGTAATTACCTCGCTGATCGTTACCACGGTTTTCGGCAGCAGGCTGATCAATTACCTGCGCTTTAAACAGGTAGGCGAAACCGTAAGGAACCTGGGTTTGGAAGGCCAGATGCAAAAGCAGGGTACGCCAACAATGGGCGGTATCATTATCATCCTGGGCATTTTGATCCCTACGCTGCTGTTTGCCAAGATAGGTAACATCTACATCATTATGATGCTGGTAACTACGCTATGGCTGGGCGGGATAGGTTTCCTGGATGATTATATCAAGGTATTTAAAAAGAATAAAGAGGGGTTAGCGGGCAAGTTTAAGATCATTGGTCAGGTGGGTTTGGCGCTGTTTATCGGGTTCACCATGTATTCGAACTCTGATATTGTGATCCGCCAGGAAGTGAAGCTGCCGGTAAAATATGATGCGCCGGTTGATTTCCACATGCGCGGCAACACACAGGTTTACACGCAGGATATTCACTCCACCAAAACCACTATGCCGTTCTACAAGAACAACGAGTTCGATTATGGCAAAGTGCTGAAATTCATAGGAGGCGACCCGGATCATTACTCGCTGCTGGTGTTCATGTTCTTTGTCATCATTATCGTAACGTTCATTTCGAATGGCGCTAATATAACAGACGGCATTGACGGACTGGCAACGGGCACATCGGCCATCATCGGTATAACGCTGGCCGTACTGGCCTACATATCGGGTAACACGGTGATTGCTGACTACCTGAACATTATGTACATCCCCAATTCGGGCGAGCTGGTAATTTTTGCCGGTGCCTTTGTGGGTGCGTGTGTGGGCTTCCTGTGGTATAACTCGTACCCGGCGCAGGTGTTTATGGGCGACACGGGCAGTCTGGCCATCGGCGGCATCATCGCAGTATTTGCCATTATGATCCGTAAGGAACTGATGCTGCCGTTGCTGTGCGGCGTGTTCGTGGTGGAGAATTTATCGGTGATCCTGCAGGTATCGTGGTTTAAATACACAAGGATAAAGTTCGGCGAGGGCAGGAGGATCTTCCTGATGTCGCCATTGCATCACCACTATCAAAAAAGGGGTTTTCACGAGGCCAAGATCGTAACGCGGTTCTGGATCATCGGGATCCTGCTGGCGATAGTGACGATAGTGACGCTGAAGCTGAGATAGGGGAAGAGAGAGTCAGGAGCCAAGAGCCAAGAATCAAGATTGGTTTGATTTGAAGGTAGAGATTAGTTGAAATCGGAAGAAAGATACATCGGTGAAATCAAAAAATATAAATGGAAACAAATAAAAACATAGTAATTCTCGGGGCCGGCGAAAGCGGGGTGGGCGCGGCTTACCTGGCGCAGCAGCAGGGCTTTGAGGTGTTTGTTTCTGATTTCGGGGCGATAGCGGATAATTATAAGCAACAGCTTGTTGACTGGAAGATCCGCTTTGAGGAAAAGCAGCATACGGAAGATGAGATTTTGAAAGCCGTTGAGGTGATCAAAAGTCCGGGGATACCTGAAAAGGCGCCCATCATCAAAAAAATAAAAGAAAAAGGCATCCCGGTGATCTCTGAGATTGAGTTTGCAGGAAGATATACCGATGCGAAAATTATAGGTATAACCGGTTCGAACGGAAAGACCACTACTACCAGCTTAACCTACCATATCCTGAAAAATGCAGGATTGAACGTAGGGCTGGCCGGTAATATAGGCAAAAGCTTTGCCTACCAGGTGGCTACCGAAAAGTTTGACTTGTATGTGCTCGAGCTCAGCAGCTTTATGCTCGACGATATGTTTGACTTTAAGGTTGACATAGCCGTGCTTTTAAACATCACCCCCGATCATTTAGACCGGTACGATTATAAACTGGAAAATTATGCAGCATCCAAGTTCCGCATCTCTCAAAATCAAACCGCGGCGGATTATTTTATCTACTGCGCCGACGATCCGGAAACCATTAAAGGTATGGCCGGACGAAGCTTTGCAGCCCAACCGCTGCCGTTTTCCATTGAAAAAAAGATCGAACGGGGAGCATTCCTCGAGGGAGATAATATTATCATTAACATTCATCAACAACATTTTCAGATGTCAATCAACGATTTAGCATTACAGGGCAAACACAACATTTACAACTCTATGGCATCAGGTATAGTAGCGAAGGTACTGGAGCTTCGTAATCCCGAAATGAGGGAGAGCATGGGCAACTTTAAGAGCATTGAGCATAGGCTGGAATCGGTTGCCGTAATATCGGGCATCAGCTTTATCAATGACTCGAAAGCTACCAACGTAAACTCTACCTGGTATGCGCTTGAAAGTATGACCAGCGATGTGGTGCTGATACTTGGCGGAGTTGACAAAGGCAATGATTATGGAATGCTTCGCGATCTGGTGAAGCAAAAGGTGAAGGCTATAGTTTGCCTCGGCAAAGATAACCGCCGCATTCACGAGGCCTTTGAGGATATCATTGAAGTGATCATCAATACCTCGTCGGCACAGGAAGCGGTGCAGGTTTCGTTCCACCTGGCAGAGAAGGGTGATACAGTATTGTTATCCCCCGCATGCGCAAGTTTTGACCTGTTCAAGAATTACGAAGACAGGGGCGATCAGTTTAAACAGGCGGTGAAGGAGTTATAAGTCAAAATTCAAATATAGAGGACGGGTCAGGACAAAGAAAATCGGTGAGATCAATAACAATCGGTGAAATCATAATATGTTAAACAAGATACTCGAAAATACAAAAGGCGACAGGTGGATCTGGCTGATAGTTATTTTACTGTCGATCATTTCCCTGCTGGCGGTGTATAGCGCCATCGGGTCGCTTGCTTATAAGAAGGGGGTGGGAACGGAGTCGATACTGATTAAGCACCTGGCTATGCTGGTTGCGGGTTTGGTATTGATGTACATAGCGCATCGCATTGACTATCGCTATTACCGTGGTATTTCGAAGCTGATGATGATTGTGACCATTCCGTTGTTGTTATACACACTAATTTTTGGTCATCATATCAACGAGGCCAGCAGATGGGTTGCCATACCGGGGACAGGGTTAAGTTTTCAGACTTCCGATTTGGCTAAGCTGGCGCTGATCACTTACCTGGCACGCACATTATCTATCAAACAGGAAAACATAAAGGACGTAAAGCAATCGTTCATACCAATAATGGGAGCAGTTTGCGTGGTGTTTGCACTGATTGCCTGGGCAAATTTATCGACCGCGCTGATGCTGTTTGGCGTGAGTATTTTATTGCTGATCATGGGCCGTATCAGCATCAAGCAGATTGCGGTGGTTTGTTTGGGCGGAGCGATAGTGCTGATGGCGATTGTGTTTTTAGGTCCGCGCAGGCACATGTATATGACCCGTGTGCAGACGTTCATGCACCCTGAAAAAGCTGATCCGGATAAGGCGCAGCAATCGAACCATGCCAAGATAGCCATTGCTACCGGCGGCGTGTTTGGCAAAGGTGTGGGTAACAGCGATGAGATCAACAGCTTACCCGAAGCTTATTCGGATGAGATCTATGCCATCATCGTAGAGGAGTATGGTTTGGTTGGTGGCATAATATTGATAGGTATTTACCTGTTCCTGCTGTTCAGGTGTATAAAAATAGCTACCCGCGCGCCGAAAGCGTTCGGTACGCTGCTGGCAGCCGGACTGAGTTTCAGCCTTACCATACAGGCATTTGCCAATATGGCGGTAGCGGTAGGCTTAGGTCCGGTAACCGGTATCCCGCTCCCGTTTGTGAGCATGGGCGGTACGTCGATATTGTTCACCAGTTTGGCATTCGGTATCATCCTGTCGGTAAGCCGGGATATCGATGAGCCGAAGAAGGTAGTTGTAGGGGAGATAAGTATAGCTTAAGCCCCCCGGCTCCTGAAGGGGGAGGGATGTGCGGATTTTGAATGTGCGCATGTACGAATTATAATATTAATGAATTGATAAAGAGATGATGCAGGATAATAACAATCAACCCAATCAAAAACTTCCTCTTCAGGGGGCTGGGGGACTCCGCGTCATCATTAGCGGAGGCGGCACAGGAGGACATATCTTCCCGGCTATTGCTATCGCCAATGCGCTGAAGGCGATTGATCCGGCTACAGAGATCTTGTTCGTGGGTGCGGCGGGAAGAATGGAAATGGAGAAGGTTCCTGCGGCGGGTTATAAAATTATCGGGTTGGATATCCAGGGCATTCAGCGGAAATCGATCCTGAAAAACCTGTTGTTCCCGTTCAAACTGATTGGCAGCGTGGGCAGGTCGATTGATATTATTAAAGATTTTAAGCCGGATGCCGCGGTAGGTGTGGGTGGCTACGCGTCGGGGCCGTTGTTGTATGCGGCATCGCTAAAGGGAATCCCATATCTGATACAGGAACAAAACTCGTACGCAGGCATCACCAACAAATGGCTGGGTAAAAAGGCGAAGAAAATATGTGTGGCGTTTGATGGGATGGAGCAGTTTTTCCCGGCGGAGAATATTATCAAAACCGGCAATCCCATCAGGAAAGATTCGGTAAGTATTGCCGGCAAGCAGATGGAGGCGATGGAGCATTTTAAGCTATCGGCGCTGAAAAAAACGATACTGATCACCGGCGGAAGCCTGGGCGCACGTACGCTGAACAACAGTATCATGGCCGGTTTGGAAAAACTGACCGCAGCAGGTGTGCAGGTGATCTGGCAAACCGGCAACGTTTATTACAAAGCGATAATTGAAAAGCTGGGCGAAGACTTTAACCCGGATATCCGGATCGTGGAATTTTTAAGCAGGATGGACCTGGCTTATGCAGCGGCCGATATCATTATATCGCGCGCCGGGGCGGGAACGATTGCAGAATTATGCGTCATCAAAAAGCCGGTGATCCTGGTGCCTTCGCCAAACGTGGCTGAAGATCACCAGACTAAAAACGCCATGGCGCTGGTAGCCGAAGAAGCCGCGGTTTTAGTAACCGATGCAACCGCAGTGGAAACATTGGTTGATAGGGCGCTGGAACTTTTAAACGATAACGAACAACAAAGAAAACTAAGCGCCAACATCGGCAAAATGGCCCTGCCGGATGCTGATGATGTGATAGCAAAGGAAGTATTTAAAATATGTCATTAGTCATTAGGCATTAGTCATTAGTGTGAGAACGCGATGACCAATGACCAATGACAAATGACCAATAACTAAAGAATATGGAGTTAAATAGCATAAAACGGGTTTACCTGGTGGGTATAGGCGGCATAGGCATGAGCGGCCTGGCGCGTTATTTTCATCATTTGGGTCACACCGTTTGCGGCTATGACAAAACCCAAACCGAACTGACCCACGAGTTGGAGCGCGAGGGTATGCAAATAGTTTTTGAAGATAAAAAAGAGCTGGTGCCAGAGGAGTTTCAAACACCTGACGAACATACGCTCATCATCTTCACGCCCGCCATCCCGAAGGATTCGGATATTCTGAATTTTTTTAAGGATAAGGGTTTTGCGCTGTTCAAACGCTCGCAGGTATTGGGCATCATCAGTAAAGGGATGTTTACCGTAGCCGTTGCGGGTACACATGGTAAAACCACTACCTCGACAATGGTTGCGCATATATTGAAGGATTCGGGGAAAGATTGCTCGGCGTTTTTGGGCGGGTTATCGTCCAACTATCACAGCAATGTGCTGTATGGCAAAAACAATATTGTGGTGGTTGAGGCTGATGAGTACGATCGTTCGTTCCTGACGTTGTACCCGGATGTAGCCATTATCACATCGATGGATGCAGATCATTTGGATATCTATGGCGATCATGCGCATTTGACGGAATCGTTCAACCTGTTCGCTTCGCAGGTTAAGCCGGGCGGTACATTGATCCACAAAAAAGGATTACCGCTGGATACCGGGCTGACTTACGGTGTTGACGTTGAAGCCGACGCAATGGCATCGAACATCAGAATAGAACAGGGGAGCTTTTATTTCGATTTTAAAAATAAGAGTACTACCATCAGCAATATTAGAATGGGTATTGCAGGGATGCATAACATAGAGAATGCCACAGCGGCTATCGAAGCTTGCCTGATGCTGGACGTTCCGGCCGGCAAGATCAAAAATGCGCTGGAATCATTCAGGGGAGTGCATCGCCGGTTTGAGTATATCATTAAGGAAGACAATAAAATCTTCATCGACGATTACGCACATCACCCGGAAGAACTGAAAGCAGCTATCCGCTCAGTAAAGAAATTATATCCGGATACAAAGCTGACCACCATCTTCCAGCCGCATCTGTACACACGCACCCGCGATTTTGCGGATGGCTTTGCAGAGGCGCTCGATCTGTCGGATGAGTTGATCATGCTCGGCATTTATCCGGCCCGGGAGTTACCGATTGAGGGGGTAAGCGCCGGGATGATCCTGGACAGGATGAAACTGGAAAATAAACGCCTCATCAGCAAAAAAGATGTGGTAGAAGTTATAAAACAAGAACAACCTGAACTGCTGCTTACAGTAGGAGCAGGCGATATTGATACTTTGGTTGAACCATTAAAACACGCATTGCAAAATGTTTAAAAAACGCATCTGGAAGCGCATACTGATCAGCCTGGCATGGGTAATATGCTTTGGCGGTTTGGTGGTGCTGATGAGTTTTATTGAGCATAAGAAAAGTGAGGTGGTTTGCAAGGATGTTAAGATCTATATCCCCGGTAATCAATACTTTATTGACAAGGATGAGGTTGATAATATACTGGGCGTGAACAGCCACGCACTGGTTGGTCAGCGGATGGAGAGCATCAATATTCATGAACTGGAACGCAAGCTGAAAGCCAACCCGTTCATTGAGTTTGCCAAGGTTTATACGGATATGGACGGCATCATCAATGTTGAGATCAGTCAGCGCCAGCCCATATTGAGGGTAATGAATTATAACGACCAGGATTTCTATGTGGATCAGCATGGTTTGAAGATCCCGCTATCGGGAAATTTTACGGCGAGGGTGCTGGTGGCGAATGGCTATATAGACGAAGCTTTTGCCAATAATGTAGACAGCCTGCACAAGCAGATCACAAAAGACCTGTTCAAAACGGCCGATTTTATAAGGAAAGACTCGTTATGGGATGCGCAGATAGCACAGCTTTATGTAAACAAGGCCAAAGAGATAGAACTGATACCAAGGGTGGGCAATCACAGGATACTGATAGGGAGCGCCGATTCGCTGGAGCAGAAATTTCATAACCTGCTGTTGTTTTACAAAAAGGCGTTGCCAACGGTTGGGTGGGACGCTTACAAGATTATTAACCTGAAATTTTCCAACCAGGTAGTTGGGGTGAGAAATACAAAAATTAAAACAGATTCATTAAAGGCGAAAGCTGCTATTGATTCGACAAAAACGATTAAGGGAACATCTATAAATACGAATTGATATGGACAAAACTTCAACTCAAGACAAGAGCTGGCCAATTGTGGTAGGATTGGACATCGGTACTACAAAGATTTGTGCCATTGTGGGCCGAAGGAGCAAAAACGGCAAAATAGAGGTGTTGGGAACCGGCAAAGCCGAGTCGGCGGGAGTGACACGCGGTATGGTTTCGAATATCGATAAAACCGTGCAGGGAATTATCCAGGCGGTAGACATTGCCGGTACGCAATCGAACGTAGAGATTAAGGTGGTGAATGTAGGTATTGCGGGTCAGCACATTAAGAGCTTGCAGCACAGAGGGTTGATCACCCGTCGTGATATGTCGAATGAGATATCGCGCAAGGATATAGATAAACTGGTGGAAGATATGTACAACCTGGTGATGCCTCCGGGCGAGGAGATCATCCACGTACTTCCACAGGAATTTACGGTAGATAACGAGCCGGGCATTAAAGACCCGATCGGTATGGCGGGAGTAAGGCTGGAGGCTAACTTCCACATCATATCGGGCCAGGTAACCGCTATCAAGAATATCGTAAAATGCGTGAACAAGGCCACTTTGCAAAGCGAGGAGCTGATATTGGAGCCGCTGGCCTCATCTGAATCGGTGTTGAGCGAGGAAGAAAAAGAAGCCGGTGTGGTTTTGGTTGATATCGGTGGTGGTACTACAGACGTAGCTATCTTCCACGAGGGTATCATCCGTCATACTGCGGTGATTCCTTTCGGCGGTAACAGCATTACAGAGGATATCCGTGAAGGTTGCTCTGTGATGAGAAATATAGCCGAGCAGTTGAAAGTGCGTTTCGGTTCGGCATTGGCTGACGAAAACAAGGAAAACGAGATTGTTTGTGTTCCGGGTTTGCGCGGCCGTGAGCCAAAAGAGATCTCTGTAAAAAACCTGGCGTTTGTGATCCAGGCACGTATGGAAGAGATCATAGAGCATGTTTATTACGAGATCAAGTCGTCGGGTTATGAGAAAAAGCTGATTGCAGGTATCGTGATCACCGGTGGTGGCGCGCAGCTGAAACATTTGTCGCAACTGGTAGAGTACGTTACCGGGTTAGATTGCCGCGTAGGTTACCCGAATGAGCATTTGGCCAAAAATGAGTTGTTGCCAAAGAACGTTTACGAGGAGCTGCAAAGCCCTACGTTTGCAACAGGTATTGGCCTGCTGATAAAGGGGATCCAGAAGATGGAATACAACGATCAGCCGGTTTTAACCGAAGATGTAAAAGCGACTAAGCCGCGTTATACCGAGGATAAAAAGTTTGGTTTATTGGGCAAGTTACTGGAAACAGGCAAGCGTTTTATCAAGGACGATATTAATGATGAGGACTTTTTGAAATAAGGCCTCAAAAAGGCACTCTTTTCAACAGAAAGAGTGCCTTAAAAATTGATTTGATAAGTAGAAACTCATTGTTTGACTGAATTTTTCAACAATCGGCTAACTTTCCACATATCGACAAATGTGGATAACTGTTGTTAAAAAAGCTTTAATTTTAAAATAGAGAAATCTGTTTATTCGTCGATCACATATAACTGAAAATTAGGATTATGCAGTTTGAGATGTTAAAAGAAAAGTCGTCTATCATCAAAGTAATTGGTGTTGGCGGCGGTGGTGGTAACGCAGTAAACCACATGTACAGGCAAGGTATAACGGGTGTGGACTTCATTGTCTGCAACACCGATGCGCAGGCTTTGGAACTAAGCCCGATACCTAATAAGGTGCAGCTTGGCGCCAGCCTTACCGAAGGCATGGGGGCAGGCTCGATACCAGAAGTTGGGAAAAATTCAGCTATAGAAAATATCGACGATATTAAGCAGATGCTGGGCAGCAACACCAAGATGCTGTTCATTACCGCCGGCATGGGCGGTGGTACCGGAACAGGCGCCAGTCCGATAATTGCCAAAGCAGCCCGTGAATTGGATATCCTTACCGTAGGTATTATTACTACGCCGTTTGCTTTTGAAGGCAAGCGCCGTAAGCAACAAGCCGACGCAGGTATGGAAGAGCTGAAAAAGCATGTGGATTCGTTCCTGGTGATCTCGAACGACAGGCTGCGCCAGATCTTCGGTAACCTGACGCTGGGTTCTGCATTTGCACAGGCAGATAATATTTTAACGACGGCCGCAAAAGGCATAGCGGAAATTATCACATTACCGGGCTATATTAACGTCGACTTTAAAGATGTGCGTACGGTGATGAAAGACAGCGGTGTTTGTATTATGGGCAGTTCGGCTGCTGAAGGTGAAAACCGCGCTTCGAAAGCTGTCGAGGGCGCACTGGCATCGCCATTGCTGAAAGATAACGAGATTGAAGGTGCGCGTTATATCCTGCTGAATATCAGCTCGGGAAGCAAGGAAGTGACCATGGACGAGGTGAGCGTGATTACCGACTACATACAGGAAGAAGCCGGCCTGGCTGCCGACCTGATATGGGGTAACTGTATCGACGAAAACCTGGGCGAAAAGATTTCGGTAACTATTATAGCTACCGGCTTCCAAACCAAAGACGAGCGCGAAAAAGAGCAAAGCACCAAGAAAATTGTTTCGATGCTGGTGCCGGAAGAAGAGCCTAAAGCTAAGGTGGTAAATGAGTTTATCACGCCAGTTAAGCCTGATGCTGCCACCGAACCATACATCAAAGCAAAAGAAGAGCCGAAGCAAACTAAGCAAACCGGTTTATTCGATCTGTTTGCCGCGCCGCGTGCTGAAGAACCGCCGGTTATTAAATATGACCTGACTGAAGAAGAAACTCCTGTAAACGAAGTGGAATCAGACGTTCCGGAAATGACCTTTAAGATAGCTGAGCCAGCAGTAACGTTTAAGCAACCGGTTGAAGAAGTAATTCCTGAACCGGAGCCGGAACCTGAAGTGATTGTTGGTGCCGATGATAATAAAACCAACGAATCGATAGAGGAGCAACTGCGTAAATCGCGCGAACGGATCATGCGCCTGAAAGACCTGAGTATGAAATTGCGCAGCGGTAACATCCAGGAATTGGAAAGCGTACCGGCTTACAAGCGCAAAGAGATTGCCTTGCAGCAAACTCCTGCATCTAATGAAAGTCAGATCTCACGTTTCACTCTGCTGCAAGATGATGAAGGCAATACAGAGATCAGGAATAATAACCCATTCCTGCATGACAATGTGGATTGAGGTAGTTGATTAGAGGTTAGAGACTGGAGATTAGTTGATTAGAGATTGGTTTCTGGTGAATAAATTGAGTTAAATTCCTAATTGCCAATATATAGTACTACAACCCTTGTGGCTTTTGCTGCAAGGGTTTTTTGTTGGGAAAAGGTTAGAGATCGTTTGATTGGAGATTAGTGCCGTACACCAATGCAATCAATAAAGAAAATAATACTGCTGCCACTACTAATTGCGAATGCCACTAATCTCTAACAATGTAACTTTTACGATAAACAGGCCTAATCTCTAATCGACTACTCTCGAATCACCAATTTATAGCCTATTCTAAAAAGTAATAATGATTGGCGTTGCACGTTTTAAGAATTATATTTGTACATTTTAAATCCCTTAAAAAAAACAAGCTTTGGATTTATTCGATAAAATAGCAAACAATGTTGGCGGGCCGATAGGGCAGCATCAAAAATGGTCGCACGGGTATTTTTCATACCCTAAACTGGAGGGCGAAATAGCGCCGCACATGTATTTTAACGGCAAAGAACATTTGGTTTGGAGCCTGAATAATTACCTGGGGCTGGCCAACCACCCGGTGATCAGGGAAACGGATGCGCAGGCTGCTGCCGACTATGGCATGGCCTATCCAATGGGCGCGAGGATGATGTCGGGTAACTCTATTCATCACGAGGAACTGGAGCAAGGCCTGGCAGAATTTGTGGGGAAGGAAGACGCATACCTGTTGAATTACGGTTACCAGGGGATGGTATCGATCATCGACACGATGGTTGACCGTAATGACGTGATTGTTTATGACGCTGAATCGCATGCCTGTATTATCGATGGTGTGAGGCTGCACATGGGCAAACGTTATGTATATCAGCACAACGATATCGAAAGCTGTGAGAAACAACTGGAACGCGCCACCAAACTGGCCGAGCAGACCGGCGGCGGCATATTGCTGATAACCGAAGGTGTTTTTGGTATGTCGGGTGCACAGGGTAAGCTGAAAGAGATCATCGCACTAAAAGAAAAATATAACTTCCGCATATTGGTTGACGATGCACATGGTTTCGGTACCATGGGCAAAACCGGTGCCGGTACGCACGAAGAACAGGATTGTGTTGAAGGAGTAGATATTTACTTCGGTACTTTCGCCAAGTCAATGGCGGGTATAGGCGGTTTTGTTGCTGCCGATAAATTCATTATCGATTTCCTGCGCTACAACATGCGCTCGCAGATCTTTGCCAAGGCATTGCCAATGCCGATGGTGATTGGTTTGAAAAAGCGTTTCGAAATGCTGAAATCGATGCCTGAGCTGCGCGAGAAACTTTGGCTGGTTGCCAATACACTGCAAAAAGGCCTCAAAGAACTGGGTTTCAACATCGGCGTTACCAATACCATAGTTACCCCGGTAATTTTGGAAGGCGACTTGTACGAAGCAACCGCCCTCACCCGCGATCTGCGTGAGCATTACGGCATTTTCTGCTCGATAGTGGTTTACCCTGTTATCCCAAAAGGATTGATCATACTAAGATTAATACCTACCGCCGCTCACTCGTTAGAAGATGTGCAGCGCACGCTGGATGCCTACGGTGAAATGGCCGAAAAGCTGAAAGCAGGGTATTATAAAGAAAATAAACTGGTAGTGGCATAATACTCACCACCAATTGTCATTTCGAGCGCGAGCGAGAAATCTTATACACCTTGATATTCGGACTATACATTGACGCTAATGCATTAACGTATAAGATTCTTCACTACGTTCAGAATGACAACCGTGCTAAAATAATTCAAAAGCCCTTCATTAATCCGAAGGGCTTTTCTATTTTTACCAATTCACCATTTGAAAAACCCTTATGTTATCCCGAAGAGATTTTATTAAGATAAACGGCATTACTACTGCCGGTATTAGTCTGGGTGTCAAGCCTAATTGGTTTGCTGCTGCTGCATTTGAAAGCAAACGCCCGCCGCTGGCTCAGCGTAAATTTACCAGCAAGGCTGTTGAGGCGACTATCAAAAGCGTAAAATCGGCCATTAAAGATCCTGAACTGGCCTGGTTGTTTGAAAACTGCTACCCGAATACTTTAGATACCACGGTAAACTATGCCGAAAAGAACGGCAGACCGGATACGTTTGTGATCACCGGCGATATCAATGCCATGTGGATGCGTGATTCATCGGCGCAGGTTTGGCCGTATTTGCCGCTGATCAAGAACGATCCTGAGCTAAAGAATGTAATAAAAGGCGTGCTTAACCGCCAGGCTGCCTGTATCCTGATCGACCCGTATGCCAATGCCTTCAACATGGGCCCTACCGGCAGCGAGTGGGACAGCGACCGCACCGATATGAAGCCCGAACTGCACGAACGCAAATGGGAGGTTGATTCGCTTTGTTACCCGGTAAGGCTGGCCTTCAACTACTGGAAAACCAGCGGCGACACTTCTTTCTTTGACGGGACCTGGCAAAAGGCAGGTAAAACCATAGTGGCTACCTTTAAGGAACAGCAGCGTAAAACAGGCAAAGGCCCATACCATTTTCAGCGCAGAACAGAGGTTTCTACCGATACTGCTCCGTTAAGCGGATACGGCAATCCTGTTAGACCTGTAGGGCTGATCTGCTCGATCTTCCGCCCAAGTGATGACGCGACTATTTATCCATTCCTTATTCCATCCAACTACTTTGCAGTTGTGAGTCTGTACCAGATGGCCGAAATGTATGAGAAAATAGGAAAAGACACCGCCACCGCCGCTGAATGTAAAGCTTTAGCGGCCGAAGTTGCCCATGCGCTGCAGAAATATGCCGTTGCACAACACCCGGTTTATGGAAAGGTGCTGGCTTATGAGGTTGACGGATTCGGCAACCAGTTGTTTATGGACGACAGCAATGTGCCGAGCCTGCTGGCTTTGCCGTACCTGAATGCTATTTCGGAACATGATCCGCTTTATCTGAATACCCGCAAGATGGTGCTGAGCACATCAAACCCATACTTCTTTAAAGGTAAAGCTGCCGAAGGGATCGGAGGACCGCATGTTGGGCTGAATTATATCTGGCCGATGAGCATTATTATCCGTGCGCTTACTTCGACAGATAAAGCTGAGATAGCCAAATGCCTGAAATGGCTTAAAAATACACACGCCGGCACTGGCTTTATGCACGAATCGTTCCATAAGGATAATGCTGCAGATTTTACCCGGAAATGGTTTGCCTGGGCCAATACTTTGTTCGGCGAATTAATAATTAAGGTGCATAAATATTATCCCGAATTATTGTAAAAACTACAGAATAAAGTAAAGGAGCTAATATTTGCCTTGGTTTTAAATTAAAATATTGACGGGAAAATTGCGGTAACGTTTCCGTGTTTTCAAAAAACGTGAACTTTGTATTAAAAAACTGTAAAAATTAAAAACAGATATATTGATATTTAAAAATATTAAATACGTAAAATGTGGTATTTAATATTTGTTTTGATGTTGTTTGAAGCTAAAAATGTTAATAAAAACCACTTTAAAGGCACTATTTTTCTTTGTTAAAAATTTTTAATTAAGAAAAAACATTTTAGATTAGCTTTATAAAACAATAAACCTCAATATTTTAAAAAGGAGTAACTGAAATGAAAAAATTTACTGAAGTAAAAGAACTGGTAGCATCATTGGAAGCTGATGCCGACAAATTTTACAACAAGGGCAACAGCGCTGCTGGTACCCGTGTTAGAAAAGGAATGCAAGACCTTAAGAACTTAGCTCAGGCTATCCGCCTTGAAGTTCAAGAGGCGAAAAACAAAGCTTAAGTAAAAGAATTCATACTCTTTACTTGTCAAATAAAAAACCCGTTCCGGAAATGCCTGGAACGGGTTTTTTATTGGGATAATATTTCTAACTGAAGATATTACTTCAACTTATCGGTTTCCGCAATGATTTTTGCGGCTGTAGTTTCGCTAACCTGTACTAAGGGCAGACGAACAGTATCGCCGCAGATACCGAGGTGCTTCAGCGCTGTTTTTACGCCGGCCGGGCTGCCTTCCACAAACATCAATCGTGTAAATTCGATCAGATCGGAATGTGGTTTTTGCGCCGATTTGTAATCTCCTGCAAGGCAGGTGCGGATCATGTCGGACACTTGTCTTGGCAGCGCATTACCTACTACCGAGATCACGCCCACGCCACCCAATGCAATCATTGGCAGGCTGATCGGGTCGTCGCCGGAAATCAATAGAAAATCCTCGGGTTTATCGCGCATGATCTGGTTCAGTTGATCAAAATTGCCAGATGCTTCCTTGATCCCGATGATATTTTTAAAATCTTTAGCCAATCTAACCGTAGTTTCGGCACTGACGTTACTGCCTGTGCGGCTTGGTACGTTGTATAATATAATAGGAAGCGGACTAACAGCGGCAATAGCCTTGTAGTGCTGATAGATACCTTCCTGCGTTGGCTTGTTATAGTTGGGGCTTGCCGATAAAATAGCATCATAGCCTGGTACGCCGAACCCTTTAACCTGTTCAACCACCTCGTGTGTGTTGTTGCCCCCTATACCTGCAACCAGGTTTACGCGTCCCTTGTTAGCCTTTGAAGTAAATTCCCAAACCTTCTTTCGTTCATCGCTGCTGAGGGTGGCGCTTTCGCCGGTAGTTCCCAGCGATACGATGTATTCCACACCTCCGTCAATCAAATAGTCGATGAGCCTTCCAAGGGCCTCATAGTCGACCTGTCCGTCTGCTTGAAAGGGGGTAATTATAGCCACCCCGGTTCCGTAAAATCTATTCATGTCGGATAATTAAAGGCCGCTAATATAGGTGTTTTTTAGAGAACCAAGAGTCAAGAGCCAAGAATCAAGACGGGAAATTCAGAACCAAGAACCAAGGCAGGAAATTCAGAATCAGGAATCAAGAGCCGGGACAGGGAAATAGCCCGGCGCAGGTTAAAGCAGCAGCAATAAATACCCCGCTGCGGATCCGCCTAAAACAATAAAAGCACTGTTCAGATTTTTGTATTTGAACAGGATAATGATACTTGCAAGGGCAATAACAATTCCACGCCAATTGCTGAGGCTGTCCTTGCCCAACTGGTAACAAACTACCAATATCAACGCGATAGATGCAACGTTAACGGCGCTTAAAAATGCGGCAAACAGTTTCGAACCACGCATTTTTCGAACCAGTGGATTTAACAAAGCCACGAAAACAAACGAGGGCAAGAAGATGCCGATGGTAGCCGTGATTGCGCCCTGTATCCCGCTGATCTGAAAACCGATAAAAGTTACTGACGAAAATACCGGCCCCGGTGTAAACTGTCCTACCGCAATGGCATCAACCAGTTGTTGGCGGGTTATAATACCTTTAACCACCAGTTCAGAATCGAGAAAGGCAAATAACACGTAGCCGCTTCCATACAAAATGGCGCCAATCTTTAAAAAGGAAAGAAACAAACTGATGTTCGACTGACTGAAAAATCCGGAAGCGGAGGGGATAAAAAACGGGAAAAGCGCCAGTGGAGTGGTTGAACGTTTCATCCGGATGTACGCAAGCCCCATAGCTACGAACCCGGCTCCGAACAATACCAGTATTTCAGAAAAGCCCACGAGGTTTAAGGCAAGCGCAACGATGCCGATGATGCCAAGCTCCACAGTCTGGAGCGATTTTTTTGCGAGCGGGTATATGGCCGCTATGATCACTGCGATTATTGCGGGTTTTATACCAAATACAAACGGTTGCACCTGTGGCAATTGTCCGTAGCTTTTATAAAGCCATGCTATGCAGACTGTTATTAAAACTGCTGGCATGATGAAACATAAACCGGCTATGATTAATCCTTTCCACCCGCCGCGTTCATGGCCGATGTGAATAGCCATTTCGGTACTATTCGGACCGGGGATGAGGTTGGTTGCGCCTATGAGATCGAGAAAATGCTGTTCGGTGAGCCATTGCTTTTTGACTACCACCTCACGGTGCATCATAGCTATGTGCGCAGCCGGTCCGCCGAAAGCCGTGAAGCCCAGTTTCAGAAATAGTTTTGCAATCTCTTTAAGGTTCGTCCGGTTCATCCGGTAAATATCGGTGCCTGATGTTTAATTATTATTAAGCCGCCACCGGAATATTTAAAAGTTCAGCCCCAGCCTTATCGCTGAACTGGTATTGCTGCCGCTGTTGAACGATTTCCCGTACATCAGCCTGAAACCAAGATATTGAACGCCAACGCCCAACTCGGTATAGTTTTTAAGAGTAGGGGTAGAGAGGTAATTAATGTCGAGGATCTCCTGAAGTTTTAATTTCCTGATGACTGGAATTTTATTCAGAATGAAGCCAGAGAAATTCTGTTCAAAATGTCCTTCAACGTATTCTGTATAAGTGCTGTAAGTATAATAATTCAGCAGCAGAAAGCTGTTGATTCCGGTGCCGGCGAACAAGATCTGGTTACCCGAAAATTGTTTATAGTCAGGGAAGAACAGCGACTTGTTATTAAGAAACTTGCCTGCACCAATAAAGAACGACGTTTGGCCCAGTACCCCTGCGTTGATGTTAGATTTGGATACATCGGCGCTGAGCAGGTCATAATCTACATCAGACCCTAAAACTCCCTTGATGCCTTTGGTGTAACTGATGCCAATGATGGGGTATTTTGAGGCCAGATACCGACGGCCGGTAGGGTA
This sequence comes from Mucilaginibacter sp., assembly GCA_036569325.1. Classification (GTDB taxonomy): domain Bacteria; phylum Bacteroidota; class Bacteroidia; order Sphingobacteriales; family Sphingobacteriaceae; genus Mucilaginibacter. The sequence continues at coordinate 13,911 of DATCQV010000150.1, read as the reverse complement.
GGTTTCATACTTGTCGCTGAAATCATAACTGGTGCGTACCGATATTTTGAACGACTGGTTATCGGCAAACAGAGGCATATCCGCGCCGGGCAAGTATGGATTGTTCGAGGTGTATTCCCGGTCGTGCGGACTAAAGAAGCTATAGTTTGAAGTGTTGGTGAGTGCTTTCCGGTCGGCCCATTCAACAAAGCCGCTGGCCAGCCAGCCGCCCGTGATACGCCTGCTTACCGATGCCGAGAGGTATTGCTTTTGGTAGAGCTTTTCATAATTCTGCCGCTCAAACAAGCTGTAAAGCGAGTTTACCAGCGGCGAAATCGGTTGCCGGTTGTTCAGATCGGTTACTTCCGAGCCGGCATTGAAGCCCAGGTTATACTCCCCGGCAGGGATGGAGGCATAAACTGCACCGGTTAAACGTTTATCAGAAAAGCCATAGCCCGCCCGTGCGCCAAGCGTTAAATAGCGGTTGGTGTTACTATCGATCTGCTTACTGAATGATGCCCCGTAGTTTAGGTTAAAGCCTTGTACAGTGTTAAATCGTATCGACGGCAGTATGGCGTCGAGGTTAAAATATTCGTGTTTATAGCGGTTGCTGTGGTGGTAGCTTTCGTAAGTTAAATCAAGCAGACCGAACTTGTTATGCACCTTATCCAGTGAATCGAGATATTCCTTCGATTCCCGCTTTTTGGCCAGCACAGCCTTCCTGGTATAGTCTGTTTTCTCTTCCTCGGTTAAAGGGATGGGGCGTTCGTTTGCCCAGTAAGCCGAATCTTTCTTGTTGCTTTCTTTGGTGACGCGCATGGTCTCATTGAAATCCTTTTTATTGAGTTTTGGGTCGAGGTCGTAGTCTTTATAAACGGAAATAAAATAACCCCCAACCTTAAAGCTGAGCAAACCGGCCGTGAATTCAAACTTAACCGACGATGGCATCCACACATTCTGATTTACCGGGATGAACTGCTCGCGCAGCTTCAGGGTATCAACAAAATTGATGTTCTGTTTTTTTGTGATGAAAAAATCAAGACCATAAATACGCCAGCTGTTTTCGAGGATATAGATATAACCCTGGAAACAGGCATCATAACCGCGCTTGGGAATCACCTTGATCTTATCTACCGTTTCGCCGTTTTCGGTAGTGAAACCAATGTATTTATAATTGTAGTAGAACAATGCATTGTCGGCAATGGGCGAGATTAGCGGACGCAGGCTCAGGCCGTTCCATATTTGCATGTTCTCGTAAAAATTCACCTGGATATCAGACGCCCGGTTGTAGCTGAAGGCCTGGTTGCTGCCTGATACTTTTGAAGAGATCATTTCCTCGTGTACTTTATCAGGCCACATAAAACTATAATTCGATTCTGATTCCGAGAGGTAAATAATGCCTTTACGGGTAGAATCGAGGCCCATTTCGCGGGTGGCCTTTTCTACATCAAATCCTAAGAACTTTTTGGGCGACGCCAGCAGCCGTTGCAGGCCCTTGATATAAACTTTAGCAGTATAAGCGTCGACCTCATTTAAATGGCTTTTACGTTTTTTGATGGCGTTGCGAATGATGGCGTAGGCTGGATCCTCGCCGCCGGCTTTGATCACCACGTTGTTTAATTCGTAAGTTTCGGTTTGCAGAACAACGTTAATGGTTTGACTTTTGTTCAACTCTATCTTACGGCTTTCCTGCTTGTAGCCAACGGCTTTATATTGAACGTCATAAGCTCCGGCGGCTAATTGCAGGGTGTATTCGCCATTGCTGTTAGCCGATGTGCCTTTGGTAGTATTTTTTATATAGATGTTCGCGAAAGGAATAGCATTATTGTGCTCGTCGGTTATTTTACCGCTGATGGCCGGCTGCTGCGACATAGCGCTGAAAACGGTACAGAGAAACAGGGCGAAAGGTAGAATAATCTTCATGTAATAGGTTTTGGACGAATGTCAGGCAAATTTATTACAGGTAAAATCGACTTTTTGTTAATTATTGTTAAAGATACCGCAATGCAAAAAGCAGCGAACAAGCAGGCTAAACATTAAATTGAAGGATTATTAAGGCCTGGAGAAATATAATATTTGAGCTTTCGGATATTATAATACCGGTAAAAAATAAAAGCCTCCGCACACTCGCTGTTTGGAGGCTTTAACCTAAACCTTATCACAATAGGTGAGCAGGATGCCCACCATATGAAGCCGCTAATATAGCGCATTAAATATTATGATGGAAATTTTTTGTGTTAAATCCTAATAATTTGTACTTAAATATAGCTCAAAGTGAAAACAATAACTTTAAGTTAAATTAATCAAAAATAGATGTTGGCTTAACCTATCATTTTTATCAATTCTGCATCGCTAATGATGGGGATATTCAGCTTTTGCGCCTTTTCTAATTTGGCCGGTCCCATATTGTCGCCCGCTACTAAATAGTTCAATTTTGCAGAAATACTGCTTAATATTTTGCCGCCGTTCTGCTCAATAATATCTTTCAGTTCATCTCTCGAATACCGTTCGAACGTGCCGGAAATGATGAAAGATAGGCCGCTAAGCGCTTCACTGGCCAGTTTTACTTCTTTTTCGACGGTTACAAACTGGAGGCCCTGCGCTTTCAGGTTTTCAATTTCTTCCTTATGTTTTGCATCGCTAAAATATTCAATAATACTTAGCGCAATACGCTCGCCTATTTCTTCGGCAGTGATAAGCTCGTCGAAATCGGCAGCCATCAGGCGGTCGATGTTTTTGAAATGAACGGCAAGCTTTCGGGCCACGGTTTCGCCAACATAGCGGATCCCCAGGCCAAACAGCACTTTTTCAAAAGGCATTTCTTTTGATTTCTCGATGCCATCGAGCATATTGTTGATGGACTTCTCGCCAAAGCGTTCCATTTTCTTCAGATTGTCGGCATGATCTTTTAACTGGTAGATATCACTGATATGGCCGATGAATTTATGCTGATAAAGGGTCTCTATGGTCTCATCGCCGAGGCCGTCGATATTCATGGCCTTGCGGGCAATAAAGTGCTGCATTTTACCCACAATCTGCGGATGGCAGCCCTCGTCGTTCGGGCAATACGATGCAGCCTCACCTTCCTTGCGGATGAGCAGCGTGCCGCAAACCGGGCAGTGGGTAACGTATCTGATCGGCTGGGCCGATGGATCGCGTTTTTCGAGATTTACGCTTATTATTTTAGGTATTATTTCACCACCTTTTTCAACAAATACCCAATCGTGTTCGTGCAGTTTCAGGCGTTTTTCAATCTCGTCAGCATTGTGCAGGGTGGCTCGCTTAACAGTGGTTCCGGCAAGCAGCACCGGTTTTAAATTGGCTACCGGGGTTACGGCGCCTGTGCGGCCCACTTGATAGCTTACATTCAGTAATTCAGTTTGAACCTGCTCGGCCTTGTATTTATAAGCAATGGCCCAGCGAGGCGATTTGGCCGTGAAGCCCAGTTCCTGCTGCTGCGCGTAGCTGTTCACTTTTATTACTATGCCGTCGATATCATAGCTCAGGTCGAAACGGCCCTTATCCCAATGATTGATAAAGCCGAATACTTCGGTTATGCTGTTACAAAGCTTACTGTGCTCGTTGATATGGAATCCCCAGCTTTTTACGGCCTGCAGGCTTTCCCAATGTGTTTTGAATAGTTGCTTTTCGGTGTACAGGAAGTATAGGAAACAATCCAGCGGCCGCCTCGCAACTTCGGCCGAATCCTGCATTTTAATGGTGCCTGAGGCAAAGTTTCGCGGGTTGGCATAAGGTACTTCGCCGTTATCTATTCGTTCGTTATTGAGGCGCTCAAATGCTTTAAGGTGCATAAATACTTCGCCGCGAATCTCGAAGTCGTCGGGATAATCGCCTTGTTTCAGACGTTTGGGGATAGTATTGATGGTGCGAACGTTGGTGGTCACGTCATCGCCCTGGATACCATCGCCACGTGTTACCGCGCGTACCAGGTTGCCTTGCTCGTAGGTAAGGCTCATGGACAATCCGTCAAATTTAAGCTCGCACACGTATTGAAAATTGTCGCCGATAGCCTTACGGATCCGCTGATCGAAATCAAGCAGTTCCTGCTCGTTGTAGGTATTTCCCAGCGAGAGCATTGGCCAGCGGTGGCGCACGGTCACAAAATCTTTGGTGATATCCCCGCCAACCTGCTGAGTTGGCGAATTTGGGTCGGCAAATTCAGGATACTGCTTTTCAAGGGCGCTTAATTCCTCCAGTTTCTTGTCGAAGTCATAGTCGGCAATAGTTGGCATGGCCAGCACATAATAATTGTAATTGTGCTGTTTCAGTTCGGCAGTGAGTGCCTCGATCTTGGTTTTTGCTTCAGTGGATGACATGGTAGCGAAGATAAGTTTTAATTTGAAAAACGTAAGGAAACACGGTTCTGAAAATGTTCTGCAAGCCATTTTTGAATGATTTGAAAAATATTTTAAACCCTTGCGCGCATGTATTGTCTTAGTTAAAACAACAATTAAATAACTATGAAAAATTACGGAAAAATATTAATGCTGGCCTCGGCCATATCGTTATTCGCTGTAGCCAGCAGCGATGCACAAATTGTAGTGAGGGCCCGTTTAGGCCGTCCGAGAACCGTAGTGGTAGCCCGTCCGCCGGCACCAAGCCCGCGCCACGTATGGGTTTCTGAAGAATGGGTTCCTTCGGGCGGAACTTACGTTTATAAAGAAGGCTACTGGGCTGAGCCGCCCCACAGGCACGCTTATTGGGTGCCCGGCCATTGGGGCCGTCGTCCCGACGGCTACGTTTGGAAGCCGGGGCATTGGAGATAAGATCTCTTTATGTGATATAAAAAGTAAAGCCCAGGCGTCATTGCCCGGGCTTTACTTTTTATAAGTTCCGTTATAAACGGCTGTTAAAGTAATTTATTAATCTCATCAACGCTTAACATTGTGATATTAGCTATTTCTTCTACAGACAATCCTCTTTTTACTAATGTGCGTGCTATGTCAAGAGACCTAGCATGCTTTCCTTCTTCCTTCGCTTCTTTTACGGCATAATCCAATACATTCTTGTTATCCCATCTGTATTTTTGGCTGCTGTCATACATAGTTCTTTCCTCCTTTGTCAGATTAGTATATTCAGCTATGCTGAATAATTTTTCAAATATGGGCTTTCGTAAATAAACAGGAATCTTATCCATCCGGCTCATGTTTTTTAGTACATACAGCCATTTGTCCAGTTCTGTTTCCAGTTTATCTTCCTCTTTTACAAATTTAAGTAATTCAATATAAGTATAGCCCAGCTTATCGTAAAATATTTCACCAGTATTACGATTGGAGAGACAAACATCATGCAGGTACTCAGGGCTATCATCTATCTGCAAAGTGAAGTCTTCCAGCAATGCAACCAAATAAACGCCGGTCAAATTATAGCCCCATTCGCTGCGTTTTCCTTTTGGCGCCTGGCCGCTGATCAATCTTGAAGTATAAAATAACGACCGCTCCTTGAAATTACCTTGCCGGCCCCGTTGCACCTCTATCAAAAACTTTTCATCGTTCTCGCCTGTGCAAAGCAAATCAAATATGGCAGCGCCTTCATCTTTTACCTCACCAGGATGTTCATTCTTATTGTAAGTCAGGTCAACTATATGCTTTCTTCCCCTAAAAACCTCATTCAAGAAAGCGATCAATAAATCTTTATTGGGCTCACTGCCAAATATTTTCTTGAAAGCAAAATCAACCAAAGGGTCTATGTATCGTCCGGGAGCAGGTAGGTTATTGTCAGGCATCTTTTAAAAATAATGTTTTACTTCAGGTATAGCAATTTCCGCTATTTATTGGTCGTAACCACATCCGAATTAAACGTCATCGGGATGCTCATGCCTCCGGGCACCTGTGGGTTATCCAATATCTTCATATCACCCATAAATACCTGTTTCATTTTAACCTCGTTTATCCACCCGGTGGTTTTATCCACCCTTATGTCTGATATCATGGTGCCATGCAGGTCGTATTTTACAGGCATACCGCTGATCTGGGTGGTTCCGCTGTCTTTTTCTGTGGCCATGCTGCCATCACCATGAATAATGTACTGTCCCTCGGCCACATCGGCGAGGGTATAATTTACGATCACGCTTGCCTTTGCCGGACTCGACAGATGGGTGGTAACCGACCAGGTTTCGTTTTTAGCTACCGGTTTATATGGAAATATAGCCGTGCCTTGTTCTATATTCCCTTTGAAGGCTTCCGGACCGAACGATTGAAGCAACTGCTCCTTCACCTGCGCCTTTTTAGCTGCGTCGGCGCCGGGGAAATTATCTACCGTGCCCGATATCATTTTATCGATGTTTTGTACCGATAAAATTCTTCCTGTTTTCGTCATATCCAGGTTAAACGGCTTGTTCATCATCGCAGCCATAATAGAGGATGGGATATCCTGAGGATCGTTTTTTTGCGAACTGAGCTCCAGCGAATTACCTGCTACGTCGATCTTCATCACAAGGGTTTGATAACTAACTTCCATCTGGTAAACAGTGTCGGCTATGCCAACCACTTTAAACGCCATTTTAAATGTTATGCCAAGGTTGAGTGCATTTTGCTGACCGCTGATGGTTTGCACAACTGCCGATGTGGCATTTGTTGAATAATAATAGGTATTCCCCTTAACGAGGTTTAGCGACGGAGTAAACTTTTGCGCCCGGCAATAGCCGGCAATGCAAAGAAGCACGAATGCATTCAGAAATATCTTCATAACGTTTATTATGCGATAAATATAGAAAACAATAGCACTAAACAGGGGGGGAACGGGGCTGGCTGAATAAAAAAAGAATAGCCGGTCTCTCACCTCCGGCTATTCCAAATTAGCATTATCATTAAATTTTCACTCAACGGCTTATACGGCGGGAAATAAACCAGGGTTTCAAAAAAAATAAAAAATAAAAAAACTCCGGTTTTAAGGCCGGAGCTTCACAATTGTGGCATTTTACCACCGAATAATAAAATAAAACCGTTATATTACATTATTAATTAATAGATCGATTTACGTTTTATCATTTGAATGCTTGTTTTGATTATAAAGAATACCGGGATGGCTTGTATGGCAATGCCGATATATGCTAAAGTATTCATGATAGTAGTATTTAGGAATTTGTGAATGAAAATTTAAAAAATCTAATAATTTAATGTACAAAAATCATACCCGGTAATAAAAACAGCCTTTGCACAATCTATGGGAATGCTTATTTTTTGATCTGGAAAAGTGGGGAATTTATGAGAGGAAAAACTGGCAAATAATTCTACATATTGTGTATTAATTTACACAATTTAATTTAAATAAAGATCGTGCCGGATTTGGTTATTTAAACATTTGTTGGCAAAAAATGCCCTTAATCAACTTAATCTCCTTGTAATTATAGATTAATTATTTATTTAAAATTAATCAGTCTTTTTCCTTCGCTAACCTTTTAGTTGTTCGGGCATATTGGTTTTGCAATAAGCCTGCCACAGCAGTCGTGCCTGGGTTATTTCCCATCGGTTTTTGCGGCCATCATTACTTCTTTTATCAGTTTTACAGGCGCGCTGCCGTAGCTTAATAATTTTTCATTAAACTCTTTCAGCTTGTATTTATCGGCCAGTTTCTTTTTATAAAGTTCACGAAGGTCGGATATTTCTTTGTAGCCGGTATAATAGCTGTCCAACTGTACGCTGCTTACACTTACGCGCTTCCATTTGCCCTCTGCTTCGGCCTGCTGCTGAAAGGCTTCACGGGTAAGTAACTTCAGGGCATCAGCCCTTTGCATATTCTGGGTATGTACATCGTAATCTAAAATGGTGTTACATACCGAGCGCAGGTGCCATTTATACCACATCAGCCGCATTTCGGGGTCATCGCCGCCAAAGCCGTTGTCCAGCATCATTTCCTCGCTGTACACGGCCCAGCCTTCTACCATAGCGCCATTGCCAAAAATAGCTTTGATTAAACTTGGCGCCTTGTTGGCATATACCAGCTGCACATAATGTCCCGGAATAGCTTCATGAATACATAAGATCTGCAAGGTGTAATTGTTATATTCCCGCAAATAGCTTTCTGCCTGCGCGGCGGGCCAGCCCGAAAGGCTGCCCACGTTAAAGTATGAATTACCGCCCTTATCATACGGCCCCGGCGAACTCATCGACGCACCCGCTACGCCCGCCATATAACCCGGTTCCCGGCGAACTACCAGCGGTTTGCTCGGGTCTAATGTCACCAGGTCTTTCGATTTTACAAAGGCCGTCAGTTTGGGTATTTGTTTCTCAATTGCCGGTTGAAACTCATCCGGTGTAACGTGTTTGGCCGACAGTGTATCGATTACCTGCGCTATCAGATCAAGCGAATCTTTGGGCATGGCTTTAGTGCCAAAATATTTTGGCCACAGCTTTTTGCTGATCTTTGCCATTTCGCGGTGCAGGTATTTTTTACGTTCCGTTGCAGCATTGAAGATCTGCTGTGCCGAATATTCCGATTGGATCTCGTACTTAAATTTCGCGTCGTAAAGCTCCTTGCCAAGCCTGAAACTATGTGGCTTATCGTTCTTTAGCGCTTTCAGCCAGGTGGCATAGCCTTTTATTACTTCTGCCGATGCGCGCGCCCGGTCGATCATTTGCTTTTGCTCAGCCTCCGGGATCTTTGTCTTTTTCAGCGAATCGGCAAAGTCTTTCTCAAATACGCCAACGCCGCCCAGGTGTTGTTCAATAGCAAGACTGGTTAGTTCTTCTACCGGGTTGCGCAGTTGCTTTTCGGCCGCTTTATAATAGGCCGGTATGTTGGCCATTTTCTGGTAGAAATGGCGCAGGCGCTTATCCAGCGCTTCATAATGTTCGTTCAGGATATACGCAAATGTACCGATCACGTTGTACGATGACGGGTCCCACTGATAAGCTTTCAATTGCTGATAATTCCACTCAATCCGCTCTGCCTCGTTCTGCATCATCTTGTAATCCATCCGGTTGGCTTCGGCCAGTTGTGTAATTTCGAAACGGCTTAACGAGTCAAGCTGCACTTTGGCATACGTTACCAGCTTATCGCGGAATTTATCATCGGGCACCAGCAGCAGGCTGTCGTATTTATGATAGCCGGTAGTGGTAGCGCGGTCAGGATCAAGCTTCCATAAACCCTCGAGGTACGAGTTTTCATAAACGGTGAAGGCGGCATCATCCTTACCCATCAGCGGGCCGACTGAAGAGCCATCCTTTTTACACCCGATGATCACCGAGAAAACCAGGCAGGCAGCAAACATTAATTTTTTTATCACCGGGGTATTAATTTAAGTTCGAAAGATAAACTTAAAACATTTACCCGCAAAAGTTAAATAGAAAGTAAATATGCTATGCAAGTTTTACAATCTGCACAATCCCGCCGCAGTAATTCTTTGTGCCCGCTGTGAATTTCTTTGCTTCTGTGGTTATTATTTTTTAACCACAGACGGCGCTAAGGAGGCGCGGACACAGAGATAATTGAATTCTAAAAAATGACAACTGCTTTAACCATTTTCCACCATCTTTGTTAAAAACAAAAAACATCATCTCAATGGATAAGCAGCACAGAATTTTAATAGAAGAACTTTCCAAATTACTACAGGGCGGCAATGCCCACGCCTCTTTTAACAAAGCCGTAAAAGGTTTGAAACCCGAATTGCGCGGCGTAGTGCCCGATAATATGCCCTACAGCATCTGGCAACTGGTAGAACATATTCGTATTGCCCAATGGGATATGCTGCAGTTCAGCAAGGATGCCGACCATAAATCGCCCAAATGGCCGGATGAATATTGGCCTAAGGAAACCGCCCCAAAGCACGAAGACGACTGGACCGGTGCCCTGAAACAAATAGACAGCGACCTCGACGAGTTTATCGAGTTATTAGAACACGCCGATATTTACCGGCCGCTGGAACACGGCGATGGACAGACCATATTACGTGAAGCCCTCCAGATAGCCGATCACAATGCCTACCATATCGGCGAGATCATTGTGATCCGGAGGCTGCTGGGCGACTGGAAAAGTTAATTTCTGATCTTGTTGACAAACTCTACTATGGCCGGTACCAGCTCCGGCTTCAGGGGAAGCTCCGGTTTGGTGTAAGTAGCCGTATTGGCTTCCTCATCGGGCGGGGCATCCCTTAAAACATGGTTCATGCCTTTTATTTCGAGGTATGTTGCGTCTGATTTTGCTTTTTTAAGGCGGGCGCCGTTTTCGGTTGGCACTGCTTTGTCGGTGGTACCCTGTATGATCAACAGCGGAACTTTTACCCTTTTTATGCCCCTTACAGGATCATACCGGCATTTCGACATTACGAAGTTCTGCATGGTAGGTTTCGCCACGTCGTATAGTGCCACATCAATTTTTTCGGTCAGTTTGCCTTTTCTGAGGCTGTCAAGAAACGTCTTGAACTCATCCTGTATAAACTGTGACCTGTTCTTAACCTTGTCTTTTAATATTTTGTCGTAGTTATCAGCAGGCAGGTCAACGCTGATCAGTCCTTTTGCAGGCGAATCGGTTACAGCCAGCATTCCCACCAAAGCGCCCTCGCCATGGCCGAACATCACGATCTTCGAGAAGCGCTGATCCTGGTCAAGCATTTGCAGCAGGTTCAGGGCATCGTCGCCATAATCTTCAAACCGCAGTTCTGATTCTTTGCTTTTGGTAACGCTGGCTCCCGTAAGGCGTTTATCGTATCTAACTGATGCTATGCCGTTTTTACCCAGGTCGTTAGCCAGTATTTTATAAGTGTCGGCAGTTACGCCGGTTTTGGCGTTATTCCCATCGCGGTCGGTCAGACCCTCGTCTGCAATGATGAGCACCACCGGAATTTTTCCTGACGGATTTTTCGGCATCACTAACGAGCCGGAAATGGTGCCCGTTAAGGTTTTCAGGGTGATCGGCGTTTCATCCAGCGATGGGTCGAGCGATATGCCTGTCCTGGTATCGTTATAAGGGCCAAGCAGCAAACCGGTTAATTTATTTTGCGAATTAAGCGCCAGGTTCAGCAAAAAGGTACTGTTCTGGAACGTTGCTTTATAGATGGCCAGCGACTGATCCAGCTTTACAAATTCCGTCTTCAGCAGGTTACCATATTGCGATTTTAACTGAAGCGTGGTCGGCTTAAAGTTGCTTAACGGCAGGGCAGCCTTCATTTCGGGGCTGAACATGGTAAAAATGCTGTCGGGCTGATCGTGATTGTAATATTGGGTGAACCGGGTTACAGCGGCCATATAATTAGCCGGTTCGGCCTGTGCTATTGCCCTTAACGTTACAAGCAGGGCTACTATAAAGAAGGTAATTCGTTTCATTGAGTTATTGGCTGCAAAATTTGCCTCCCCGAAATTAGTAAAATTCAAACAGATTTCGGGCTTGTTGGCAAAATCCATAATCCAAACGTTTGTCCGGCCATTTTTAGCGCCCGGCATCGCCAGAAAGCCAAAGCTGAGATCAAAACCTTTTTCAGTTGGGTACAACCCGCTGGGTGGAACACTCTAAACCGGGTTTAGGGTGTGTACAAAATTTTTGATGGAACAGGCAAAACCTGGTTTAGGGTGGGTCGTTTTTTAACGTGGAACAGTCTAAACCGCATTTAGGGTGAGTCGTTTTTTGGGGTGGAACAGGCTAAATGGCATTTGGGCGTACCCAATTTTGAACTGTTTTTTGCTCTAAATTAGTCCTTACTATCTTTATTTAATGTTTTTGAACCGAAATGTTATTTAGTATGCGGCTGCAAAAGAAGAATTTTGGCCGTTTGGTGTGTTTTTTCAAAGAGCGATTGAACCAAATATAACTAAGCGAAAGAAATATAATGGCGACAGTGTTTTGGCAAGTGGCCTGTTTGGGCTAAAGCCGGATAGCGGCTAATTCATAATCCGCCGGTTAAAACCAACGGCAATAATGTAGCCACAAGCAGTTATTAAAAAGCATATCTGATATTGCCGTGGGTTTTAACCGGCGGGAGAGGCATCAAAATCCACTCATGTCCAAAACCTTTTCTCACCTTAATTCTTTATCCAATATGGAATTAACCACGCAAATAGCCTGGCTTTTTTTATTGGCCATTCCCATTGCCTGCATCGCATGGACGGTTACCCACGAAGAAGTGTTCCGTGAGCCGCGCGAATATTTTATCGGCCGCTGTCATAAAGCTAAAACCATCGCAGGGCGCAAATTCTTCTACCTTTTCACCTGCGAGTATTGTTTCAGCCATTACGTAACCATCATCATATTATTCATCACCCATTACCACCTCCTGCTTCCCGACTGGCGCGGCTATATCATCAGCGGCTTCGCCCTTGTTTTTGTTGCGAATGTATACATGAGCCTGTTCGCATTGATACGCACCGATCTCAAAAAAGTGCGTCTGGAAGCGGAGAACGAGGAAAAGAAGAAGTAAGCCCGCGTTTAGCCTTAAATAATGGTTCCACGCGCGTTATTTCGTACGAAGCAATCTCTACGCAGGACATCGGCGCCAGGTCTTTCGCTATCGCCCGAGATTACAAGATTGGGATAAAGCCTGTGCGCGGAGAGGGAATGTACTGAAATCCACTAACCTCACATCACCAACTGCTCAAACAACCTTTCCAGTGTCGCATCCGCATCACAGCTCATTCCCGGATGCACCTTCGATGTTTGCAAAATGGTGCTGCGCGTAGCCGTTAACCACCGGAAACGCGATGCCGCATCCAGCCGGCCGATGGGGCCCGCCGCTTTGTCGCCCATGCAGATCCGCCCGAAGGCATACAGGTGTCCGCTCAATTCCTCGATATCCAGCCCGGTATAAAATGCTTTCAGTCTATCCTCATCTATATGATACCGGGTTTGCAAAAAATCATATTTCTTACAATACAATATCACCCCGATATTCAAAAACTCCTCGCGTTCAACCCGCGGCACAACGCGGATCACGGCATATTCAAATAAGTGCTGCTGCATGTTGTGCTTCCTTTACAAAAACTTCAGAATTGGCTATACGGGTATTCAAAAACAGGGCGTAGGCATCGCGGTACTGCTGCGGCGTTTCAAATGCGCCGTCGCCGGTCAGCCAGTCGTCGGGTACCAGGTTAACAATGTCGGCTATACGTTGTGGCGTAAGTATAGTGCGTAATTGGGTATCCGCCTCATCCAGGCGGGTGGCGCGGGGCAGTAACACGTGATCTTTTACCTGCAGGAAAGGCTTTTTCGCCGCTTCTTCCCAGTTTTGCCACGAATGGTGGAAATATAAGGCTGCGCCATGATCTATCAGCCACAATTCCTTATGCCACATCAGCATATTGGTATTGCGGGCGGTGCGGTCAACATTGGTAAGGAGACAATCGAGCCATACAATTTGCGAGGCCAGTTTATGATCGAGGCCAGCCACAGCCGCATCAAACGTAATAGCGCCCGAAAGATAATGCAGGGCAAGATTAAGCCCCACGCTTGCTTTCAGCAGGTCCTGTATCTCCTCATCCGGTTCGGTTCTGCCGAAGGCCTCATCCAAATTGGCAAACACCAGCTCGGGAACTTTCAGCCCGCAGGCGCGCATAATTTCGCCGCCAATCAGTTCGGCAATCAGTGCCCGGGTTCCCTGTCCGGCGCCACGAAACTTCAGCACATATAAAAAGCCGTCGTCGGCCTCGGCAATGGCAGGCAGCGAGCCGCCTTCGCGCAGCGGCGTAACATAGCGTGTTACGTTTACGGTTCGCAGTTGGGGTTTAGTGTAACTCATAAGCAAATCGGCGCTTAACGTGCCGGGGCGTAAATTTACGGGAATAACCAAAGCAATCAAATCCGCCCGAATAATATATAATCATATTATTATTCAGGCATTTAGGTTGTAAGGCAATATTAACATGGTATGATATTCCTGTAAAGATTGTTTGTATAATTTAATTAAAGTACCTTTGGTTAATATTCGCGCTGCAATTAGCCTGAACCGAAATTAAGTTTCCACAAAGTTACTACAACTTTTACTAC
>DATCQV010000149.1:0-61843 GCA_036569325.1 Mucilaginibacter sp. | reverse complement strand
CCGCCATAATTCGCCATACTCGCCAAAGGTGACGAAATGCGTATCCGGCCAACGCTTTTTGGTATCGGTCACCCACATTTCCAGCGCACCGCAAATCAGGTCTTTACCGAACTCGTACACCATCTGCGCTTCCCATATATTGGTAACCCAGCCAAAACCGTTCAGCTCGAAACCTTTATCGAAATGGATGGACTGCGTATGCATTACCTCCCGGTGACCGAGATCAAGCCCCCACCCTACATAGGTTTCTATCGGGCCAACGCCCCTGCGGCTGTTATAACCGGTAATATTGTGATCCATGGCACCGGCACGCCTGGCGCAGATGAAATCCATTGTCCAGCCATCGAGGTTAACACAATCAATAAAATCGACAGCGTTTTGTGCAGGTTTGCAAAAATGTTGTTTGGACGGATAGAAGGGATAAGACGGCGATCCGTCGGCCCCGCCGCCGTCGATAGCGTACTGGCTCCAGATCACGGCATGTGCCGTATGAATTTTCTCTTTCTCTGCAAGATACTGTAAACTATCAGCCGACAAAAAGCCGCCCATTATTGCTTTGGGACGATAACCATTACCCGCAAAATTGGTAATGATCTGGATGGCCTCCGTCATTTCTCGGTTTACACGCTCGCGCGGCAGGTACATTGCGGGGAAATAGCCGGGAAAATAGGATACCTCATCGCCATATTTTTGCTGACATTGCACTGCGTAGTCGCGGATCTCGGCGTAGTTTTTTCGCTTATCTTCCAGTGCATTGAGCGTAAAACCCCAGGTAAGGCGGCCGTCGGGGTTGTTCTTTGCAAAAGCCTCGCGCATAGAGCGCACACCATCAAGCGTATGCCAGGCCGACTCATCCCTCGGGTGCAATTTAACATCGCGGGAAACCTCCCAGGGCGTAGTGCGGATCATAATACAAAAAGTGACGAACCTGTTACCGTTCAACACCAGCGGTTTCGGATTGCCGGGAAGAAAGGCATTTAACGGATTAATGAGTTTCGGCCCGGCGAGTAAACCTGCGCCTGATAAAGCCGAGGTTTTTATAAAATTACGTCTGTCCATATACTTTAAGCTTTACATCAGCAAAAAGCCGATGAACCTTGCCCCTGATTTTTGACCGCACGAATCCCCTCGTAAAATCAGAACTATAATTGGCACCGTAATATAGCAGATGATCTGATAAAATCACTCATAAAGCGAACATAGAAATTAAAATAAAGGGTATTAAGAATATAAATCGCCTGAAGCCGGATTAACGCCTTAGATTAAGTTTTAATCCATCATTAAATCCCCCAAAAATCAGCTTTTAATTGCCTTGATACAACCTGCAATGAGTCTTTGTTGCGGGTTATTTCAAGGTAATGAAACATTGGTTTATACGTGGCGGCTAGGTCTGGCATCAATTGCCTTTTTGTATTTAAGGGCTGATGCGGGCCACCACCACCGCCAATTACTAAAAAGCACTTTCCCTCCGCCTTAAACTGTTCGAAGTTATGTGAATGCCCGGAAAGGAATAGCACGCATTTTTTTGACCGGATGAACGGTGGCACGAAATTTTGCTGTACCTGTATTGAAGGCGCAACTACCTTGCTGTTGGTAAACGGCGCATGATGACAACCAACAATTATAAATTTAATTGCCGGGTCATCGTCCATTTCCTTCAGCGTGTTATTATACCAATTATCCTGCTGTGCTATTTCTCCACTTGTCATTTTGCTGAAATTGGAATTCAACAGGATGACCGCTACAGAATCAATTATTTCACTATAACCAGAGGCCTTATACATCGCAAACCTCGATTGGAAGTTCCGTCTCCCTTTAGCTGCATTCAGCATCAATTCATGGTTGCCAAGTGTTGCATAAACAGGGATAGCGCTGTTGGCGCACAATTTGAGGTAGCCGTCTATTTTTTTCCATTTGGAGTTTTTATAACCCAGCGAAACCACATCGCCTAACAAAAACAAACCGGAAGGATGGGTTGCTACAACGTCCTTAAAGATAGCCTCCGTCGCTTTTTCGTTATGATCAAGCTTACGTATCGCCCGTTCTACCAACAGCGGCGATTGCGTATCGCTCGCAAATTCTATTATGGGTTTGTTCACCTGCGCAGTTGAAAATACAGGCAAACAAATAATACCTGCCCACAAAACAATGTATATAAAATAAACCGCTGTTCTCATTGATGCCGGTTAAGGAGTCGATATCCTTCTAAAATACGATAAAGACTTTTCATTGATAACATGTAAAGCAAACGCTTATTATTCCCGGTACCGTTTTTTTACCCTCTGAAAAAGGGTGTTTTCACGGACTTGCATAAGCGGCGGGTTTTAATATTTTTACGAAAACAAAAAACCTTACACTTATGTCACTCGAAACCGAAGTAAAATCAATGATCCTGCAGATTGCAGACAGGCCGGACCGTCCGGATGACCTACCCGGCGACACCGTATTAAGCGACCTTGGCTACAGCACCAACATGGCTAATAAATTAGCTAATGAGCTTCAAAAAATAGCCAACAATCACCAAACGGGTGCCGTTATCCAGCCAGGCTCTATAACACCCAGTTCAACTGTTGATGAATGTATAGCGGCAACATCCTGACCAAAGCCTTGTCATTGTCAACCATTAATCACTATCTAACACTTTAAAATGAACAAGAAATTATATTTGGCAGCCGTGCTGTTGCTCGCCGGCAGTATGGCTTCAGCGCAGACCGCGAAGAGAACAAAAGCAGATTCTACCAGCATATTATCCCTCGACCATTTTAAACTTCAGAATACATTTAACGAGAGCGGTAAAAAGCCATCGCCGGCTGAGTTTGAATTTACCATACCCGACAAAAAGCCCAAAAGCTGGTTGGTAAATGCTGGCTTGTCTTACGAAATAGATCAGACAGCCACGCTTACATCAAAAATTGTAACGGAGTTTCATCTTAATACAATGGTTGATAAAGAGCAGGAGAACTTTTCAGCAGGCTACGCCGGCCAGTGGCTGCAAAAAGATGGCGACTGGCAGTCATTGGTAACCTTTAGTGGCAAATATGGCCGCGACTGGAAAGATTCGACCCATTCTGCAGAGGTAACTGGCAATTATACATTGTTTAAATCAATTGGCGGATTCCGGCTAAATGCGCCGGGTTACCTTGCAAATGATGCCTTTACTTATATGCTGACACCTTACGTGGGCTTTGAGTACCAGCAGATCATACAATCGGGAAATTCCACCCAAACAGGTGCTATCTTCCGGGGGCTTTATAACCTGTCGGGATCATTTGCTATAAATAAGGATAATCACGGCAATTTACTTGCTCCGCATAAACTAATAGAAGCTACAGTAGATTATACCGGCCGGGATGCTTTTGGAAACGGTACTGGGAATGGTGAAAAGGGCACACACCTATTACAAACCGGCCTCAGTCTTTACCTGGTCGATGCCAAATCAGCCAGTGTTGCGCTTGGGGTTATTTATAATTCAGGCTCTAATCCTATGCAGGGGTTAAAAGAGCAGAAATTCTGGCAAATGTCTCTTAATATCCAGTTGATGTGATTGATATAGCAAGCAGCCCTCACTATTTGGTGAGGACTGCTTGTTTACTAACTATTTTTCATTCGACATCGAGTACGGTACATCATCTTTCGCTGTACCACGTTGTCTATTTGGCTTAGCCGACATATCGAAGTTCAATACCTCTCCGCCTAACAATGCTTTATGGCTTAACCAGTTGAATCCGTAAGGCTTACCATTAACGGTCAGGCTATTTACATATTTGTTGTCAGCGCTGTTTTTTGGTGCGTTGATGGTGATGGTTTTGCCGTTTTCAAGGTTGATGATCAGCTTTTTGAATAAGGGTGCGCCAAGCACATATTGATCACTGGCCGGTGTTACCGGGTAAAAGCCCATGGCCGAGAAAATATACCATGCAGATGTTTGGCCGTTATCTTCGTCGCCGCAATAACCATCGGGAGTGGCTTTGTACATCCGGTTCATGGTTTCGCGGGCCCAGTATTGGGTTTTCCACGGTTCGCCGGCAAAATTGTACAGGTAGATCATGTGCTGAATAGGCTGATTACCATGCGCATACTGCCCCATGTTGGCAATCTGCATCTCGCGGATCTCATGGATCACCGTGCCGTAATAGCTGTCATCAAATACCGGCGGCAGGGTAAACACCGAATCGAGCTTGGCAACAAACTGCTGCTTGCCGCCCATCAGGTTAATCAGTCCCTGTATATCGTGAAACACACCCCAGCTATAATGCCAGGCATTGCCCTCGGTAAAGGCATCGCCCCATTTAAATGGGTTGAACGGTGTTTCGAACGAGCCGTCCTTATTTTTACCGCGCATCAGGCCGGTTTGCTTATCATACAGGTTGCGGTAATTCTGGCTGCGCTTTTTGTAAACATCCGTTTCACTTGCGGGCTTGCCGAGTGCCTCGCCTAACTGATAAATAGCAAAATCGTCATAGGCATATTCCAGCGTGCGGGCGGCGTTTTCGTTGATCTTTACGTCATAAGGTACATACCCCAATTTGTTGTAATAATCCACCCCTCTCCGGCCGGTCGCGTTCGGGCCCTCATTATTGGCGCCATGTTTCAACGCCTCATATAAAGTTTGAATATCGTATCCGCGCGCACCTTTCAAATAAGCTTCGGCAACTACCGATGCCGAGTTATTCCCGATCATACAATCGGCATAACCCGGACTCGACCACTCCGGCAACCAGCCGCCTTCCTTATAATCATTCACCAGCCCTTCCTGCATTTCTTTAACAACAGACGGGTAAACCAGATTCAGGAATGGATAAAGCGCACGGAAGGTATCCCAAAAGCCTGTCCCGGCAAAAAGATAGCCCGGCATGGTTTTACCATTGTACGGACTATAATGCATCTTCTCCCCTTTCGCATCTATCTCATACATCTTATGCGGAAAAAACAGCATCCTATACAGACATGAATAAAAGGTGCGGGTTTGATCGATAGTACCACCCTCAACATTTAAACGGCTCAGCGTTTTATTCCAGGTAGCTTTTGCCTTTTGTTCGGTTGCGGCAAAGCTGTCGTTAGCCAGTTCGCGTTTAAGGTTCAGTTCGGCTTGTTCAATGCTGATGAATGACGACGCCACGCGCAAATGAACCTGTTCACCTTTTTTTGTTTTAAAGGTGATGGCAGCACCTGCATGATCGCCGTTGTATTCCAGTTTACCGTCATCCATACCCTTATCATGCCATGCCGAAGCAACGTCGAACGGCTTATCGATATAGATTACGAAGTAATCTTTAAAATTATCGGTAACTGCACCGTTGTTTTTGGTGCTATAGCCGATGATCTTTCGCTCGCCGGGGATGATCTTGATGTACGAGCCTTTATCAAAGGCATCGATCAGAATATGCGAGCTGTCGCTTTTGGGGAAAGTGAAACGAAAATTGGCAGCGCGTTCGGTTGGCGTAATTTCTGTGGTTACGTCATAATCGGCGAGGTAAACGCTATAATAGTAAGGCTTTGCGGTTTCTGCCTTGTGCGAGAACCAGCTGGCGCGTTTATTTTCGTCAAGCACCAGTTTCCCGGTTTCGGGGAAGATGGAAAACATGCCGTAATCGTTCATCCATGGTGATGGCTGATGCGTTTGCTTAAAGCCGCGAATCTTATCGGCATCGTAGGTGTATTGCCATCCGTCGCCCATCCTGCCCGTTTGCGGCGTCCAGAAATTCATACCCCAGGGCAGGGCAACTGCCGGGTAAGTGTTCCCGTTGGAAAGAGCAGGCTTGGATGCGGTCCCCATCAGCGGGTTTACAAACTCAACCGGGTCGGCAATGCGCGTACCAGGTTGAGCAAGGATGGTTAAAGGTAGAAATAGGGCGGTTAGTATAGTTAGTCGTTTCATTTTAGTTGGTTAGTGGAGACAAAAAACTCCCGCGCACCATATTCAGCGCACGGGAGAAATCAACCTCTATCTCAAAAGTTCTTATTTACCATTTCAGATCAACCTTCACCCCATCAGGGCTGTTGGCAAAGCCGAGATAAAGTGTATTCGACGATGTATCCCATGATGATTTAATATCGGTAATGGCTTGTCTGTTGCTATCAGTAACCGTTATTGTTTTCGGCTGAGCAGGCAGCAACACCCGCATGCTATTCACCGTTTTAGCCGGACTTTTAGTGACGAATGAATAGCTGCCCGCCTGTACCTTTTCGTTATAGACCCTTGCAGCTGCCGCCAATACCTGTGGTTTCGATTTATTGGCCACGCGATTCACCGCATATAACAGCGATTGCTCGCCGGGATTAACGGTTTTCTCAGCCAGTACCGGCAATTGCGGATCGAACAGATCGATAACCGGGCCTTTAACCACATAAGGCTTAGTATCTGCATTTTCATTCAGCACGGCAACTACATCATAAGGGCCGCGCTCCAGGTAAAAGCTGTTCTTAAAGGTCAGCGTTCCGCCTTTGGCATCCTTTTCATAAGCCTGTTTTAACAGGTCGATGTACGTACCGTCGTTATTGGCCGTCATCACAAAATCTTTAGGATTCTCTCTCAGTACATAAACCGCGCCTTTGCCAACTTTAAAATGTTCGTTTTCCTTGGTTGGGTTGATGCCCAGCAATTTGAACAAATGCTGCGATGGCGCGGTAAATTTATTCCCTTTGGTATCCCACCATTCCATTACCGATTGATAAGGGTCATCGTCTTTACCGATATACATCAGCACACCACCGTTCTTAACCCATTTGGCCAGGTTGGTATGCACATCAACCGTCATCGGTTTTTGGTTGGCATAGCTCATCACCAAAACCTTAATATCTTTCAGTGTGGCTGCATAACCTAAATTTTCCATGTGGACGGTTTGCACCGGTACGCCACGTTTTACCAGCGGCAGGGTTTGTCCGTAGAAGATTGAAAACTGCGGATCTTCAAACCCATTATGCGTAGGGAAACGCTGAAACATCAGCGAGTTGCTCATCAGCACGCCTATACTGTTCACACCCGAAACTTTGTTGTCAGATTTTGGCATGCTGTTCAGTGCATTCACCATCACCTGCATCTGGGTAGAATAAAAATTAGGAATCAGGATCTTTTCGTTGCTGTTCGGCACCGGGTAAGGGTGCGTGTAGATCCGCTCCGGCCACGGCATTACTTCGTAATCGGCCACCATTGGGTAAAGCAGCTTGGCGGTGAAAGTGGCCTGGTAGTTACGTTTATAGTCGCTCCAGTCGTGCACGCGGTCTTCGATCGGGTCGGTGAGGAAGAACATTTTGCGTTTGGTTGGTGCCGTCATTGATACTGCTGAACCATACTCCAAAAATGCATTTTCAAAAACACGTTCTTTCTTCTCGCCATTAAAGAACGTAGGCTCGCGCGAGGTGCCTGTCCATACCTGTGCGATATAACCATCGATGCCGGGAAGCGAGGCTAAACTGGCCTCCGGACTAACAATCTGCCATGATGAATAATTAACCAGCGAATGCGTGGCTATAAATACCTTGATATTTTTACCCTGGCTTTTGCCGTAGGCTTTGGCGTAATCCGATACCTGCTTAATGGCATCATAGTACAAGTGATATTTCAGTTTGCTTGACAGGTAGGTGTTTTCTGCTGATGCGTCCTGCGGTTTCCAGGGGAAGCCGTAATATTTTTGCCATTGCTCTTTAAAGAGCGGGCTGTAACCGGCACGTGCCCAAAATTCGGGCTCTTCCAAAAATATGGTGCTGATATTAGCGTCGATCACGCGTTTTACCACGGCGGTTTTCATATAATCGATGAACGATTGCGTAGGTACAATGTACGGCATGTTATGACCGTGCATGATCGAATCGCCTTTCATGGTCATTTGAGTAACGTTGAGGTGGTTCTTGCCATCCCATTTACCCAAAACATAGTCGAAGTATTCTCCCCAGGCTATCCCGGTCATAAAATTGACTTCATAACCATGATCGCGCCATGATTTTACGCGCTGCTCAAATGTTACTCCTTTCCGGTCATTAGCACCGTAAACGATGGCAATGTCTGACCGGACGTCAATTTCCGGGATCCAGGGACTGCTGGTTTGAAAGGCCGTTTTTTCTTTAGAAATAACGGGGTTTGTGTTTTGCGCCTGCACAAATATTGTTGCGCTCAATAAACCCGGTAGAAGAATAGATTTTTTCATTAGTAGTTAGTGGTAGTAGTAATGTTTTTCGATAGATGAGGGCCTTTTTTTAGTCTGAAGTCTTTAGTCTTGAGCCCTGAGTCTAAGTTATTTTGAACTTACGACTCAGGACTCCCGACTTAAGACTCACGACTAATTCGCTGTCATAGGTGTGCTGTAGTTATATTCGTTCAGGCCGGCGTTTATTCTTGCACCTACCCTGAAATACACATCCTGATCTGGCAATGCACCACCGGTAGTTGTTATGGTGATGGTTTGTCCCAGCAATGCAGTGCCTGTCGCTCCGCTGTACGAAACCAGGTTCGAATACCTCGGGTCGTAGTTGTTACTGCCATCGTACTGGGTGTTACTTACATACAGGTTAATATTGGTTATATCCTGCTGGTAAGCGGGGTTAGTGGTGCCGCGGGTAACCTTTACCTGTACGGTAACAGATTTATCGGCATTAACTACCGGTTTGCCCACCCATTCTACCTTTAAAAATGGCTGTACCTTAAAAGTAAGGTCGGCGGTATTTTTTAAGGTGATGGTTTGGCTTGCGTCAGAAATTACTGCTCCTGTGTTGTCAGTTTGCACAATGGGAACAAACGGACCTTCCACCGAAACCTTATAAGTGGCCGGGAATACTTTAGTATTGTTAAACGTACCATCCTGTTTCGATTGAAAATACTCCGGAACCGGATTGGAGCTATAGCTGATCTCCAGTAATTTAACGCGGGTTCCACCACCGCCAATTTCTGTTTGTACCGTCTCGCCGGTAGCTTCATCAACTGTTTTACCGCTTATTGTTGCAGATGGCGCTGCATAGTTGTCAACTTTACTGCATGATGTTGTAGCGGCAATGGCCAGGCATAACGCAGCGTATAAAAATCTCTTTTTCATATTATTCGAATTAATAACCTGGGTTCTGAATTAAGTTAGGACTCTTTGAAATAGCACCGCCCGGAATTTGCTCATAGTACCAGCGGGTATCGTAAGTGTAAACATCGTTGCGCTCGTCGGTACGCTGGTCGAAGAAATATTTGCCAGCCTGTGCCGAATAGAATGGCATCAGGATGCGGTAGATAGTACCATTTTGTTCCTGGTTGAATATTCTCCACCTTCTCAGATCCCAATAGGTCTTGTTTTCAAAAGCAAGCTCTTTCCTGCGTTCAGCGCGTACTATGTCGATGGTTGCTGCACCAACTAAAGGATCGGCGCCTGCCCTTGAACGGATCTGGTTGACGATGTTAAATGCATCGGAAGTGTTGATCGAACCTGTTTGACCGAGGCTTGCCAGTTCTACGGCAGCTTCTGCCTTGTTCAACAGCACTTCAGCATAACGCATTTCTATCCAGGTTTGGGTCTCATTGTTTTCCAGCACCTGCGATGTTGGCAGGTTGGGGTTCAACCATTTCCTTACCGAAAAGCCCGAGATAGCGCAGGTTTGATCGCCGGTGAACACCCCGCTTAAACCGGCAGGGTTCATCGAAGTACCATCAGGCAGTTTGTAAGCGGTTTGACCTGCATTTGGAGATACTACCAAATTAGCGGTAGGGTACTGCGCCTTTGAACCGGCAGGCAGCAATGGTGCTATGCCGCCAGCAACCGGACCGGTATAAATACCGCGGCGAATCTCGATGTTTTGTCCTTTGAACACATCGCCAGGGAAAATTACCGTTGCGCGCAAGCGTGGTTCGGCATTGGCGAAAATATCCATCGTGTTGTTGAACAACAGGTAATGACCGCTTGCATCAAGTGTTTTAAGCGTACCGTCCGGATTTTTAGGGAGACCGTCAAATTTCTCAACAAAATCAAGTGTTGGATTAACTTCCGATGAATAACCGTTAGGACCCATCAACTGGCGCGGAACATTATAAGCGTCATAACCGTGCACCGAGTTAGGATACTGATATTCGCGCACGAATATGTTCTCTTTACTTGCAGGATCAGAAAACAGGTTCACAAAGTTTTGGTACTGTGCATTTTTGTCGGTAGGCGACCATGCCGAAAGGTAAAGGCTGTACTGGCCGTCCAGCATTTTTGCAGCATCGTACGATTGCTGGAAGTAACCTGCAGCAAGACTTTGCGGCATGCCGCAAAGCTGATTTTTGCTGGCATCGAACAAAGTAATGGTGTTGTATTTAGCCACCGAACCGGCATACAACATAGCTCTTGACTTAAAAGCAGCCGCAACGTATTTGTTGGCACGGCTTCCGTCGCTATAATCGCTGTTAACAGCAGGCATGTTGGCAATAGCAGCATCAAAGTCCTTAGATATCTGATCCCAGATTGCCTGTTCTGAAGCACGTGGAATTTTCAGATCGCTGATATCCTGACCGGGGCTATACTGAAGCGTTTTAGTTACCAAAGGCACGCCGCCGAAACGTTTCACCAACGCAAAGTACGTCATGGCACGAACGAAGTAAGCCTCACCGGTCCATTGCTTTACCTGGTCGGGAGTAAAATTGCCTGCATTTGCGGGCAGGGTTTCGAGGAAATAGTTACAATCGCGGATGGTACTGTAGTTACCGCCCCAAACGTCCCAATGCCAGTCGCCAAAGTTTTCAGACGATGAACCGCCCTGATCACGGCTTAACGCTTCGCCGGTTGTTGCAGGCGTAGGTTTAATGATCCAGAAAAAGTTCAGACCCATATCAGGCGAATACCTGAAATCTTCGATAGGCAGTTCGCTGTACAAGCGCGCCATGTAGGCCTGGATACCGCCGCTTGATGAAAATACGGCCGGATTTTGAATGATATTGGTAGGCGGTATATTCAGCTTTCTGCAAGCCGACATACCTGCCGCCAGTACTATTGTCAATATAAATAAACTATATCTTTTCATGATGTGGTTGCTGATTAGAATTTGACGTCTAAGCCAATGTTAAACAATTTGTCGAGCGGGTACAGGTAACCGTAAGTGCCTGTCGGGTGCTCAGGGTCAACGTATTTAACCTTGGTAATGGTAAACAGGTTGTAGCCGTTGGCAAATATCCTTACACCGCGTAAGCCTATTACCTTCAATGCCTTTGCCGGTACAGAATAGCCTAACTCAGCACTTTTAAGCCTCAGGTAAGAAGCGTTAACAAAATTGAAAGTTGAGTTGGTGTTGGCCGTTGTACCTGTGTAAGCGAAATTGCCCGGTACCCAAACCGTTTTCGGATTGTATGGGTCGGCCGTCGGATCGGCAGGATGCCAATCGTTGTTAAACTGGGTCAACGCGCTGCCGCCGCCCCACAACGGGATGTTCAGCTGCTCGATGTATGACACATTGTAAATGCCGGTTCCCTGGAACAACAGGTTAAAGTCGAAGTTCTCATACGAACCGCCGATGTTTAAGCCGTAGGTGATCTTAGGCTGAACACCGGGACCGCTGTTAGGGCCGTTGCCATAGGCAATGGGATGGTTATCGTTACCATCGATCTGGCCGTCACCGTTCCAGTCCTGGTAAATATAATCGCCTACAACGGTTCCTCTGCCAACATAAGTCGGGCTGTTCAGGATCTGCTGGTAGTTCTGGTACTGACCCGATCCGCTCAGGCCCATCTGCACACCCTGATAACGGTTAGTGTTGTTACGCTGCCAGTCGAGCAGAGAGTTGCCTTGTTTCGATTCCGACACGAAGGTATTCTTTGTGTTGGTGTAAAGGAATGTTCCTTTTACGTTGTACCTGAATTTGCCGAAGTTGCCGTGATGACCAATTTCAAAATCAACACCCTGTGTCCGGGTACCGTTCAGGTTCACCAATGGCAATGCCGAACCCAGCACATCGGGTACCTGCAAGTTTGGAGGAGTTAACAGGCCGCGCAGATCGCGGATAAAGAAATCTGCCGCCCCATTGATGGCGCCGTTAAATAATTCGAAATCGGCACCTGCGTTAAACATGTGCGCTCTTTCAAAGGTGATGTCCGGATTGGTAACGCCCTTATTTTGAACAGCGGTAATGTAGTTTCCGCCAAATACGGCGCCGCCCGGTAATTGATTATTTGAGCCGCCGGCAGGATAGTTAAATCCGGGTAAGAACTCGAAGAATGCTAAAGGACCGTCGTCACCTGATATACCGTAAGAGGCACGTAACTTGAAGTTATTAAACACCGACAGGAAAGAATTTTTCCAGAAGTTTTCTTCTGAAATACGGTAGCCGGCGGAAACTCCCGGGAAAAATGCAGCACCCTGGTTTGGCGGGAATTTTGACGATTTATCATCCCTGAAGCTGAATTCCACCAAATACTTCCCTTTATAATCGTAATTTAAACGACCAACAATTGAGTTGGTGGTATAATCATACAGGTTATCGCTGCCTGCATCCTGCGTAGCGTTCTGATTGGCAACATTACCCGCGCTGATCTGGTCAACCGGCAAGTTTAACTGCCTGTAAGCTGCGAAGTTGTCTACCTTTTGCTCGTTTCCTTCATAAAGTAACAAAACGCTGATGTTGTGCGGACCGAAAGTACGGTTGTAGTTAATAGAGAACTGATCGGTATTCTTCGGATAGTCATAGTACTGACGCTGTACAAATGACGGCGAATTATTCAGCGATGGAACATAAGCCTTAGTAGCGTCGTTATACTCGTACAGGTTATATGATTTCTGGTAAATCTTGTTATCCTGGATCTGCTCATCATAGCTGTATAATCCTTTGATCGAAAGTCCTTTTACAAATGGAACTTTATATTCCAGGCTCAATGATCCGTCGAAAAATTTATTCGTTTGGTTATTGTAACCGTTAATATCGGCATCGCCGTAGGCAACCGGGTTACCGCCGTCAACCAGACCTTTCAGGTAATACGGAGCAGTGTTGTTGGCATAGATACTTTGGATAGGCAATTCGCGCCAGGCCTCGCGGGTAGTGTACCAGAACGACTGCGCCGGTGAAGTTTTTCTATCGTAGATAGCGCTCAGATTCATGTTTACGGTAATGTTCTTACCTATTTTGCTGGTCACGTTCGAGCGTACATTGTAGCGTTTGTAATTGAGGTCGTTACTTTGCAGCAAACCGTCCTGATCGGTAAAACCGCCGCTGATGAGGTATTGCGAAATGTCGTTACCACCGGTAGCAGTCAGGTTATGTTGTTGCTGCATAGCCGACTTTCTGAAGGTAGCATCGTACCAGTCGGTGCTTTGTTTGGTACCGTTGGCATAAGCGGCAAAATCTTCCGGCGTATAAACCAGCTTACCGCCGTTGGCCTGATGTAAAGCCTGCTGGTTAACCAGGGTCATGTAATCGGTTGCGTTTACCGGTTTTGGTAAGCCCGAAGGTACCTGCCAGCCGTAAGTGCCGCTATAGCTCAGCTGCAACTCGCCCGATTTACCCTTTTTGGTAGTGATGAGGATAACGCCATTGGCCGCCTTCACGCCATAAACCGATGCCGATGCATCCTTCAGTACCGAAATGCTTTCGATATCGTTAGGATCGAGCCTCGAAAAGATATTGCTCGAACCAACGTTGTTGTCGCCGGTACCGCTGTGGATGTTAAAATCTGGCTGCTCGATACCATCTATAACGATAAGCGGATTACCGAAACCGCGTATAGAGATGTTGTTGGCAAAATCGCCCGGCTCGGCAGTGTTTTGTGCCACCTGTAAACCTGCCACCTTACCGGTAAGCATGTTCTCAACGTTTTCGTTCTTGGTAGTTACAATGTCGTGACTGGTAACCGCCGCAACCGAGCCGGTTAACGTGGCTTTCTTTTGCGTACCGTAGCCTACCACTACCACCTCGTTAAGGGTAGACGAGGTTGGCGCGAGGGATACTTTAATTGTTTTCTGATCGCCTACCACCACGCTTTGCTCCTGGTAACCCAAAAAGGAGAATACCAGCGTTGCGCCCTTATCGGCATTAATGGAGAATTTACCGTTAATATCGGTTACGGTGCCGTTGGCTGTGCTTTTGACTTTAACGCTTACGCCGGGCATGGTTTGCCCTTTTTCGTCGACAACCGTACCATTTACCTGGTTTTGCGCCTGCGCGATGGAGGTGATGGAGAGGAGTAAAAACAGCACAAGGGCGCCTATTTTCAGAAGCCCGTTCCTGATCTTACCCCGATGATGGACGAAATAACACCCACCATAATTGGTAAAAATTTGATTCATAAGTAAAAAAATTGGTTAGTTGGTTTATAATAATTGCCCAAAAAGAACAGCTTGGTCAGGTTGGTTAAAACTGACGGTTGTACAATTGGTTGAACAATATTATAGGTGAGAGTATTAAAAGTTGGGTTAAAAACAGGGTTAATGCTGGTATTATTTTATTAACCGGCATGAATTAACCCCGTATTAACCCATTTGAAGGGTTCAATAATAGGAATGTTACATGCGGAGAGCTTGAAAACTACCGTGTATGGATTATGAAATTCGTCAGAAGGGATGTGTGCTTACTTAGCAGGACAGATCTTATCGAAAGGAACAGGGTAAGCTTCGCCTAATGATTTCTCGTATTCGGCGGCAAAGTCGTTGTAAATCTTGTGCGCATGCTCCACGCCTTTAATACGGCGGAGCGCTTTCAGTTTGTATTTAATGGCGATGTCGTTAAACGGATCGATGTTTAAGATTACGCGGGCAATTTCGAGCGTTTTGCGGTAATCGCCTGCCTCATAAATATTCTTTACAGCGGGCGACATTTCGGCTGTAAGGGCTTCTTCGTAATTTTGTTTGATGGCATCCAGCCATGGTTCGGCTATTTCGCGCAATAAGCTGCCGCGTGCTATCAGATCGATATAGTTTAAAACACCGTTAGCCATTGGGGAGCCATTACGTAATTCTTTCAGCGCGTTTTCTACCACAAAATAGTCGCACCAAAGCTCATCGGTCATAGTAAAACGATAAGTATCATTAACAAACGCCAGTTCTATACCATTAATATCCACGAGGATATTACGCAGGTGATTAATGGTTACGCCCTTAATATTCTTTGATTTTGCAATGTCTTTCTCGGGCCAAAGCGTAGCCGAGATCTTTTTCGAAGTTACCCCGCCATCGTTCTCACTATTCAGCAGCACCAAAATAAAAAGCTGCTTTATTTTAGGACTAAAAAGGTGCGTTATATCACGACTGGCTTTATCATAAACCGTGAAATCGCCCAGTAAATAAAGGGCATTGGGTCTTTTCTCATCCTCCTTTTTATGAACCGTAGATATGGCAATATCATGGTCAATCTCTTCCGGCGTTTCTTTTGATTTCCTTTTCTTTCTGAAATAGAAATAAGCAGCAGAAGCAAAAACAATAAAAAAGAGCAGCCACCAAGAGAGGTAGTGAATTCGAATTGTCCAACCTGATGATAAATTCGGTTGTATTGATGCCAGGTAATCCTGTTCTCTTACCGGCGGTGAAGCGAGCGAATAAACCCTTACTGTGGAATAGTCGGGCGTGGTAAATTCCTGTATGGCGCAATAGAATATTTCCTGCTTAGTGTTGTAAAACAGGTTGATATCGCTTTCAATGCGTTCGCCTTTGGCGGGGATATTACCACTTACCACCTCGTACGAACCGTCCTTAATAGAAAATTTATAAAGACTCAGACTGGTCTTCGGCTTATCATGCGCGTAGCATATCGCATAAAAATATTGCTTATCCTTCGAGATGATGAGGTTATTTGCCGCTACAAAATCAACTGCCGGGGGCTTAATCTCCCAAAGCTTTTTGATGGTATGGTTGGTTAAATTAACCCGGTACAGGTCGTAAAAATGCTGGCCGCCTACCACCTGGTTGCCGCTCTGGTTGCCGTATCCTCCAAAAATATACACATCATTGTTCTCATCAGCCTTGCTGAAGCCGGAGAAAAAACGGGGCATAATTTTATCGCCGGTAAAGACAATCTTGTCCCATGTATCGGTGGTTTTATTGTATTCAAAAAAGTCTTTATAATACGAGAACGAGCCATACCCGCCAAACAGGTAAAGCTTGTCTTCGGTATTATCGTAAAATATATTGTGATGATGCCGTTGCTCTGCTATGGTTCCATCGCCGGTTATATCCCATTTCAGCGTATTTAAATCCAGCGCTGCAATGCTGTGGGCAGGTTGAAACTGCTTCGGCGCCTTCAGAGTCTCATAAGCATAAAGCTTGTTTTCCTTTGTGTTGATAATACTTTTACCAAGGTGCAGCGGCAGCGGACATTTATTCTGAAAAGCCTGCTCCGTTAAGTTATTCCGCTGAACATCGTACACAATCAGCGAGTCGCTTTTAAACATCAGCAGCTTTTGAGCAGTTTGGTCAAAATTAACGCCGGCTACTTCTTTAAATGCCTTTGTAAGGCGATAGGCCCAGAAATATGATTCATTAATGAGCCATACGGGATTATCAACCGTTCCCATTTCATCGCCATCGCTGCTTAAAACGTTTTTGCCGCTCCACTCGTTCAGCGGGAACGAGTAGGTTTTACTGCCGTCGCCGATGGTTAAATTCCGTACGGCCATTTTAGGCACGTCGGAGTAATGTTCGTTTTTGCCGAAATATATTTTAGGCGTTATCGTTCCTCCAAAATCAAAGCCATCAGCGTGATACCATACCCCGTTGATAAACAGCCTTACCGTATTCGCTTTTAAATCGAGATCGATCTTTACCGGCATCCAGTTTCGCTTTTTCAACTGGGCAAGGGTAAGCGGGATCTTAATTTTGTTGCTTTTACTGTCGATATTAAAATTCAGGAACGGCGCGCCCGTGTAGATCGAGCTCAGGCTGTAGGAGTTATTTTTACTGTCGGTAATATTAATGATATAGCCGAGGTGTTCGTTATCCCATAAAGAAAGGTCGAAATTGATATAAAGATGCCCCGAAAAGGTTGGCGGATCATTTTTAAAAACCTGGTACGATGTGCGTTTGGCCAGCAAACTATCGTTCGAATTGAATTGCAGCCCCTGTCCTCTCCCCTGCAGGAGTTGAAAAAATAAAACAAGAAACAAAACGATTTTACATACGCTTAAACGCGGTATTAAAACGTTATTTTTTTCGAACATCGAAGCCCTGATAAAACTGAAAAGAAAGTTAGTTAAATAAACGTGCTAATTTAAGTTATTTTAAGCAAGTAACATTGCTGGTATTTAAGCAGAATTAACCTTTAAATTAACCCGCTCATTATACGACGTTTATTGAGGCTAAACCGTGACAATGCCCTTGTTATTATTGAGCATTGCCCTCCCTCATGTTTTCATTATAAACTTCTTCGAACGATTTATTCTTTTGTTTCTGAAACAGGCCCGAAAAACGGCGATCAACCGGTTTCAGCAGTTGAAGGCATAATCTTTTATCCTCGTCGGTTAAGTCGTGCATCATCATCCTGGCCACCTTGAGCACACGGTCTTTGGCAAGCATCAAAGTTTGTTCTCCCTTTGGCGTTACCTTCAGGCGTTTTACCCGGCGGTCTTCTGCATCGTCATATTCGGCAACCAGTCCTCTCTTTTTCATTCGTATCAGCATGTTATTGCCGCTGGATAGTTCCATAATGTTATTGAAAATAGCCTCCGATTTGATAGGACTCCCTTCGTTATAAATGGTTACCAATATCCCGAATTCTTCCATCTGCCCCAACTCGGTGCCTTCCAGCGCCTTATTGGAATACGCTATGTGGAATTTCCCGATGCGCCTTAACAGGATGATCAGCTTGCCGTTAATATCGGGCACCAGCTTGCCATCCGGCTCGGGGCGAGGATCAACCTTTCCGGATGCAGCGAGGCTATGCCTGAAAAAATCTTCTAAAGTGGCTTCGGGATAGCGCTCTTCAAATGCACCCCACAGTTTAACCAGCTCGACAGTCTTATTCATTAAATTACTACCATTTGGTACAAAAATAGGCATTAATATGACAAACTCCTATTGACATTAACAACCAAAAGGTATAATATTGTATTTATTTATTACCATTTAGTTGTATTACAAAGCAATTTTCCGTTATGAATTCTTACACCTTACTTCAAACACTACTCACCTTGCATCTAACCGGCCTCATTTTAATGGCGGGTACCATTGTTGTCGACAGCCTGATGTACAGAACCTTCTGGCAGCAATACAATATTGACAAAGACCGCTCCCTGAATTTACTTGCAGCATCGGTAAGATTTGGCCGGATAGCCGGAATTGGTGCCGCATTGCTGGTTTTAACAGGTTTTGGTATGATGGCTGCTACACACGGCGTTTTTGGCGAGCAGCTTTGGTTTCGCATCAAATTTGGCCTGGTGATTGTGCTGATCATTATTAACCTGGTGGCCCGTAATCGCGGTTTAAAACTCAGGACGATAATTGGTTTACCCGATGCCGGCTCGGTAGCAGCGGCGTTAAAGATCAGGACATTCTTAAGCCGTTACTTTGCCGCCGCGTTTATCATTTTCTTCGTCATCATCTTTTTAAGCATTTTCAAATTCAATTAACCTCTATGGAACTTCAACAAAAATCGCCGGCGCTTCATATCCTGGTTATTGGCGGCAATGGCGGCATCGGGAAGCAATGTGTTCAGGTAGCGCTGAATGCAGGTCACCAGGTAACAGCGGTATTACGCACACCTGCAAAGCTTACCCTGCAGCATCCCCATCTTAATGTAGTGCAGGGAGATATTACCGACCCGGCGTCGATAGCACAACACCTGGAAAATAAGGACGCTGTAATTTCAGCCGTAGGCGTTAGCGGTGGCTTATTCGGCGATAAGCCTACCACGCTTTATTCGCAAGCGGCCACCGCAATTTTAGGCGGAATGGAAAAAACGAATAGACCGTGCCTTTTTTATCTCGGCCTCGGCTATAGAGATTAGCCCGGCTATTCCGTTTTTTTATAGGCTGATTGCCCGGTATATTATTCAAAAGTTATTGAAACACATGTATCATGATTTGCGGACAATGGAAGCAACGGTAAAAAACAGCCCGCTTAACTGGACCATCATCCGGCCGCCGTTGCTTACAGACGGACCCGAAACCGGCAATTACAGAATCGATGTTAACGCCTTTTTAAAGAACTGTCTGAAGATCTCGCGGGCTGATGTGGCGCATTTTATCATCCACAACATCACTAATGAAAATACATTCAAAAGCATGATAGAAATAAGTTATTAAATTAAAAACATGGAAAAGATATTTATCGATAAGATCACCGTACCTGAAACGGCGATCCCACAATTTACAGAACGCTTGAATTACAATACTACTTTTTTGGAAAGGCAACCAGGTTTAGTAAAAAACACACATTACCAAAGAACCGATGAGCGGGGCAATCTTATCATTATAACCGTTGCCGTATGGGAGAACGATGAAGCCGTTGAAAATGCCAAAGCCGCCGTGCAGGAAGATTACCAACGACAGGGAATAAACCTGGCCGAAACCCTGAAAGCATGGGGTGTAACTATGGACAGGGGACTGTATGAGGAGAGGGAAAAATAAACGGAGTTTAAATTAAGCTTAACCCACCAATTTACTTTAGCCCGACAATAAAAGCGGCTGCCATACGGGTTTTTTCTTTATCTATGTAGCTTTCATTATTAAAAGAATGCTATCGTCATGGCCAAACAACACGCTTCCATTTTGCCGCGGATAACGCCCTCTTCATTCGAGTTTTTGGCAGATCTGAAAAATAACAACAACCGCGAGTGGTTTGCTGTGCATAAAGAAATTTTTCAAAAAGAACAGCAACAAATAGAGATTTTGGCCGAAGCATTGCTACAGGCCCTTAATACGCACGATGTGATAGAAACAACTTCCGGAAAAAAGAGCCTGCACCGTATTTACCGCGATACACGTTTTTCGCCCGACAAAACACCTTATAAAACCAACTGGAGCGGTGGTTTCAAGCGTGCAGGCAAACACCGGCGTGGCGGGCTATATTTTCACCTGGAACCGGGCAACAGCTTTGTGGGCGGCGGTTTCTGGGGGCCAAGCCCGGCTGATCTTAAATTGATACGGGAGGATATTGCCTTCGATGCTACGCCGCTGAGAACCGTTTTGGATAGCGAATCTTTCATATCCGCTTTCGGGTCTTTACAGGGCGAGCAGCTAAAAACAGCGCCCAAAGGCTACCCGGCCGATCATGAGGCTATTGACCTGCTGCGGTATAAACAGTTTTTTATACGAAGGCGATTTACCGACAAAGAAGTTTTTAGCGGCGATTTGCTGAACCTGATGAACGAGGCATTTAAAAATATGCGGCCGTTTTTTGATTATATGAGCGAGGTGCTGAGTACCGATGTGAATGGGTTAAAGATATAGGTCTTCTATTTAAAATCTTCATAATTGAGACCGTTCAGGGCATCTTGTTCGACCCACGGATGCTCGTATATTTCATTGGGCTGGCTCAGGAGTTGTTTTTCTTCGCCTGCGGCAAAACCAAATTTATAACCAATTCCGTCCTCTGTAGTTATAAAAACGTTGTCGTACTCTTTATCATTGGCAGCAATAAATAACATCACATGTTTATTCGCGCTTTTTCCGGTTACCCAATCATCCCCAAGTTTCATTGTTGCCCATCCGCGAACCTTTGCGTTCCATTTAATATCCGCCGGATATTCTAAAAAATTCACAGCAAAGCAAAATCCGGCAAAGTCGATATTATAAGGAAAGGTAATAGCAAAGGAATTAGGCAACAGTTGCCACAATCTTGGCAAGGTGCTGAAAGTCTCCTGATTATAGCTGTTACAAAGCCCGATCAATGCCTTTCTGATATCATCATGAGCGACATTGTTTACAACGATGATCTTATCATTATCGATCAAGGTAGTTGGCAGTTTTGCGTCAGAAGGTCTTGAAGTAATCTGTGCCGGTTTTTTAGATGAAAAAACCTTCATAACAAGCGCAATTGCACCCAACATCAGCGCTATAATGGTTAATATATTCATTCCATGCTAAGGTATTAATTTACGGGTTAACATATTATCATTTAGACATGATACCTGTCTCTCCTACTTAAAATTCCTTCCCTTGTGGAACACTTCCCTTTGCTTGGCAACCTGCTGCTGCCCTTTATTGGAGCCGCCGTTGGTAACCGCAGCTTGTTCGTCAGCACGTGAAAGTGTTGTCAATACCGGCTGATCGTCGGTTCCTACCGGGGTAAGGGTACCTAAGAGCTTATTCAAATTAAAACATCGTTTGCTTATCACATGGATCACCTTCCCTTCTATCTGCACCTTGCCTTCCACCATAAACAAACGAGACTGCAATATTTCGCGGCGGTAGGTTTCAAATACATTTTCCCAAACCACCAGATTGGCAAAACCGGTTTCATCTTCGATGGTGATAAACAGGATGCCTTTCGCAGTACCAGGCCGCTGGCGTACGGTTATCATACCGGCTACCTTTACCGGGTCGCCGTCATTAAGAGAAGGCAGATCGCCGGTTGCCATTACGTTAAGCATTTTTAACTGTTCGCGTACAAAGCTTACGGGGTGAGCTTTGAGCGAGAGGCCGGTAGCAGCATAATCCTGCACTACGTGTTCGGCCTGGGTCATAAACGGGAGACTGATCTGTGCCTCCTTCGTACTTTCTGACGGCTGCCCGGCAAACAACCCGATAGGCTTATCATTCAGTGCCGGCACTTCCCACAAGGCCTCCCGGCGATCAAGGTTCATGGAACGGAAGGCATCGGCATCGGTAAGACGTTCGATAGTGGCCTGTGTTATCCCCGCATTACTTAATTGACTGATACTGGTATAACCTTCTCCCCTTTTATCCACCAGCAACTGCATTTCATCTTCCTTTAATCCCTTAACCTGTCTGAAACCCAGGCGCACCGTACAATAATTGCCTTCCTTATCCTCCAATGTATTATCCCAATAAGAATGGTTTACATCCACCGGACGCATTACCACGCCGTGCTTTTCGGCATCTATCACAATTTGTGCAGGCTGGTAAAAGCCCATCGGCTGGCTGTTCAGCAAGGCCGCTGCAAAAACATCGGGATAATGATATTTAAGCCAGCTGGATATATACACCAAATGCGCAAAACTGGTGGCATGACTTTCAGGAAAACCGTAACTACCGAAACCTTCCAATTGCTTAAATATGCGTTTGGCAAAATCTTCCGTATATCCCCTTTTGGTCATGCCGTTTATCAATTTGTCTCTGAAATTGCTTACCAGGCCTTTTGCTTTGAAAGTAGCCATGCTGCGGCGTAATTGGTCTGCTTCCTCAGCCGTAAACTCGGCGGCAACCATTGCAATTTCCATCGCCTGTTCCTGGAATAGTGGTACGCCTTTGGTGCGATCTAATACTTCTCTCAACTCTTCGTTCGGATATTCAATCGGATCGATTTCATCGCGCCGGCGCAGGTACGGATGCACCATATCGCCCTGTATAGGCCCGGGACGAACAATTGCCACTTCTATCACCAGATCATAAAATACCCTCGGTTTCAACCTCGGCAGCATCGACATTTGCGCACGACTCTCAATCTGGAAAACGCCAAGTGTATCGGCATTGCAGATCATATCGTAAACTTTAGGATCATCTTCAGGTACAGTTGCTAAAGTTAGCTCCCTGCCATAATGCAGCTTAACCAGATCGAACGCTTTACGAATGCAGGTAAGCATACCCAAAGCCAGCACATCTACTTTTAAGATACCCAGCCCTTCCAGGTCATCCTTATTCCATTCCAGTTGGGTGCGGTCTTCCATGCGGGCATTCATCACCGGGCAAATGTCTGAGAGCTTGCACCGGGTGATCACAAACCCACCTGTATGTTGCCCCAACTGCCGCGGGAAACCCATTAGTTCATTGGTCAATTCCAAAACTTTAAACAAGTGGGGGTCATCAGGATTCAGGCCCTGCGAGATAATGCGCTCCCGGTCAAATGCTTCTTCCGAAAAATCCCATATCGCACCTGCAAGTCGCTTAATGGTATCTTCCGATAAACCCATTGCCTTACCTACATCGCGGATAGCGCCTTTGTGCCGCTCCTGCGTTACGGTGGCTACAATGGCGGCATGCTCGCGGCCGTAAGTTTCATAGATCCACTGGATGATCTCTTCGCGGCGCTCATGTTCAAAATCAACATCCACGTCGGGCCATTCGTCGCGCGCGTCAGACATAAATCTTGAAAAAAGCAAGCGCGATTTCTCTGGATTTACCGGCGTAATCCCCAAACAAAAACAGACCGTACAATTGGCTGCTGAACCGCGCCCCTGGTGCAGGATGCCTAACTCTTCCGCCTTTTGGGTGTATTCATAGATCCTCAAAAAATAGGGCGCCAGCTTACGCCGTTTAAAAAATGCCAGTTCAAACTTAATCTGCTCCCGGGTTTCATCTTTCATCTTCCCCCCGAACGCTTTTTCAGCTCCCGCCCAGGTCAATTCGGCCAAATGCTCATCGGGCGAGCGTCCATCAGGACTCATCCATTCCGGCTCGAGGTATTTCAAAGTGTCTAATGAAAAAGTACAGGCATCGGCAATTTCAAATATCCGCTCTATAGCATCCGGGTATTGAATAAACAAGCGATCCATTTCGTCAATGGTTTTCAGGTGACGCTCGGCATTGGCATGCAATTTAAAACCGGCATTGGTAATGGTGCATTTTTCGCGCACGCAGGTAACCACATCCTGTAATTCGCGGCGCCGGGCTTCATGGTAATACACATCGTTAGTGGCCACCATAGGTACCCCCAACTGCGCAAGGCGGTAAAAGCGCTTACCATCATCACCGTTATAGGTACGACTGGCGGCTACATACAACTCACTACCAAAGGCCACCCGGTATTCCTTTATATCCTGCTTAAAAGCTTCGTCAAAATCAAAACGGGAATTCAATGAATCGGGCGGGACTACGATGAATTTGATGCCTTCTTTATGGTCGAACACATCCTGTTTATATAATTCACACTGACCTTTTTCGGTACGCAGGTTGCCTTTGCTTAATAAGGCGCACATCCGCCCCCAGGCGGTAATATCGGTCGGGTAAGCTAACAGGCTGGTACCGTCCATTAAATCCAAACGGCAGGCAGGGATAAATTGAATTTTGTCTTTATCATCTTTATCCTCATTAAGCACCTTAGCCGCCCGGTGCGCACGTACCACACCCGCTACGCTGTTGCGGTCGGTAATGGCAATGGCTTTGTAACCGTGCTTTACAGCCTGCTCCACCATCTCGTCAGGATGCGAGCCTCCCCGCAAAAAGCTGAAATTACTGGTTACCTGTAGCTCGGCGTAATTCATTACAATTACTAATATTTTTAGCAATTATAGACAATTTTATCTATATCAACCAAATGAATTTACCTGTTTTTGACCGAAAAATACAGATATTTGCAGCGCTACAGGTACTTGAATGGATCATAACACACTAAGAGTTTATACTACCCCGATCTTAGAATTAACCGACGACGAGCTTTCACTCCTCATTAATTGTATGCAACGCCGGGAATTAAAAAAAGGCGAACTGTTGCTGGCAGCGGGCGAAGTTTGCCGTACATTTTACCTGGTAGAACAAGGCTATCTCCGTACCTGGTATGATAAAGACGGCGTACAGATAAACCTTCATTTTACTTTCGAGGGTGAAAGTACCTCCAACCTCAAAAGCTTTCTCCACAAACAATCTTCTGAAGTTAATATCGAAGCAGGCGAGGATGCGGTGGTATCAGTATTCCACGTAAGCAGCGTTGCTGAAAAATTTGGCGAATATCCCAACATCATGCGCTTTATCCGCCGCCTGGCCTTGAGGTTACTCGTTGCTTCTGAAGAATACAGCGATCTTTTTAAAGTGTCAACACCTACCGAGCGTTATCGGTATATCGAAAAAAACAACCCGAGATTATTGCAAAGGATCTCCCTGTCGCAAATGGCGTCGTATCTCGGTGTTACCCGCGAAACCCTGAGCCGCATCCGCGGAAAAAAATAGTATGTAATCCGATTGCGACGATTGTCACAGGTGGTTGCAGGATGTTTCCCTCATCTTTGTACCATCAACTATGAGCAGCATTATTAAAGCCGATACTTTCAGGGCATTCAGAAACCGGAATTACGCCTTATTTTTTTGCGGACAATCGGTATCGCAAATTGGCACCTGGATGCAGCGCACGGCGGTAAGCTGGGTAATTTATACGCTTACCCATTCGGCATTTATGCTGGGACTGGCGGTTTTCGCGCAGCAATTTCCATCGTTTTTGCTTTCGTTGTTCGGCGGCATCGTGTCTGACTGGTACAGCCGTTACAAAATCTTGCTTGTTACGCAAACGGCATCAATGCTTCAGGCCATATTGCTGGCTGCACTTATCTTAACCAATCACTATGTTATTTGGGAGATTTTGGCATTGAGTGTGGTGTTCGGCATTATTAATGCGTTCGATGTCCCTGCCCGGCAACCCATGATACACGAAATGGTGAACGACAAGGACGATATCCAAAACGCACTTGCCCTTAACTCGGGCATGGTAAATATAGCGCGACTGGCAGGACCTGCGCTGTCGGGTATAGTTTTACAAATGTTCGGCGCAGGTATTTGTTTTTCGCTGAATGCATTGAGCTTCGTAGCGGTCATCACCTCGCTTTTATTAATGAAATTCCCGGCATTCAGGCCCCCCGCAGTAAAAAAGAAGGTTATTGCAGAACTTGCCGAAGGACTTAACTACCTGGTAAAAACACCAACCATAGGCGTAATCATACTATTTATGATGTGCTTCAGTTTGCTGATCGCGCCTTACGATACCATGATGCCCGTGTTTACCAAAGTGGTATTTAACGGTAATGCCGCCACCTTTGGCTTCATCAGCAGCTTTATAGGGGTGGGCGCTATTTTGGGCAGCCTATTTATAGCCTCGGTGAAAAAGGGTGCAAACCTTAAAAATATCGTACTGTTTAGCAGCGCCATATTGGGCATTGGAATGATCCTGTTCTCGCGTATCGCTTATTTTCCGGTTGCCATGGTATTTGCAATGGTGATCGGTTTCGGATCACTCACGCCAATGACCACCGGTATCACCATTATTCAGATAGAGGCCGCCGCCAATATGCGCGGGAGGGTAATGAGTTTTATGGCGATGTCGTATTTCGGGATGCTGCCCTTGGGGAGTTTGCTTATTGGTACTATCTCGCAAAAAATTGGCGCACCCTTAACCATGCTTTGCCAGGGAATAATCGCCATGGTTATTGTAGCCGTATTTTCCAGATTTCTGAAAGATGAAAAACTTACCGGAAAAAGGGAAACATTACCGGTGGCCGAAACAGAAGAAATACTTTAACCCTGATTTTAACTATAAAAACTAAATAAAAAATGGAACAGAACAACACCGCTCTTTTGGTAATGGACATGCAGGCCGGCATCGTAGCTATGCTGCCCGACCCGGCCGCCATTCTCAGTAACGTGGCTGCTGCTATCAGCGCCGCACGCACCAGCAATATACCTGTAATTTATGTGGTAGTAGGCTTTCGCGACGGCACGCCCGAGATCAGCCCAAACAATAAAACGTTCTCTGCATCGAGAGAGCGTTTTTCTACAGTTAATATGGCCGAATTTATGACCGTTCATCCTGCGGTGGCCCCTGCCGCCAATGAGATCACCGTTATTAAACGCCGGGTAAGCGCATTTACAGGCAGCGACCTTGAAGTGGTTTTAAGGGCGAAAAACATCAAGCATATTGTATTAACCGGTATTGCTACCAGCGGCGTAGTATTATCAACCGTGCGCGAGGCCGCCGATAAAGATTACCAGATAACCGTACTGGCCGATAGCTGCGCCGACAGCGATGCAGAGGTGCATAATGTACTAACCGGAAAGGTATTCCCTCGTCAGGCTGATGTGATTAATGTAGCAGATTGGAAGATGTAATTAACGGTGAAATTATGAGTAGTAAGTCTCTACTACTCATAATTACGTTCTAAAGACATATCGCAAAAGCCGTCAATTCAACTAACGTTTGAAATACCGGTCTTTCAGCACCTTCTCGGCCAAAATATTCTGGTAACTGGCCCCAACAGTGATCTTCGCGTTCCCCACATGCAGCATATTGCCCTCTATCGCTTTGATCTTATCGATATTGACAATATACCCCTTGTGAACCTGTATAAATTTATCTGCCGGCAATTTTTCAGATAACCCTTTGATGGTCAGATAAACGATCAATTTATTGTTGGTGGTATAAAGGATCACGTAGTTGGCCATCGCTTCCACGTAGATCAATTCATTATAAACTACCTTCTCCAACCGCCCGTTGCATTTAACAAAGAAATGATCCTGTTCTTCTTCGGCTTTGCTGCCCTTACCTGCCGCACTCGCTTTTAGTTTCTTTAAGTCCAATGCCTTTTGTGCTGCCTTTAAAAAACGCTCTAATGAAAAAGGTTTTACCAGGTAATCAACTACAGCCATTTCAAAACCATCCAAAGCATACTGACCATAAGCGGTGGTCATGATCACCATAGGTAAATTGGCTGTCGACTTCAAAAACTGAAAGCCGTTCATCTTCGGCATGTTCACATCCAAAAATATCAGATCGGGTTCAAATTCGCCGATCAGTCCGGCGGCTTTTAGTGGATTTTCGGCACTGCCGGCCAAAACCAAGAAGTCGGTTTCTTCAATATATTCCTGCAAAAGTTTGCGGGCAATGGGTTCGTCGTCTATAATGATGCACTTCAGGGTCATATCGTCAATATTAGGATCGCTTCAAAATAGGCGTCGGTATTGTCTATCGAAAGCAGGTGCCTGCCGGGATATAATATTTCAAGTCGCCGTTTAGTATTGGCTATCCCCAAACCCGACGACTTTTCGGTACTGTTAATGAACGGATCTTTGGTATTAAAAACCTTAAACACCAGGTTGCCGTCCTCATGTTTCATGCTGATATCGATGAGGTTTTTCTTCCCCTCGTTAAAGCCCACATATTTAAAAGCATTTTCAATAAAGGTAATGAACAGCAGCGGGGCCACCATCAGCTGCCCGTTCATATTTCCCTCGCAAAACGAAATACCTATGCGGTCATCGATCCGTCCTTTTTGTATGGCGATGTAATTTTTTATGTAGTTGATCTCGCTTTCAATAGCAATCTCTTCCACATTGCATTCATACAACTGGTACCGCAGCATCTCCGAAAAAATAAGGAGCATATTCCTTGCATCCTTGTTCGATTTATCAATATGCCCGTAAATGGAATTTATAGAATTAAAAAGAAAATGAGGATTGAACTGCGCCCGCAAAAAGTTCAACTCATTGGTGGCCTTCTCCTTTTCTATCTGCTCGATGTATAACTGCGAGCGGATCCTTTCGATCACAATTTTTGCCGCCAGTATACATACTACCCAGAACAGGATATTGATAAACGAATTATAGAATATCGATAGGTAATCAAATTTAGGGTTTACCGGCTTGAAAATATAGGTAGTAACCAGCATGGAAACCGGCACCCTGATGAGCGCTGTAACCGTTATTCCTGCAACAAAGAATATCCCAAACTTTACAAACCGCTTTTTATTGAGTTGCTGCGGAATGTTGTACAACGCATTAAAATAGTAGTTGGCCGAAATGAACGCCAGGTAACAAAACTGAATAGTGATGGTATGGGTAAGCACCAGCGTACCGTTCCGGAAAACAAACACCCAGAACAGGTAGGCTGCCAGCCAAAAGGCAACATGATATATTAACTTATTTACCTTCACTGCCAGGTTAAAATTGGGCGGATAAACCTCTGTTAAAGTACTTCGCAATTTACGTAAAACTATTTGGGTTCGGCCCCGTCTGGAAAGGGCTGCCCTTTATGACAGGTGGTGCAGGTAACAATCAGCGCAGCATCGCCCAGTTTGGGATGTTTCTGCTTCAGATATTTCTTGTTGATGCCGAGCGTCATCTTCATCATCTGCCTCGTTATTTCCTTTTCGGGTTTGGCATCGCTGGCAAAATCAAGGCCGTGACCGTCTTTATTGCTGGCGTGGCAAAAGCCGCAGCTTATACCCAGGCCGTCCTCAAAATCGTCGGCCATAATACCCTGCAGATCTTTCGAACTGATGTTTTTCGGCAACACCTTTAAGTTGGTATATTGCGGCGTATCATCTTTACGGTTAGTGCCGGCCGCCGCCGAGAGGGCAATGGTGGCAGCCAGCGTGAGTATAACCGCAGTTTTCTTATTTATTTTCATAGTCGGAATCTCTATACTATTAGCCCTTTTTGGCAACCGTGGTAATAATCACCTCCAATTCATCTGATATGGTACTGGCGCCGCCAAGATTAAAATTCCTGCGGTTCATCTTAAATGTGCCTTTGAATGCCACCTCGTT
This sequence comes from Mucilaginibacter sp., assembly GCA_036569325.1. Taxonomy (GTDB): domain Bacteria; phylum Bacteroidota; class Bacteroidia; order Sphingobacteriales; family Sphingobacteriaceae; genus Mucilaginibacter. Next base: position 32,560 of record DATCQV010000149.1, on the reverse strand, counting down.
ACCCGATGTGGTTGCGGTAAAGGGGAACGATACCTGTTTGGTCTTACCCTTAATGGTGAGCTGGCCGGTAAATACATATTTGCCGTTTCCGCCTTCCACTTTGGTTGATAGCAGGCGAATACGCGGATTATTCTTTACATCAAAATAATTATCGCCCCGTAAATGCTCATCACGCAGACCATTGTCTGTATTAACGGTGGCCGCGTTGATGCTTACGTCGAAAGCATTGGCTGCGGCGTTCTGTGCATCAAAATTGATCTTCCCTTCAAATCCTCCAAAGGTGCCGGTTACCGGGAACCCTAAGTTTTTAATCGTAAATTCCAGTTTCGACTTCGCGTCTACCGGGGTGTACTGTGCAAAGCCCTGGCTGGCAATGAAAACCATTGCCAGCAGTGCCATCATTTTCAGCTTGTTCATTCTTATGGTTTACTTTTGGTCAGCAGTTTCGCCGGCGGCTATCAGCGGCGTATCGGTAATGGCCAGGCTGTGGTTATGTTCCACATAGGCAACACTGGTAAGGCCGAGCATGGTGCGCAGTTTTTCCGTTGGCACTTTCATTGGTCCCGGCGAAGGTGCTGCACCCGGTGCTGGTTGGGGGAATGCCGTTGAGTTGGCAGTATGGAACGTGATATTGCCTTCTATCTTTTGGATGGTTTGATGGATATGCCCGTTCAGTACCGATACCGAGCCGAAGCGTTTCAATAAGGCAAGCGCCTGTGCACTATCGTCGGTTCCCCAGCCCCATTTAGGATAAACGGCCCAAAGCGGAATATGCGCAAATACTACAATAGGGGTACTGCTTGATAATGGTTTCAGATCGGCTTCGAGCCACTTTAACTGTGTCGCGCCAATATAGCCCAGGCCGCCGTCAACGTGGTTAGTTACGTTCACCAGGCCTATGAAATGCACGCCGTTATAATCAAAACTTTGCCAGCCATCGCCCAGCGTACCTTTACCATAACGCTCCAGGTATAATTTGCCATTGTCGGTCACGTCGTGTTCACCGGGTACGTAGAATATTTTGTCGGTTTTAACCGCTTTTAACGATTGCTCCAGCGTGTCAAACTCATCGGCTTGCGCCAGGTGGGTAAGGTCGCCGGTGTGCAGCACAAACTTCGGTGCACTGGGCATGGCGTTAATTTTATCGATGGTGGCATTCAGCGTACCCACAACATCGGGGTTGGCTGGTTTGGTAAAGCCAATGTGACTGTCGCTGATCTGCACAAAGCTGAAGTCGGACTTTGGCATTACCAGGCCTTTTTTCAGGTTACCGGCCCGGTCGAGCATCTGGCTCATACCATACGATTTCATGATACCGCCCGACATCATCCAAAGCACACCTGTTCCGGCCCATGCCATACATTCAAGGAAACCCCTGCGGTCAATGCCGTCGCCCCCTGGTTCGGGAGTTAAATTATGTTCGTCGTGAGAATGATTTTTCATACGCTTTATAATTGTTTTGTTTGAATTATGAAACGAAGAAAATCAATCCGGCGCCCCTGCCGAATTTATTTACACGAAGCAGGTGTTTTACTTGATGAAAATTGGAATTTACTGTGCATCAGCAGTATTAATAGAAAAGACCTTTATGTTCTGTGTCTTCTTAGTGCTCTTTGGAGTTATTGTTCGTAAGGTTTCAGTGTGCCTTTAGCATGTTTAAACTCCCCGGTGGGCCAGGTCCAGTTATTGTACACTATGCCATTTTCATGGTCCTGAATTTGTGTAACAGTATTCCCGTTTTTTTCGGTCCATGTAGCCATATAAAGATCAGGGCGTAATTCGGTTAACTCAATCGCAACTGTTTCGCTTTCATTCATCGGTTTGCCTTCTTTCTCAATAATGGTAAACGTAAGCAGCGTTTTACTGTGCAGGTGCAGAATGGCCTGCGCCATGCCGAAGTCTATCAGGAACTTTTTATTAGTGATGTTCATAATGCTTGATTTTGAGATAGTTGTTTTTAAACATATTAAAAGGTGCGAAAGTTTGAAGGAAAGCAATTTGAATCCCAAGATGGAATGGCCGCTAAAACTTATTCATTATCACGAGCAGCGAAACAAGATGACAATTGGTTAAGAATTCGCACATCTGCACATCAAAAATCCGCACATTATCCTCACCCAAACAAATCATTCTCCCCCAAATGCCCGCGGATCAATTTCAAAATAGCATCCCCAAAATCCTTCGCCCTTGCGTCACCAAAACCTTTCAATTGCGATAACTGATTTAACGACCGCGGCAACTTAGCCGTAATATCACGCAGCATATTGTCAGAGATCACGGCATGTTCCAGCACTTTGCGCTCTTGGCTGATGGCTTTGCGCCAGTTAAGCAGTTGCTTGTATAGTCCAGGATTTACAATTTCCTTCTCTTTGGGCAATGCCTTCGCATTCCAGTTCTTATAAATGGGCTGGAAACTGATCCCCGCCTCCTGCACCGACGACAAAACATCCGCAGATGATGACGCTATCGGCAGCCGTACAAAGGCAGCCGTTTTAGCCTTCAGGTTAACCAGCAGGTGATTCAATCCTTCATAAAATTCTGCCGGCGGGTTGGTTTCTTTTTTGGCGACGTAAAACCCGTTAACAGCTACTCCAAATGCATTGAGCTTGGGAACAAAATAGGAAGCAGCATTTTTTAATCGCCCGGTAAATGCCGGGTTATTCCAAACCTCGTCATCAGCTAACGCGCTTAATTCTTTGCGGATAAACCGGTCGCCAATAGCTTTGATCTCTTGGTTTAAAAGATTATCAGCTTGTTGGACGGAGTTTTCCAGCGGACTTGCCGCTGGTCCGCCCATTACCAATTGGGTTTTAAACTGTTTCCAACTGCCGGACAGCATCGAAAAGTCGAAGAAATCCATCAGGGTTTCCAGTTCCAGCTGGCGCGTGGTTTTTTCAAGTAGTTCATCATCCGGTAACCCGGTTACTGCCCGCTGCATAAAGCGCACAATTTCCGGGTCGGTTCTGATATTTTCCGGTCGTACGGGTTCTTTCAGGATCATTCCTTCCAGCGACCGGCACCTGCTCAGCGCCACATAGGCCTGCCCGAATGCAAAGGCTGCATCCACATCGATGATCGCCTTGTCGAACGTTAATCCCTGGCTTTTATGAATGGTGATGGCCCAGGCCAGCCGCAGTGGGTACTGACTAAATGAACCGTTGTTAACCTCATTTACCTTCTGTTCCGATTCGGCAAGGGTGTATTTTACATTCTGCCAGGTTTCGGGGATTACTTCAAATTCGGTATCATCATCCAAAAAACTCAACCGGATATTGGTGGCCGACATAGCCGTGATGCGCCCCGTCCTGCCGTTATAATATTGTTTCTTGCCCGAGCTGTCGTTCTTAATAAACATCACCTGCGCGCCAACCTTCAGCACCAGTTCTTCTTCGGCAGGATAACCTTCCTTTGGGAAATCGCCGGTAATAACGGCTTTAAAAGTAAAAGGCTCGCCGTCCAATTCGCTTAAACGCAATTGATTCAGTTCGTTTACCAAATGATTATGGGTCGATAGTGTTACATAATCCTTTTGCCAGTTGGCATTCAGGTTGGGATTATAGTGCGCGTTGAGCTTGGCCAGCATCGTGCTATTGGCATCGCCATCGCGAATATGGTTCAATATCTCCACAAACACCGGGTCTTTTTGCCGGTACACCTGCGTAAGCTCAAACGTCAGTACCGGGAACTTCTGAAAGGCGAGGCTGTTAAAAAAGTACGGCCCGGTATAAAAGTTCCGCAGTACGGGCCAGTCCTTTTCATATACCGGCGGCAACTGGTACAAATCGCCTATCATCAATAACTGCACGCCGCTAAACGGCCTTGCCGATCCTTTGGCCTGCCGCAGAACACTGTCTATATAATCGAGCGTATCGGCCCGCACCATACTGATCTCATCGATGATGAGCAGATCGAGGCATTTTAAGAGTTTAGCTTTCTCCAGGCTGATCTGCCGCGGCGCAAGGTTGTAAATTTCCTGCTCGTTAACCGCAGGCACCTGCGGCCCGAACGGCACCTGGAAAAAAGAATGTATGGTAACGCCTCCCGCATTAATGGCCGCCACAGCGGTAGGCGCCACCACCGCTAAATTCTTTTGAATGTTGGCCCTGATATACCGCAGGAAAGTAGTCTTACCCGTGCCGGCCTTTCCCGTTAAAAAAATGGGCCTGTTGGTATGCTCAATAAATTTAATAATGAGTTCGTGAAAAGGCTCCGGCACCATACGTTTTTGTTATTCGGGTAAGTTTCAAAATTAGTAATTGCAATCAGATCACTACCCGGAAAGTGAGGTTTATCCTCGCCTTCATCGGTTTGGTCGATTTGGCTATGCGGTGCTCCCAGTTTTCCTGCAAACCGGCCTTCATCAGTAAAAATGAACCATGTTCCAGGCGCACGGAATACTTCTCGCTATGGTCGTGCTTATTCCTGATATCGAAGCTGCGTACCTGCCCAAAGCTTACCGAGGCAATAATGGGATTTTTGCCCAACACATCTTCACGGTCGCTATGCCAGGCTACCGAATCGTTGCCATCGCGGTAATAGTTCAACAATACGCTGTTGAAATGTGTACCGGCAAAAGGTTCTACCAGTGCTTTGATATGCAGCAATTCCGGTGTCCAGAAGTTGGGTTTGGATTGCGTTAACGAGGCATAATCATACACCTCCGGGTCGCCATACCAGGCGGTTAAGCGGGGCGTGAGCACATCCTTATCATACATACGCTGCGTCCGCTGCTGCCACGGCGTTTGGCCGATGAATTTTTGAAGCAGCGCATTACTTTCATTCTCTCCAATAAATCCTGCCCGGTATTCCAGTAATTCTTCCGGCAATCCCCGGCTTTGCCCTGCTTCGGCAAAAAAACTCAACTGTTCCATCACATCCTCCCGCACTTAAAGCGTTTCTACATAATTAATAATAAACCGCGCCACTTGCTCCTGTTCGGCAATGGTGAACGTATCACCGTCGTAGATCCAGTAACCCTGCGTATCAAACAAGATCCTTCCCAAATATTCAGGGTCGTTATCATAAGCTACATACAATTCGTATGCCGTTACCCGCTCGGTGCTGTTGGTATCCAATACTACACGCACAACTTCGTCGGGGCCGTTTTTGCGCTTTATCCAGGCCTTGGCTTCGTTGGTTAAGTAAGTATTTCTCATCATGATAAAACAAAAGTGGAAAATAATTTGTAATTATTTGCATAAAATGCTAAAAAAATTAGCATAAATTTGTACTCCAGATCAATGCTATGCCCGAAGCGAAAAAAGATATCATCAGCAAGCTGCAAAAGGATATTTTGCTGTGGCAGGGCTTTGCGCCGCCCTTAGCGGGTAAGGCCGGGGGCGTAGGTTTAGGGCCGGTGGAAGAGGCATTCCCAAACGGAGTTTTCCCTACCGGGGCCATTCACGAAATGATCTGTCCATCGCCCGAGCAGGCCGCGGCAACCGGCGGTTTACTGGGCGGAATTTTGTCGGCATTGATGCGGCAGGGTGGCGCCTGTTTGTGGATCAGTGTTTCGCGCAGGCTTTTTCCTTTGTCATTAATGGCCTTCAACGTAATGCCCGACCGGATCGTCTTCATCGATGTGCAGCGCGAAAAGGATGTGCTTTGGGCGATGGAAGAAGCCCTGAAATGCGAAGGATTAGCCGCTGTTATTGCCGAAGTACGAGAGATCAGTTTTGCACAATCGCGCCGTTTGCAACTGGCGGTAGAAAGTAGCCGGGTAACTGGTTTTTTGTTGCGGAACGATCCGCGAAAGCTGGGCACCACCACCTGTGTGGCCCGCTGGCAGGTTACGCCTTTGCCAAGCCAATTAGAGGATGAGTTGCCCGGTGTTGGTTTCCCCCGCTGGCAGGTAGACCTGCTACGGGTGCGCAACGGCAACCCCGGCAGTTGGAAGCTGGAATGGGCCGATGGCGCTTTTGTTCCGATAGAAGAAGCAAATGAAGTAGCTCTTAAGCCAAATGTTCCTGCTGAAGTTTATATAGAAAGAGAACATTTACACCAACGAAAGGCCGGATAATATGCAGAAGCGTTTCGTATCCCTTTGGTTTCGCCATTTAACGGCCGACCGGCTCACCCTTCGTCAGCCGGAACTGAAGGATGTACCTTTTGTTTTGGTGACCCCTATGCACAACCGAATGGTGGTTACCGGCGCTAATCTGCTGGCCGAAGCGCAGGGCGTTATGGTAGGCATGGTTTCTGCCGATGCCAAAGCCATTGTGCCGGGTTTAAAGGTAATTGACGATACGCCCGGCCTGCCCGAAAAATTGCTGAAAGCGCTGGGGGAGTGGTGCATCCGCTATACGCCGCTCATTGCGGTCGATCTCCCTGATGGTTTGCTGCTGGATGTTTCGGGTTGTACCCATTTGTGGGGCGGTGAACGGGGCTATTTAAAAGAGATAGTTACGCGATTACGAGTAAACGGTTATGATGTGCGCGGAGCCATGGCCGATACCGTTGGTGCTGCCTGGGCGGTGGCACGTTTCGGGCGGGTGAAACCTATTATTGAACCGGGGATGCAGGCAGAGGCGCTGCTATCCTTACCACCTGCGGCCCTGCGCCTCGAACAACTTGTGCTGGAACGCCTGCAAAAGCTGGGGTTTTATACGGTTAAAGGCTTTATCAACTTGGGACGATCAGCTTTGCGCAGGCGTTTTGGCGATGCTTTTTTGCTACGGCTGAACCAGGCTTTAGGCAACGAAGACGAGCCGCTGCAATTGCTGCATCCCATTGAGGCTTATTCAGAACGCCTGCCTTGCCTGGAACCCATCCGCACGGCCACAGGTATAGAAATAGCCATTAAAACCCTGCTTGAAAAACTTTGCCTTCGCTTAGAAGGCGAGGGTAAGGGTGTGCGAACTGCCATTTTAAAAGGATACCGGGTAGATGGTCAGGTGATACAGGCCGATATTGGCACTAACCGCGCCACATACCAGGTAAGCCATTTATTTAAGCTGTTTGAGCTGAAGATCCCCACGCTGGAACCTGCTTTGGGTATCGAGCTGTTCACCCTCGATGCGCCGAAGGTAGAAGATGCAGAGGCAGAGCAGGAAGTGCTATGGTCGCCGGAGGGATGCGGTTTGGAAGAGTTGAGCCTTGCCGAACTGTTAGACCGCTTAGCCAATAAAATAGGAGTAAACAGCATTCGCCGCTACCTGCCGCAGGAGCATTACTGGCCCGAGCGGTCTATCAAACCAACTATCTCGCTTAAAGAAAGACCAGCCACCGCATGGCGCACCGACAGGCCGCGCCCATCGTTATTATTACCCCGCCCCGAACGCATAGAAGTATCCTCTCTGCTTCCCGATTACCCGCCAATGCTGTTCATTTACAAAGGCAAAACCCATCACATTAAAAAAGCCGACGGCCCCGAACGGATAGAACGCGAATGGTGGTTTGACCAGGGCGAACACCGCGATTATTACCAGGTAGAAGATGAAAAAGGGCAGCGGTATTGGGTTTTTCGCTCAGGGCATTATGACCCGGATAGAACAAAGCAGTGGTTTATTCATGGTTTTTTTGCGTGAGAGTAAGATGATTTGATAGAAGTTAAAATCTATCCATAAAATGTCTGGGTTTCATTTTAAGATTCGACCTGACGCGTTGGTTAAATATTTACCGTAAAACGATCTTCCAACATAACCTCTGACGTTAATTTCGCTGTGAGCGTGTAATAATTTACACTCAGCGCTAAGCTATCCTTCATCTTTTCAATTTCAACTTTCAAAAAGCCGTGGCGGGTTTCACAATAATGCTTTAGCTCAACATTTTTTAATGAAGGGTGACCTGCGGCGAAACGTTCATCGGTTGTAAGTGCGATGGAGTGTAACTCATCAAAGCCACCTGAACCGGCTACTATGAACGGTACCACTTTGCCATTGGGATAAACCTTTTCGAAATGCTGGTAATTGTGCACATGACCACTAAAAACAATATCGGGCAATACACCGGCTTCGGTAAAGGCTTTGTCTAAAAATTCAGCTATAAAGAGACTTGCACCGTGGTTGGTATCGGCAGAGAATGGCGCATGGTGCACACAAACGATCAACGCCTTGCCGGGATGCTCAGCATTTGCTGTTTTTAGTTCATTGATGAACCAGTCGCGCTGTTCTTTAAGGATCATGCCGAATTTGGGCACATTACTGTACAGGCCGATAATATTAGCCAGCGGGGTTTGCAATGTCCAGTAAACATTGGGCTGCGTTTGGCTTTTCCAGCCGGTTCCTCCTGCAAAACCGACCGGCCGCCGTTGCATATCACAAAATACCGCCCGAAAGGCGTCAAGACTATGGTAAGGAACGGGATTGAACGGATTGACATCAGCATCATGATTTCCGGCTATCGCAACTACCGGTGCCGGATAATGACTATAGGGCCTAAAAAATTGCTCCTCATAAAAGTCCGACTCACCAAAATGGTAAACGATATCGCCCAGGTGATACAGGAACTGCGGGGACGATTCATCTCCGGATATAATCTGCGAGGCCATCGCCAGCGCCACCTGCTGTTGAAAATCAGGATTACGCATGCCGCCGGTATCGCCTGCCATGTGAAAGATCAACTTATCACCAATTGGTACTGGCAGTATTTCGTTTAAACTTAAATGGTAGGGATAACTGCCGGTTGGTTCGGGCAGCGGCTGGAATTTGTAGGAGTCGTCGGGTTGGTCTTTTTTTAAAACCGGGGTAGTATGTTGTTGCGGGGCGCTGTCTGTCATCTATAGTAGGTAAAATCAAAGGTACTGAACCTTTATTAACAGGGCGTAAATTTATTTGACACGAACTTCCTCAGTGATTCTCTCTGAATCTCCCGGTTAATCTTTACCGCAGAGGTCGCAAGGGAGGCGCGGAGGGCACAGAGAATTATCCTCCCGAACCCATATACTTCAAACCCAAGATTCCCGTCATGATGAGCAGCATGAAAAACGTTTCAGCCAATGTGATACGCTGACCAAAAAACGTCATATCGGCAAACTTGATGAAGATCAGCGTTACCGCAGTCCAAGCGGCGTAGGCGGTAGCTACGGGCAACTGCTTAATGGCGAGCGAGAAGAAGTAAATATTCCCAATGCCGAATATCACGTATCCCACAAAAGGCAGCGCCACGGGCAAAGCGCCGGTAGCCGTTGCCAGCGAGTTGATGCGCAAGGCCTTCAGATCGCTGAATTTCATAAACTTTAGCGAATACGTCCACGCAGCCTCAAATGCGGCGGCAATGATTAAAAAGATCCAGGCCAAAATTTATTCATTTTAGGATGATACTTCATTTTCTTCTATCAATGCAGGGGCAACGATCAATTGTGCGGCGTCTTGCGTTTCAATAACCGGCTCCGGTTTTCGCCTGATCAATTTGATCAACTGTTTATTCAAGTTTGGTCGCAGGTTATAATACCATTTGAACCATGGGTATTTCAACAGCTTTTGTTCATCAAAACGTTTGACTGAAAAGGCATGCTGAAGGAAATAATCTTTCGGATAATCGTAATACAAGCCCCAGTTTTCGGGCAGATCGCCGGGCGGATGACCGGGATTATAAACGGTACCAAAAAGGTAATCCCATACTGCAAACTTAGTTGAGAAGTTGGCATGGAAAACTTCCTGATAATTAGCATGATGCCATAAGTGCAGCTCGGGCGAGTTCAGGAAATATTTCAGCTTACCCAGGTTCACTTTCACATTGGCATGAATGAACATACCGAACATGGCATCGAGCATGGCTTTAATAGGCACAACTACCGGATCTGCGCCGAGGATGATAATAGGCGCAAATTCGATGGTTTGATTAATGATGATCTCCATCACATGCGAGCGTGATCCTGCCAAAAAATCAACTTCTTTCCCTGAATGATGTGCTTCATGTATCCGCCAGAAAACTTTGTTAGAATGCTGGAAACGGTGAAACAGGTAAATATAAAGATCATGCATCACCAAAAAGAAAAGCACCTGCAGCACGATAGGCCATTTAGCAACGAATTGGATACTGTTCCAGTCGAAGCTATGCTGAAGAGGTGCAATGATATACCCGAAAATCAATATCTTCAAAAAATAGCTTTGGATCAGCGTGTACCAAACCAGGTCGATCCAAAAGCCCTCCCTGAAGAAGGGAAGGCCTTTTCTGTATGGTGAAATACGCTCCCATGCAATGATAAAAGCTATCCAGCAGAATAATATAATGGAGGTAACGGTAACTACTTTATCGTACGGCATTTAACTGCTTAAATACTTTCTTTTTGTTTGTACTCGTCGCTGATGTTAACGCGCAAACGTTTCATCGGACCAAGTTCCGATTCGTAAACTTTTTTCACACCGTCGCCTGCTGCGGTTTCCACATCGCGGATATCGCGTACCAGGCGCTGGAAGCCCTGCGGTTCAACCGAGGCAGCATGATCTGAGCCCCACATGGCACGATCGAGCGTGAAATGGCGTTCAACAAATGCAGCACCCATAGCCACAGCACCAACTGTAGTTGCCAGGCCGGTTTCGTGACCAGAATAACCGATTGGAATACCGGGAAATTTGTTGGCCAGTGTCTGGATCATTCTCAGGTTCAATTCTTCCGGCTTGCAAGGATATGCAGAAGTTGAGTGCGCCACGAACAGCGGATAATCAGGACTGAAAGCATTGATAAAATTCAGTGCATTTTCAATCTCATACATTGTAGACATACCGGTCGATAACATCAGCGGGCGACCGGTTTCCAATATGCGTTCGATCAACGCAAAGTCAGTCAGCGAAGCAGAAGCCAGCTTGTAGATCACCGTATCGAACTGCTCCATAAAATCAACGGAATTGGTATCCCATGGCGACACGAACCAATCGATACCTACCTTTTTGCAGTATTGATCGATAGTGGCGTACTCGGCAATACCAAATTCGGTTTTGCGTTTGTAGTCGATATAGCTCATGCGGCCCCATGGGGTATCGCGCATTATTTCCCACTGATCTTTCGGTACGCAAATTTCCGGTGTGCGTTTCTGGAATTTCACGGCATCGGCTTTGGCAGCCACTGCCTCGTCGATCAGTTTTTTGGCGATATCCAGGTCGCCGTTATGATTGATGCCGATTTCGGCGATCACGTAACAAGGTTCACCTGCGCCAATTTTACGGCCATTGTTTAATGTTATTACGCCGCTGCGGTTGTAAAGTGTTGCAAGCGGGCTTTTCATATCTATCAATAGCTCGGCAAATTCCCGGAAACAACCCTCGCCTGCTTTGCTTTCGCAAACATAATCTACAACGGCTTTAACGGCGGGCAAAGCATCGGCAGGAGCTGCAGTAACGCCAACCAGTTTCATCACTTCCAGGTCGTTATAATCATCGCCAATATAGGCCACCTCTTCAGCGGTAAGTCGCAGGCGGGTTAGCATTTCTCTTAAAACCGCAGGCTTGTCTTTCGCCAGCAGGTGCAATTCAGTGATCTGTAATTTTTCGGCACGTTTGATAACCGATGGTGAGCCTTCTCCGGTAACAATAGCGGTTTCAACACCTGTGAATTTGCGCAGGCGCTCCACACCCATGCCATCACGAATATTGAATTTCTTTAAATGTTCGCCTTCTACGCCGTAATAAACACCACCGTCGGTCAGTACGCCGTCGCAATCAGTCATCAGTAATTTGATACGTGATGCTTTTTCCTGTAAAATCGCTTTCATAATGTTCTAATTGGGTTAAATTGCTGTCCAGCCTCCGTCAACTACCAGGTTAGCCCCCGTCATGTAGGCCGAAGCCTCGCTTGCAAGGAAGATCAATGCGCCCTGGTAATCGGATGCTTTGGCCATGCGGCCGGTTAATGTTTTTGCTGAATAATTTTTGATAAAAAACTCGTTTTGCCCGTTCTCCACGCCGCCGGGCGACAGCGTATTTACCCTCACTCCTTTGTGACCCCAATAGGCCGCCAAAAAGCGGGTAAAGTTGATAACAGCCCCCTTGGTAACCGGGTAAGCCGCCGATTTATAAAATGTTTGTTCGCCGTTTTCGTCGCGGTAGATGGATTGATCGGGACCAACCATGCCGTAAGTAGAGGCCACGTTAATGATACTGCCTGAACCCTGTTTGGCCAAGAGCGTACCAAATACCTGCGAGCACAGAAATGTACCGGTCACGTTCACATCCAGCGATTTTTGAAATGCATCTAAAGGATAATTCTCAAATGCTGAAAGATCTTTCGCCATCGCCGGGCTCTCGAACATATCGTTAATGGCGGCGTTGTTTACAAGCACATCCACGCTCCCGTAACGGCTCAATATTTCTTCCGATGCTTGGTTGAGCGATTCTTTGCTGGTTACATCAACGGCAATGCCTATATGGTTGTCGCCCAACTCAGCAGCAAATTTCTTTGCTTGCTCGCCGTTAATATCGGCCACAACTACATTCGCACCCGCCATAGCCAAAGCCTCGCAATGCTTACGACCAATAAGGCCAAGCGCACCGGTTACAATGGCGGTTTTATTTTCTAAGGAAAAAAGATTAGTCATTGGTCAATTGTCATTGGTAATTGGTGCATCAATGAGGTTCATTAGTTCGTTGGTGCCATCCATCCGCACATTCAAAATCCGCATATCCGCACATCTTCTCATCCGCACATCAAACAGCTTTCGGTTTAATGTTATAGTTGCTCACCTTGCGGAATACCGCTTCCAGCACCTCCCCTTTCAGGTATTTGCCTACCTCGCCGCTTTCAATGGCTTCTTTCATTATCGGCATCACATCGCGGTAGGCAGCAAGGGTATATTCTATATCCTCATCGCTATGGCTGAAGCACATGTTGTGGAAGCCGGCCCAAAGGATGCCGCGCTTAATCATTTCCTGCTGCATCAGTGCTTTTACTTCCAGGCCATTGCCGGCCTCGGGTATAAAGACCACCATGCTCCGGCAGTTGTAGCCGATGCAGCGGGTGTACTTATCCATACCCATTTCGATAGCCAGCTGGTTGTAACCGTCTTTTAAAAGGGCGCCTTTTTCGTCGAGGTATTGAGGGACGTTTTTGTCGATGAGTTCATTAATGGTAGCGATACAAGCCGCCAGCGATAAAGCCTCGCCGCCGAACGTAGTATAACTGAAAACCTGTGAATTGAGTAGTTCCATCACGTCAGCCCTGCCGGTCAGCAAGGCGATAGGCATGCCATTGGCACAAGCTTTTGAGTAAACCGCCAAATCTGGTTTTACACCGAAGTACTCCTGTGCGCCGCCGACGGCAATGCGGAAACCTGTCCACATTTCATCAAAAATCAACAAGGTGCCGTTTGCTTTGCAGGCATCTGCTAATTCTTGCAAAAAGCCAGGAGCAGGTGCTTCAAATATGAATGGCTCGAGGATCAGCGCAGCAACAGTTTCATCCAATGCGGCTTTGATGGAGTTGATATCGTTATACTCGAAAGTAAAGGTCATATCCTGAATGACAGTGGGGATCCCTGCGTTGCGGCTGGTGATTCCGATATACCAATCGTGCCAGCCGTGGTAACCGCAGCAAAAGATCTTTTCGCGGCCGGTAAAGGCTCTTGCTAAACGAACTGCCGCAGAGCATACGTCAGCACCGGTTTTGGCAATCTTAACCGCCTCGGCATTGGGGATAACTTCCTGGATCAATTCAGAAACTTCCACTTCCAGCGGATGCATCAGGGAGAAGGTAATACCGTCTTCCAACTGCGCTTTTATAGCCTGATCTACAACCGGGTAAGTATAACCCAGCGACAGCGGACCGATAGCGGCGTTGTAATCTATATATTCGTTACCATCAACATCCCACACGTGCGAGCCTTTGCCTTTCGCCAAATATTTCGGCGCAACGCCTTTGGTAAACTGACCCGGGCCTTTGGCAAGTGTTTGGGTAACCGGCTTCTGCACTTTAAGCGCACGCTGATACAACTTGTCAGACTGGATGATATCGGGGTAATTTTCGTTAAATGCTACTTTGTTTGGCATATCTTTAAGGGTTATTCGGCAAATTGGGGTTGTAAAATTCCGGGCTGCTGGTGCTGGGTTTTGTAACCGAGGATGGTTTCGGCTACCTGTTTCCCGCTGAAGCCTTCGTGCTCGATAACGGCAGGCAAAAGGGCAGGTTTAAACCATTTTTCGTTCAGCGCGAATGGCAGCACATTGGCAGTCTGCCGGTTTTTCAGCAATACCTCGGCAACAATGGTGTAAAGGCCGCCGGTCAGGAAATGGTCTTCGAGCGTTACCACCAGTTTAGTTGTTCCAGCGGCTTTAAGAATCGCTTCTTCATCAACCGGTTTCAGGCTGCGCATATTGATAAGGCCGACAGAAACACCTTCGTTTTTTAAGATCTCTACGGCTACCAGCGCCTGCTCGAAAAGAAGGCCGTAGGTCAGTATGGTTACATCTGTACCTTCTGAAATAACTTCGGCTTTACCTATCTGAAAAGGTTCATGAACGTAACTTGTCTGGCGCGTATTGATGCGGGTGTAGGCTGGTTTGGGTGATCCCCAGATCTCGGGCATCATCTTTACCATATCGTCTTCATCGGCAGGGGCAAAAACGGTTACGTTGGGGATGCCGCGCATAATGGAAACATCCTCGATGGCCTGGTGCGTCGGGCCATTGGCGTCTGACAATAAACCCGGTATAAAGGCGCTCATCTTTACCGGCAGCGATGGGATGCCTGCGTCAGTACGTACAAACTCAAAGGCCCGCATAGAGAGGAACGATGCCAGCGCATGCACCACCGGAATGCGGCCGCGCAGGGCCAAACCCGCAGCAGCACCGATCATGGTTTGTTCGGTAATACCGGTATCCACAAAACGGTTGACCAGCAGTTGCGGCAGCTTGCGGATGAGCGCACGGTTCTCGGCGGTCATCACTATAAAGCGCTCGTCGTTTATGGATAATTCGGTCAATAATTCTTCGTACGACATATTTATCTCACTACTAAGGTTTCGGATGTTAATTGGGTTGAATGTTCGCCGTGCAGCTCCTGCAACAGCATTTGTACTTCGTCGGCCGAGAAATTGCAGAACCAGCGATCGGCACGGCGCTCAATGCTTGGCAGGCCTTTGCCGCGAACGGTATCGGCAATTACCACATTCAGTTTGCCTTCGGCGAAGGGATATTTTTCAAATGCACCACGCAGGGCATCAAAATCATGTCCGTTTATACGGTTAACCACCGCGCCGAATGCCGAGAATTTATCATGCAAAGGTTCCAGCGGGATCAGCTCCTCGGTAGGCATGTTGGCCTGAAAATGATTGCGGTCGATCACGAAGATCAGGTTATCCAATTTGTGGGCGTTGGCTACCAGCGCGGCCTCCCAGCAGGTGCCTTCATTCAGCTCACCGTCGCCTAAAATGCAGATCACCTTGTTGTTACCGCCGCGCATTTTAATATCGAGCGCAACGCCAATGGCTACCGATGGCAAATGGCCCAACGACCCCGAATGAAACTCTATACCCGGAATTTTTGTATTGGGATGCCAGTAAATATGATCGTCGATAGAGAGGTGATTTTTCAGGCGATCCTTGTCCATCAAGCCTAACTCAACGAACGTTCCATACAGGGCAGGCACGTCATGGCCTTTAGACAGGAACAGATAATCACGGCCCGGATCATCTAAATTATCCTTGTTGATGTTTAGGAACTCGGCATAGAGGTAAACGATCATATCTACAGCCGACAAGGAGGCGCCGGTAAAGCAGCCGCCATCGGTGGATAGTTTTACGATATGCTCGCGCACATTCAGGGCAATATTTTCTAACTCGCTATTCTGCATTTAATATTCTTGTTTGGCTTGATGAAATGGTGTTTAACTCGCCGAGGTGATTGCGGTACCAGTTTACACCCGCATATTTTGAATTGATGGTATAGATCTCCGGTTTTTCTTCCAGCAGGCTCAGGATGTCGGCACAGCTGAAACGATTGTTCCTATTGTATAATTCCTCAAAAACCCGGTTAATAAAATCGTAATCTTCTTTATAATCGATGGTAAAGCGGTGCGACATGGAATAATCCCTGCCATCTTTCCAACTCACATTACCTATTTTAAACTGATCAGGGTTTTCCCATATATAAGGTGTGGTATGTTCCAGTTCCAACTGGCGGGTGGCCTGTTTCCAGGTTTTGGTAAGGCACTCCATGGTCATGATCTCCACGTCATTACCATCGGGCCATGTGGCGGGATGCAGGTTGCTTACGTAATCGTATTTACCGTCGTTCTCAAAGAAGAAGTCGAGCACCTCGCCGATGATCTTCGGGTCGATCAGCGGACAATCCGAAGGAATTTTCAGTACAACATCTGCCTCATATTTAACGGCGGCGAGGTAGTGCCGCTCTAAAAGATTATTGAGACTGCCGCGGAAACAGGGCACATCGATATTCGCAGCTTCCTGTTCTATTACATCGTCCTCCGGCATTACCGAAGTGGCGATAACCACCTCTGCAAAATGTTTGATCATTTGCAGGCGTTCGATCATACGTGCCAGCAGGCTCTTTCCCAGTACCGGCATCATTACCTTTCCCGGCAGCCTGCTCGACGCCATCCTGGCCTGCACAACTATTAATATTCGTTCACCCATAAATACCCCCGCTAAACCGCTACCAACTCCTCTGCCTGCCGTTCCGATGGAACCGGCTGATAATCGTATTCCCTTAAAAAACTTGCCCCCGGGCCTTTAAAGGCAAGGTAAGCGCGGCAAACATTTGCTATATTTTCTGCAGATGTCCCGTTGTTCTGCACCGGCATCAGCTTATAAAGCTCATTGGTGTCAAACCACGAATGCACCTTTTTACCCAACGCTATACCGGTATATACCACGGTTGAATATTGCGTGATCAACTCGCAGCAGTTGGCTATCATTTCGTTGGTATTACCGCTCTGGAATAGCAGTGTACCATGCGGCGCATATTTTTTTATCTCGCGTTGCGCACGCGGAAAGTCTTCATTGGGATGCAGCTTAAACAGCAACCGCCGGCCATTGGCTATCTTTACAGCCTCCTTAATAAATGCAGGTCGGTTCTCAAATCTGAAGGTTTCCCGCATGTCAGAAGTAGCAACCATCACATAATCGCGATAGGGAAAATCATTATTGGCAAAACGTTGCAGGTTATCGTAGTTAGGCATTCCGGTAACCACAATACGTTTGCGTTGCGCGCCCATTTTTATCAGCGCTTCGCGATAGCCGTCTGATGCGGCGCAATAAACATCGCAAAGGTTGGTTGAGCCATTTAATGAAGTATTGCCCGCCATCCAGATAGGCAGGCTGAATGTTTTTACCACGTGCGCGGCAAAATTCAGCCTGTCAATCATTCCTTCCTGTACCCATACGGTTTTCGCGTCGCGCAGGCGCGGCGGTACAACCATATCACTGCAAAAAACCACCAGGTCGTACTTGTTTTTGAGCGCCTTGTAATCTATCTGCAGTCCATGCTGCCTTAAATATCTTTCGGTATTTTCCCTGAACTGGCCGGCCATCACCGTCTTGTTTAACAAGGTGGTTCTTTTCAGTAAAAACTCCGAGCTTTTAGTATCACTGAACACCTGGCTGAACCAGCAGTCGAACTCCGGCAGGAACCGGCAGATCTGGTGCATTTGAGAAGTTTGATTAAGCGAGCCGGTAATAAATAATATCTTATTTTTCATGTTCGGGGATTAATCAATAAGCCAAACTTAAATAATAGCTTTTCATGATTTATCACCCGAAATCAAACTTAACGAACACATAACACCCTTAAAATATTGACTTTACATATCAGGGGATTTGTTAGGTAATTGTTAAATAACACCGGCAATCCGTTTTAATAAATGTGCGCACTTCACTTATTATTAATATTATTTTAAATAGGCGAATGACAAAAAAATGACATTTTTTGAGCACTGATAACGAGAAACTTAGCAAAAAAACACTCAATATTTCGGTCTTTCGTTGCGATAATCTTTTGGCGAGATGCCGTTTTTTCGTTTGAAAAGTTTAGAGAAGTAGAAGATGGAGTCGAAGCCGGTATGGTAGGCAATTTCGTTAATATTTAAGGAAGTGGAGTTTAACAGTTCCTTAGCCTTGTTGAGCCTGATGTTAAGGTAGTATTGATTTGGCGATAAGCCTGTCGATTTTTTAAAGGCCAGCCTGAATTTGGAGTAGCTCATAGGAATCTCGGTAAGTAGCTGTTCTATCTCGACAGGACTTTCAATCGATTCACGCATCCTGAACTTGGCTTTGATGATGGCTGCGGCAGTATTGCCGGCATCAGCATATTCATTTACCGATACGCCGTTTACGAGGGCCAGCATTTGCAGGGTAAGTCCGCTGATTACCTGGTGATAGCCGGGCAGCGCTATCTTCACACAATCAAGCAGTTGATGAAAAAGTTGCTGCAAACCTTCATTTAAACCTATATTTATAAAGGGACTTCGTTTATCGAAAAAATGCTGCGACATTAAATGATCGGGGTACATGCCTTTAAAACCTACCCAATACTCTTCCCAGCCTACGTGCGGATCGGGTTTGTAGCGATGCCATACGCCGGGGAAAAGGAAAAAACAGGTGCCGGCCCCTACTTCGATAGCCCCGGTCTCGGACGATTCGAAAATGCCGCGGCCTTTTGAAATATATACGAGGTAGTAATCATTCAATATCCTGCCTTTGTTCCAGGTGAAGGTATGCGTTGCGGGATGATCTTTATTAACAGGGTAGCTCTGGTTAATCTCAATCTTGGAGCAGCCAACAGAAGTGACGAAAAAGCCCCACTTTTCGTCGATGGCCGATGGCGTCAGATATTTATTGAAATTATGCATACCGATAACCTGTAGAGTTATTGATTTAACAATATTATCAAAATGTACAAAAAATTGGCGGGTTTATACAATGGTTAAGCAATGATATCGATTAGTTTTGGTAAAACATAGCTACCGCTAAAATTTTTGTGACCCTGCATCAAAACCTAAAACTATGAAATACGAGGCAAATGAAGAACAGATCGGCTTTTACAGGGAGAATGGATTCCTGGTCATTGAAGACTTCCTTTCGGCTGCAGAACTGGAACACTGGCGCTATACTGTTATGCATGCCGTTGAACAACGCGCCGGCCGCAAAATGCCGGGCCGCGATGTTGTAAATGGTGAGGACGATGGCATCAATGAGGATGCCGCCTATTTTGGTAAGGTATTCGACCAGCTGCTGAACCTCTGGCAAACCGATGCAGGCGTTAGGGAACTGATGTTTGACAAACGGATTGGAAAACTGGCAAGCCAGCTTTCAGGTGTGGACGGCATCCGCATCTGGCATGACCAGGCTTTATTTAAACGCCCCTGGGCTAACCCTACATCGTGGCACCTGGATACGCCGTTCTGGTCGTTCTCCGATCGCAACGCCATATCGATATGGGTTGCGCTGGACGATGCTACTTTAGAGAATGGCTGCCTGTTCTTTATTCCGGGTTCATACAAGCAAACCACTTTTGAAAACAAAGGCATCGGCAAAAATATGGACGGAATCTTTGAGGTGTACCCACAGTTTGCGCTAACCAAATCGGCCGCGGCGCCCATGAAGGCCGGAAGCTGCTCGTTTCATAACGGACTCACCATTCACGGCGCCAACGCCAACATGACCAGCGGTTTCCGCAGGGCTATGACCTGTGCCTACATGCCCGACGGTAATGTGTTTAACGGCACGGCAAATATCCTTCCGGAAGAATATCTCCGCACCCTGAAAGTAGGCGATGTATTAAATGACGAGGCCCACAATCCGCTTATTTACCACCGATCAATGGATAACTTATAATTGACATGAACAAATTCCGTTATTTCCTTTTGGCTGTTCCTCTCTTTATTTGTTTAAAAGTGTCTGCCCAGAATGCACCGACAGGGTTATTATGCAACCTGCTTTCGCATCCCGAATCGGCGGTGATCACCCATAAAAATCCTGATTTTGGCTGGATAGTAAACGCCGGGATAAAGGAAGACTACCAAACCGGGTATCAGATTGAAGTGGCCTCCGCCCCTGCCCTGCTGGCCAAAGATCAGCCTGATATGTGGAATACCGGGAAAACAGCATCGGCACAATCCATCAATATAAAATATGCGGGTAAGGCCTTGGAACCGAATCATACTTATTATTGGCGCGTTTGCAACTGGGGAAGAACGGGCAAACGCTCGGGTTGGAGTGAGCCGCAGAAATTCAATACCGGTGAATTTGATGTAAAACGAATATGGCCTGATGAAAGCCGGTGGATAGAAATGGCGGATGGCACACCCAAAAAAGTATGGGCCTTTGAAGATCGCGACCCGGTAGTTTATCATGATGTGGCTCCCATAAAGAGCATCAGGCAAAAGAATGGCAACTGGTTTTATGATTTTAAGAAAGATGCATTCGCCTATCTCACGCTTAACATAACCTGGGCACCCTCCGGATCGGGCAAAGATTCACTGGCGCTGGCTATCGGCGAAAAGGGCATCGGCGATTCGATAGATACCAAACCGGGCGGCGGTATCTTGTACGACACCTATAAGATCGCATTGAAACAGGGCGTAAATGATTATGTATTAGAATTACCACGTTTCGTGCCGCAGTTTCCGTGGAGCCAGGTAATGCCGCTGCAGTTTCCGGAAGTGATTCCGTTCAGGTATGCGGAGATCCAGGCAATGCCGGGACTCGTTGTAAATAAAATAACGCAGAAGGCGCTTACAGTGACTTTTAACTATAATGCTTCGTCGTTCAGCAGCTCGGACGACCGGCTGAACCAGATCTATGAAATGTGCCGCTACTCTACCATCGCCAATACGTTTAATGGCGATTTTGCCAACAGCGAACGCGAGCGGATGATGTATGAGGCCGATTGTTATATCCAGCAGATGAGCCACTATGCCATCGACCGGGAATTTTCGACGGCGCGTTATAGTACCGAAAACCTGATCTATCACGCAAGCTGGCCCACCGAATGGATCAACCACAGCGTGTTTATGGCCTGGGCCGATTACCTGTACACGGGCAATACCGAACTCATCGAAAAATACTATACCGATCTGAAAGCCAAAACACTGATGGCATTGGAAACGCCGGAAGGATTGATCAGTTCACGCACCGGCCTGCAAACCAAGGATTTTCTTGCTTCGATCCACTACAACGGCGATATGCTGCATGATATTGACGACTGGCCGGATGCCGACCAGGGCATCTACCCAAATGGCGAAACCGACAATTACGAACGCAAAGACTATAACACCGTTGTAAATGCTTTCTATTATCGCGCACTGGTACTGATGGCGAAAATAGCCACCGCGACAGGCCATGATGATGATGCCGCTCTGTTCACCACAAAAGCCGAAAAGGTAAAAGCAAAGTTTAACGAGGACTTTTTTGACAAAACCAGCCGCATTTATTTCGACGGAATCGGTAGCCGCCATGCATCGATACAGGCTAACCTGTTCCCGCTGGCTTTCGGTTTAGTGCCTGAAGCGCAAAAGGAAAGTGTGGTGAATTATATCAAATCGAAGTGGATGGCCTGTGGCGTGTACGCTGCCAATTACCTGTTTGAAGGCCTGTATAATGCCGAACAGCAAAACTATGCCCTGCAATTGATGACTAACGATTCCGACCGGGGCTGGCTGAACATGATCCGGGTCGGCGCCACTATGACCACAGAGGCCTGGGACCTGAAATATGATCCGCATGACCTGAGCTGGAGCCACGCCTGGAGCGCATCGCCCGCGCATTTAATCCCGCGCCTCATCATGGGCATTCAGCCCGCCGAGCCCGGGTATGGAAAGATCATCATCAAGCCTCAGCCCGGCGATCTGAAATGGGCCAAAATGAAGCTCCCTACTATTCACGGAGATATATTAGTTAATTTAAAGCAGGACGCGGGGTATTCACTCAGCATGGATACCACTATTCCTGCCAATACAACTGCCGAAATCTATCTACCTAAATTGGGTGATAATTATACACTGACGGCTGACGGGAAAGTTGTTACCCCTTTAAGGACAGAAGGGAATTGGGTGGTATTAAGCAGCGCTTCGGGGAAGCATGCGTTTGGGGTGAAGAGGAAATAATTTCTAGAGATGCAATACATTGCGTCTCTGAAGGATGTGGTTAGAGGGAATGGGCCGGTGGGAATATCGCTCGGTAAGAGACGCAAAACATTGCGTCTCTACGTTATCGATTTCTTTTTCAATTTAACTTTTGCAGAGACGCGATGCATCGCGTCTCCTTTAGGACAGATTTCAATTATTTAGCCGCCAATCCATCTGGTGCAAAATCCAGCGATACAGAATTCATACAAAAACGTTTATGCGTCGGCGCGGGACCATCGTCAAAAATATGACCGAGGTGCGAATCGCAGCGGGCACAGATCACTTCGGTGCGCTGCATGCCATAAGAATTATCCTCGCGGTAGATCACGCTATTTTTGCGTACCGGCTGATAAAAGCTTGGCCAGCCGCAATCGCTTGCAAATTTGGCTGTAGATCTGAACAATTCATTTCCGCAAACGGCGCAATAGTAGGTCCCCTTTGCGTCCGCATTCCAGTATTTACCGGTAAACGGACGCTCGGTGGCCTGCTCGCGGGCGGTGGCATACAGATCGGGCGGAAGGATCTTTTTCCACTCGGCATTGCTTACGTTCAAGTGTTTGGTATCGGTATTGGAATAATACGGATTGTTCTCGTGTCCATTAGTTGTTTTAATGTGCTGGGCAAATGCGCCGGTAGCAAACAACAGCAGGAAAGCGGATAAAATGGCTAATTTCATGAGTGACGTTATTTCTTTAATTTGTCTTTAAATACTTTTTTAAATTTCTCTAACTCGGGCTGGATCACGTATTTGCAATATGGCTGGCTTCCATTCAGCGTGTAATAGTTCTGATGATAGTCTTCGGCCTTGTAAAATATAGTGTAAGGCATAACCTGGGTAACTATTTTGTTTGGATATGCTTTTTCTGCGTTAAGCTTTGCAATGTAATAATCGGCCTTTTGCTTTTGGGCGGCATTATGGTAAAATATGGCCGATCGGTATTGCGTACCCACGTCATTACCCTGGCGATTGAGCTGAGTTGGGTCGTGCGCTACGAAGAAGGCGGCAATCAATTCATCATAACTGATCTTTGTAGGATCGAAAACAATATTACAGGCCTCAGCGTGGCCGGTGGTACCGGTGCAGACCTGCTTGTAAGTTGGATTGGCCACATGGCCGCCGGTAAAACCGGATGTTACTTTAACCACGCCGTTCAGCTGCTGAAACTTGGCCTCGGTGCACCAAAAGCAACCGGTAGCAAAGGTAGCGGTATCGAGATGTGGTTTTGAAACAGAGGTGCCGGCAAAAGTGCCGACCGATGTAAATATTAACAGGAACTGGAAAATGAACTTTCTCATTTATTTTATTTTGTTTAACAGATTAACGTAAATGAACTTTTCAGAATTTGATTGTTTACGCATTTGATATACGGATGACAAACCGGGGTCCGTTGCTTCCTGGCTTAGTCTGCATTTTGCCATAATCCTTACAGATGTTCACAAAATACTTTTTTTGAACAAACGGCAGTATATATAGAACGCGGATAGTTAAGATCTATATCTTTATCACATACAATTGCGTAACAATGTCGTCAAACGATCTTCCTGAAACCGGGCTAAAATTATTCATGCTACTGCTTGGCTGCAAGCCACCCGGCCGCCACACCGAACAGCACGATGTATTTTTCGGCATCGCCAGGTCCCTGCGTGATTTAGTGCCCGAGATCCAGGCTTTTGGCCTGAGCCGGAAAGGATTCACATTGATGCCTGGCGCGAGGTGAATACAGTTGAAGGCTATAGCATCAAGATTGTACCAGCCGATGCACCCGTTTCGTCCCGGAAGCTTTTCTTTATCAACCTTGGTGGTTATCAGGAAAACAAGTTTGCCGAGCAGCATTATATCGTTCTTACCGTAAAGCCGGACCGGTCCGCTGCATTCAAAGAAGCTAAATCGACCTTATTTTTTGAGGAGAATAATTATGGCGGCAATTCCCATATCGACGACAAATACGGGATTGATGTTGATGATATTTATGAGATCGAGGATATCCTGTCGCCCGAATTAAAGGGAAAATATCGCGTGGAGATAACGCCGGGAGAAAACCTGCCGGCTGATTTTATTAATCTGGGGTATTTCAAGTTATCGAATCTGTAGTCGAAGTTACGCACCTGACGGAGCGGATTTTGGGGTCGGTTGTTTCTACCAATATTTGGCCCCGATAGGGGCCGACTATCTAAAGCAATATTGAATTTAAGTATTATGGGCAGCCGCAACGTGGGCTGTCTTTTTTATTTGACAGCCTTGCGTCTTTTAACTTCTTTTGTGATGAGGCTAAGCTCACGGCTCATTTGTCCTGCAATGGCAGTATTCTCCTGCGCCCGGCGGAACAGGTAAGGCAATACCGCTTTTATAGGACCGTAAGGCACATATTTAGCAACGTTATACCCGGCATTGGCCAGGTTAAAGCTCAGGTTATCACTCATGCCCAGCAACTGCGAAAAATACACATGCGGATTGTTATGGTCGATGTTCTTTTTGTCTAATAGCTCAGCCAGCAGACGGCAGCTTTCTTCGTTATGGGTACCGGCAACAAAGGCGATAGTATCGATATAATCAGTACAATATTCAAGTGAAAGGTCGTAATCCCTGTCTGACGATTGCTTGTCGGGCTGAATAGGCGATGGATAGCCCTTTTCTTCAGCACGCCTGCGTTCTTTTTCCATGTAAGCGCCGCGTACCAGCTTAGCGCCGAGAATAAAACCATTTTTAACCGCCAACTGATGATCGTCTTTTATCGACTGCAGCTTATCATGGCGATAAAGCTGATAGGTATTGTAAACAATAGGCTTTTCTTTGTTGAAGCGCTGCATCATATCCAAAGCTAAACCATCGATGGTTTCCTGGATCCAGCTTTCTTCCGCGTCTATCATTACAGGAACGCCTTTATCATAAGCGCTCTTACAAATGGCCAGCACACGGGCTTGCACTTTTTCCCACTCTTCCTGCTCAATTACGCTTAACTGTGCCTTTTCGTCCAGTTTTTCCAGTAATGAAAAACGGCCTACGCCTGTAATTTTGAATACCGTAATTGGCACTGCTTTATCGACCGCTGCACGCTCGATGGTGCGGATGATCTCATCGCGGGTGTTGTCAAATACCTGTTCGTCGTCCTCACCCTCGATAGAGTAATCGAGAATGGTGCCTACGCCGCCGTTGTGAAGGTTTTTTATAGTTGTATTGCATTCGGTAATGGTTTCGCCGCCGCAAAAGTGTTTAAATATGGTAGCCTTGATCATCCACTTGATAGGTAAACCTATCTTAATGGCAAAATTGGTGACAGGCGGGCCTATCTTCACCAAAAAATTAACATTAATAACCCTGAATAGCCAGTACGCGCGTTTAAGGTCGGAATTTGAAGAATGGCGGAACGCTATCTCCGTATCCTCGAAAGACAGTTTATTTTTTTCGATCATGGTCAGTTACTATAGTTCATGGTTGATAGTTCATAGTTCATAGCAGCTGCAAAGGCGCTTCGGCTATGAACCATGAACCATTAACTATGAACCAATTCTGCAAAATTATAAATTGCACGCCAAATATCTCATTATTCGTTGAATAGTTTAATTTTGCTGACCGATGATAGAATTTAAAGTAACCGGCGATCATATTCCCCTTATCCAATTGTTAAAGGCTACCAACCTGGTGCAAACCGGTGGCGAGGCACAAATAGTTGTTACAGAGGGCGAAGTGATGTACAACGGCCATGTCGATTACCGCAAACGCCTGAAGGTGAAACGCGGCGACACGGTTGAGTTTCGCGGTGAAATTATCAGAGTGATCTAACCATGAAAACCATCCAAAGCGATAATTACCCCATCTATTTCGAGAACAGCATTGCCGAACTTGAGAATTTTGTAAAAGCCGGCAACTATTCGCGGGCGTTTATTCTGACAGACGAGCATACCTCAGAACATTGCCTGCCATTGATCCAGAAGCAGTTTGAAGGCCATGAAAATTTCGACCTGATAGAAATTGCATCAGGCGAAGAAAACAAGAACATCGATTTCTGTATCGGCATCTGGAAAATGCTCATCGATTTCGAGGCCGACCGTAAGGCTTTGATGATCAACCTCGGCGGCGGTGTGATAACCGACATGGGCGGCTTTGCAGCATCGACATTTAAGCGGGGGATAGATTTTGTGCAGGTACCCACTACCCTGCTCTCGCAAGTGGATGCGTCAGTCGGCGGCAAAACCGGTATCGATATGGATAATATCAAAAACATCATCGGTACATTCACCCAGCCTAAAGCTGTATTTATTTCTGATGAGTTTTTGAAAACTTTACCCGCCCGCCAGATCCTGTCAGGCAATGCAGAGATGCTGAAACACGGTCTCATTATGGATGCAGCCTATTGGGAAACCCTGAAAAACAGCGACCTGAGCCAACCATCCGGGCAACTGATTCACCGCTCCGTTGAAATAAAGAATGAAGTGGTATTGCAGGATCCTTTTGAAAGAGGATTGCGCAAGGCCCTTAATTTTGGTCATACCATTGGTCATGCTGTTGAAACCAACTCGCTCATTAATGATAAAGATCCTTTAACTCACGGTGAAGCTATTGCTTTGGGAATGATCTGCGAGGCTTACCTCTCCCACAAAAAAACAGGGCTAAGCGAAGAAGCGTTGAGCGAGATTGTAAAAGTAATCCTCGGCCTCTATCCAAAATACAACCTTGCCGCAACCGACTTCAGCACACTATGTGCCATAATGCTGAAGGATAAAAAGAACCAGAGCGGTAAAATAAATTGCACGTTATTGACCGCAATAGGCTCATGCAGCCTTGATAATATTTGTACAGATACCGAACTTTGCGAAAGCTTATCATATTACGCTGAGTTATAAAAATGCCCCACCTCAATCCTCGTCAGGATGCCGTAATTGTATTAATTGGCCTGCTGGTGTCGCTTACCGTTTTAGAAATGTGGTTCAGCTATCGCGAGAACCGGCAATACTATGAAAAACGGGATACGCTAACCAATATTTATCTTACAACGCTTGCCTTTTTACTAAACCTTGCCGTTGGGGGCACTACCTTTTTCATTCTCAATTTTGCATGGAAGTTCAGGTTGTTTGCGATCTCCAATATCTTTTTATACTGGTTTGTGCTGGTTGTGGTGCAGGATTTTTTATACTGGGCGCTGCATTATACCGGGCATTACTGCCGGCTGTTCTGGGCTATACATGTAACACATCATTCGTCGGAGCATTTTAATTTTACTACAGGGTTCCGGTCTACTGTTTTTGAGCCGCTTTACCGCGTATTCTTTTACATGCCGCTGGCGTTGATGGGCTTTACTGCTGTGGATATTTTATATGCCTACCTGATAACGCAGCTTTATGGCAACATGGTGCACACGCAATACAACATCCCACTACCCAAATGGTACGGGCTGATCTTTGTGACGCCATCGCACCACCGGGTGCACCACGCATCAAATATTCCCTACCTGGATAAGAACATGGGCATGGTTTTAATTATATGGGACCGGATGTTTGGCACCTTCCGCGACGAAAACCTGCCCGAGCCGGTTAAATATGGCCTTACACACCAGCCGGACGACTTAGGCCCGGTAAATATCCTTTTCCATGAATGGAAAGCGTTGCTGGCCGATGTGAAAAAGGCGCCTACCTTTAAGAGCAAACTACAGTATCTTTTTAATCCTCCGGGATGGAGTCATGACGGCAGTACGCAAACCGCTCGGGTATTGCAAAGGGAATGGGAGGAAAATACGGCGGCGTAGTTTATATCGTAAGCGCGGACGCTTACAACTGCTTTACTTCAAGCGTGGGCGCTTGAAGTGGCGGTAATTTTTTATATAACTCATCGCCCGTTCAAGCGCCTACGCTTGGACGTAAAAATTTGTAAGCGTCCACGCTTACAAAAATTGCAGACATTAAATTAAATATCCATATTTATTCAATGTCACGCACCGCTTCAACCGAAGATCTTTACTTTGTTACACTCACCGTTGTTGATTGGATCGATGTATTCACCCGAAGGTATTACAACGACTATATAATCGAAAACCTTGCCTGGAATCAGCAGAACAAAAACCTTCATATTTATGCTTATGTAATTATGACCAATCATATTCATATGGTTGCTAACGTACCTGAAGGGTCACTGAGCAACATTTTGCGCGACTTTAAAACTTTTACCTCGAAAGGCCTCTATAAGATGATTAAAGAAAACGCACAGGAAAGCCGGCGCGATTGGATGCTTCGGGCATTTGAGAAAGCGGGTAAATATAATCCGCTAAATACCAACCATCAGTTTTGGCAAAACGGAAGCTACCCTGTTTTACTTTACTCGGCGGCGGTTATAGATCAGAAAATAGATTACATACATAAAAATCCTGTAAAAGCAGGATTTGTTGGCTCGGCACATGAATTTTGGTATAGCAGCGCCAATCCGGACAGCCCTTTAAAAGTTATTTATTAACCGGTTTTGTAAGCGTGGACGCTTACGATTATTATGCGTCAAGCGTGGGCGCTTGACGCAGCGATTTCGAGGTTTATCAATGCAAACTAATCACCCGCGTTATCTGCCATTTATCGCCCCTCTGCCGCCAAACTACTATAAACTTGTCGGGCTTAGAAACCGAATCGTTTTCCTGGTGATTAATAAACTTATGCAGGGCAATCTCAACGGCACCGTAACCGGGTATCTGGTAAACTTCCATACTTCCCTTTACCAGCACACGCGTAACCTTACCGCAAATGTTATTCTTAATGGCAGTCAGTAAATTTTGTTTTGAGGTTTCTAATCCGCCCCTGTCGTGGTAAAACTCAATGCTGTCTGAATATATAGCTGCCTGTTTTTCCATGTCGCAGTTGTTGTAGGCAGTAAAATAAACACTATCCATTCGAGCGATGGTATTGTATAGTTCCTGCGATGCAGGCTTGTAAACATAAGCATCGTTATTTTGGGCAGATACCGTTGTAGTAACGGCTAAGACTATAAGGAGTGTTAATATTGCCGATGATTTTAAAATTTTCATAACCGTAATTTAAGTAAAAAGATGTTGTTTCGAAGTTAGACGACCACTCACAAAAAATTGTGACAGCAGAAAATAAATTTTCATCTTTATTTCCATTATGCAAATCAAATTCTTTTGCCCTAAATGGGGTTCTGATAACATTACCTGGGATAATTTTTGCGCCAAAGTAAAGGCAGCAGGGTACGACGGTGTTGAAACGCCTATTCCTCTTGATGCCGGCGAAAAAGACGAAATAGCAACCGCGCTGCAAAAACACGGACTGTTGCTTATTGGGCAGTACTATCAGTCGTTTGAGAAAGACCTGGAGCTGCAGAAGGCAAACTTCAGGAAGCACCTGGAGAACATCATCGACCTTAAACCTTTGATGATCGATTCACAAACGGGTAAAGATTACTTTACCGCTCTTCAAAATGCTGAGTTATTTAAACTGGCTAAGGAAATAACTGATGAAACCGGTATAGTCGTTGCCCACGAAACCCACCGTAATAAGGCACTGTTCGCGGCGCACGTTACTAAAGAACTGCTGCTGCAAAACCCCGATGTAGTGATCACTGCCGATTTTTCACATTGGTGCAACGTGTCGGAGAGCTTGCTGGAAGATCAGCAGGAAGCTATTGACGTTGCTATAAGCCGCACGGTTCATATCCATGCAAGGGTTGGTCATGGAGAATCGGCGCAAGTGAGCGACCCGCGGGCGCCTGAGTGGGCTAACGAGGTGCAGGCGCATTTAAACTGGTGGGACCAGATAGTTCAGCACCGTTTAAAAAGCGGCACCGAATTGTTGACTATCAGTCCTGAATTTGGCCCGGCTCCATATATGCCGGCCGTGCCTTATACTAAAATGCCGGTGGCTAATCAATGGGATATTAATGTGTATATGATGGAGATGCTAAAGGAGCGGTATAAATCATTAGTTTAAAAATGATGATGAAAAGTTTTATGATATTGATTGCTGTGCTTGTTGCGGCATCATCATGCAAAAAAGATCTGATAGCTTACAATGTTGTTGAAGGAAAATGGTTGGAAACTAAAACGACTGTCACCTATACTCCTCCGGGCAGTATTTATAAAGACCAGGCTGACACCACAGAAAAGATGACACTGGATTTCAACACCAAAACCACCGGATTAAGTAACACAGCAAGAGGAGATTTTCAATATTCACTTCAACAAGGCACACTTAATTTTTATGGAGAGCGTGAAGAAGCATCATGGAAAATAGCGCTTATAGGCTCTAACTCACTTACATTGTCAAAAAATATTAGTGGTAATGGCGTAACGGGTGAAATGATCAAGTATTTTGCAAAGGCCGATTGACACGTGTATTTTCAGCGACAAGATATATCGATAATGTAGTTTTACCAAATAAAATTCTGTTCACCCCAATTATTTTCAGGAAAATAAAATTTTCTATTGACAAGTCTATTTTAAACCGTACATTTACATCGCAATAACAAAGAAATGAAATTTAACAGCGCATATTTTTACGGTTACTACTTTTACTTTACCAGTACGAGCCGGGACTAATATGCTTTAAAAACCATATAAAGAAACTGAAAAGTCCCGGCCAAAAACCGGGACTTTTTGCTTTAATAACGTTTTATGAAAAACCAAACTCCGAGAGTTGCCATACAGGGTATCCGCGCTTCCTTCCACGAAGAAGCGGCCTTTAAATACTTTGGCGAAAACATTCAGACCATTGAATGCAATTCGTTCAAGCAAACTTTCGAGGCATTGAAAAATGGTGATGCCGATTATGTGGTAATGGCCATCGAGAACAGTATTGCAGGCAGCATATTGCCCAACTATTCTTTGCTGTTAAGCTATGCCTTCCCGGTTGTGGGCGAGATTTACCTGCCAATCCAGCTGCACCTGATGGCTTTGCCGGGTGTTAAGTTCGAGGATGTGAAGAATGTAACTTCGCACCCGATAGCCATACGCCAGTGTGTTGATTTCTTTGACGAGTACCCACACTTAAAAATTGTAGAAAGCAACGACACCGCTGCCTGCGCCAAACGCATCCGCGATGAGCAGTTGACCGATACAGTGGCCATTGCAAACACGCTGGCCGCACGTTTGTACGGACTGGATGTCCTGGAACGCCGCATCGAATCGAACAAGAAGAACTTTACCCGTTTCCTGATCCTTACGCATCATGAAAACGTAACCAGGAAAACGCCTAACAAAGCGTCGTTATGTTTCCAGGTGAGCAACAATGTGGGTGCACTGGCCAAAGTGCTGAACATCTTCGCCGAGCAAAGCCTCAATATGAGCAAGATTCAGAGTATGCCAATTTTAGGCAAGCGTAACGAATATAATTTTTATGTGGACGTAGAGTGGGAAGATTCGAAGCAATATGACGTCGCCATCAGGCAGATCCTGAAATACACGCAAAACTTCAACATTCTCGGCGAGTACGAAAGGCATGATGATGAAGCCGAAAAAAAGCCGGCAAAAAATGAAAAGAGGCAGCGCAATTACATCACCGTAAAAAAACTGAATTAATAAGAAACCCAAAACAAATTAAAATATAAAATTATCACCCCGGAAACGGGATCTAAAAACAAAGAACGATGAAACTGAATTTGAACATACAGCCATTAAACACATGGATTAAGGCCGTAAACGAACCTTTACTGATTGCCGGTCCATGCAGCGCCGAGACGGAAGACCAACTGGTTGCCACCGCGCATTTATTAGCTAAAACCGGCAAGGTAACCGCCCTGCGCGCCGGCATCTGGAAACCGCGTACCCGCCCGGGCGAGTTTGAAGGAATTGGCAGCATTGGCCTGCAATGGTTAAAACGCGCTAAAGAAGAAACCGGCCTGCCAACGGCCGTGGAGGTTGCTAATGCTAAACACGTAGAAGAAGCTTTAGCTGCAGGCGTAGACATCCTTTGGGTAGGTGCACGTTCAACCGTTAACCCGTTCACCGTACAGGAAATTGCCGATGCGCTGCGTGGTGTTGATGTGCCGGTAATGGTGAAAAACCCGGTAAACCCTGATCTTTCATTATGGATCGGCGCTATCGAGCGTATTAACCAGGCTGGCATCACCAAACTGGCGGCTATTCACCGTGGTTTTTCATCGCACGAAAAGAGCGCGTTCCGTAACGAGCCAATGTGGGACCTGGCCATCAGCCTGAAAACACTGGCGCCTGAACTGCCTTTGATCAACGACCCAAGCCACATTACCGGCAACCGCGACCTGATTGGCTACATCGCCCAAAAAGCGCTCGACCTGGATATGCAAGGTTTGATGATCGAATCGCACATCGACCCAACCGTAGCCTGGACCGATGCTAAACAACAGGTTACTCCTGATGCGCTGGCCAACATCATCGATCATCTTACGCTGCGCAAACCAGAGATCCGCAATGCCGACGTGAAAGATAAACTGGAAGAACTGCGCAGCCAGATCGACAAGATCGACGACCTGGTGATCCAGAAAATGGCTGAACGTATGAAAATTGTTGAGCAGATTGGTAACTACAAAAAAGACAATAACATCACCATTTTGCAGGTAAACCGTTGGGACGACATCTTACAC